>NZ_CP108039.1:3696428-4004464 GCF_036173045.1 Streptomyces sp. NBC_00299
CGGTTCGGCATACCTCCATCCTGCCTGACGGGGGCGCTCCGGCAGGGGTTCCACCCGCGAGTGGTCCCAGGAAGCGGCTCCCTTCACGCCGGGGCGGACGATGCAGCGTGTGACGACGGACGCGACGACCTTCCTCTTCTCCTCGAGCCCCATCTCCCCGGACCGCCAGCGGTCCCGCAGCAGCTGCGGAGGCTTCGCCGCTCCTCGATCTTCGGAGAAGACCAGCCGTTCAAGCGCCTCGTCCGCCAGCGGCCCGCTGATGCTGCATCGACCGCAGCTTCGGCAGGAGTAGACGTACGGGCTCTTCTTGCTCCTCCCTTTCTGAGCGCACAGCGATCCTCGGCAGACCGTGCCGTCGTGACGTTGCGCCCCACAGCGAAGAAAGCCGGTGGCCAGGTGGCGGGGAGCCTTCCGCTTCTGCCCGGTCAGTCTCGGAGCGCCACTTCCCCTGTGGAGGTACAGACTCCCGGGCGAGAACGTGGCGCACACCGCGTGCCACTGATCCGGCACCACAATGGGTTCCCACTGACCGCGCACGGGCTGCCCCGTCTCCGGGATCAACAGCAACTCGCCCCGGTTGGCCCGATAGCCACAGACCCGCGGCGCCGTGATGATCTGGGTGACGGTCTGCGCGTTGGGTCTGCCACCACGGGTGCCGGTGACCCCGAGATCACACCAGTCTGCCGCGATGGCCCGGACCGCCTTCCCCGCGATGCGGTCGCTGATCGCCTGCTCAACGAGCTTCGCCTCGTCGGGATGAAGCGTGATTCTGTCCCGCTGCCAGCCGAAGGGCCCATGCTGGTTCACAACGCCCCCGATTCGATAGTTCGCTCCCCAGTCAAAAGAACGAGCGATCCACCTCGAAGGTCACGGAAGGCGGTTCGATGATCGCCGTCCCTCTCGCGCTCAGGCCTCCCCCGAAGGACACTCATAGGCATAGGAGTTGCCGCCGGAGGGGGACGTGACATGCGGGACAGCCATCGGACGGAGGCCGAGCGGCTGTTGGCTCGGGCCGTGGAGGAGGAGGTACGCCGCTCGGGCGGGCGCGTCGAGGGGCAGGTGCTGTTGTCGCGGGCGCGCGGGGCGCTGGACGCCATGGCGCAGGTGGCGGCCGAGGAGTACGAGGCGTACACGCAGGCCCTGGACGAGGCGGAGGCCGGGAGGCTGACGTTCGGGCAGCGGTTCGCGCGGGAGGGCGGCAGTACGCCGCTGATGGTGGCCGGCGTGGCCGCGGTCGCGGCCGTGGTGTCCGATCTGGCCCTCGGCACCGGCACGGTGACGGCCGTCGGCGCGGGCGTGACCGTGGGCGTCGTCGGCGCCGCGGCGACGGTCGTGAAGGTGGCCGGCACGCATCTGCCGGCCGCGCACCACCGCGCGGGCGCCGTCGGCCAGCCTGGCGGCCCGGAACAGCTGCGGCTGCAGTGGCTGACGGCGCTGGAGGTACGGGGCATCCGCCCGTTCCTCGACCAGCAGCGGGTGCTGAGCGCGTCCACCGGCCCGCAGAAGTCGGCGCCGCGGCTGAAGGGCGCGGACAAGAGCGCGGCGGCCCGTGGCCGGAACGTGCTGGAGCAGTCGTTCGGTCAACTCCCCGAGCTGATGGGCCCGTTCGCGGGGCGCAGGCAGGAGATGGCCCGCATCCGGCAGTGGGTGCAGGCGGCGCGGGCGAGTACGGAGACGAAGCCGACGGTGGTCGTCCTGCACGGGGCGCCCGGCAGCGGCCGTACGGCACTGGCGATCCGCGCGGCCCACGATCTGAAGGACCAGTTCCGCGGGGCGTGCGTGGTGGATCTGCGCGGTGACACGACAGAGGAGCCGCCGCTGTCGACGCGGGACGCGCTGCTGCATCTGCTGAACCGATTGGGCGCCCCGCGCGAGCAGCTTCTCTTCCGTGAGCGATCCTCGACGGATCAGCAGGTCAAGCGGCTGAGCGAGCTCTACCACCAGCATCTGACCGGCCTCCCGGTCACCGTCGTACTCGACGACGCCTCGGACCCCGAGCAGGTCCGCACCCTCGTCCCCGAGCGCTCCGACAGCCTGGTCCTGGTCACCGCGCGGGAGGCTCTCGACCTGCCCGCGGATCTCGCCGCGTGGGTGCATCAGCTGCCGGTGGAGTTGTTGGACGCGGCGGGCGCGGAGGAGCTGCTGTCCGCGGCGGCGCAGGATTCCGCCAGCCCCTATGACGCCGAATCCGCCGAGCTGATCGGGGAGTTGTGCGGCGGGCTGCCGCTGGCACTGCGTATCGCGGGCTCGTCGCTGGGGCCGCGCTCACCGCGCACGCTGGCGACGGATCTGGGCGCGTACGGCCCGGTGGAGCCGATCGAGCGGGTGCTGTGGCTGCGCTACACCGACCAGTCGGAGTCCGCGAGACGGCTGCTACGCAGGCTGGCACTGGCAGGCAGGGCGTCGTTGGGTGCGGCAGCGGCGGCGTCGCTCCTGGCCACGGACGAGGCGGAGGCGACGCGCCATCTGGTGGCCCTGTCCGAGTCGGGCCTGATCGACCACGTCCGTGGCAACCGCTACCGCCTGCACGACCTGGTCCGCGGCTTCGCCCACGCGCGCCTTCTCGACGAGGAGGAGCCGTCGGAGCGTACGGGGGCGCAGGAGCGGCTGATCGTGAACTACGCCGACCTCGCGGAATCCGTCCTGCGCCTGGTCGACGGCAACATGTCGACCCGCTCGGACCGCTTCAGCCCGCACGGCTTCACCTCGCTGGACGACGCGCTGCGCTGGCTGGACGACGAGTCGAGCTTCATCACGGCGGCCCTCAGGCACGCGGAGGACGCGAACCAGGCGGCCGTGCTCAATCTGCTGGGCGCCCTGTGCGACTACTGCCTGCTGCGGGGCGACCTCTACCGCCTCGGCGAGATCAGCGAGCTGGCCCAGGCCGTGGACCAGGGCCTGCTGGTCCGCTCGGTGCAGTGGCGTACGGGCATCGCGGCCCGTCAGCTGGGTGAGCTGGACAAGGCCCGCACGACCCTGACCTCGGTGGTCGACCTCTATATGCAGGCCCACCACGATGCGGGCGCGGCCCGCGCCCTGTGCTCCCTCGGCATCACCCTGCACCACCAGGGCCACCTCACCGAGGCGGCGGCCAAACTCCGCGAGGCCCTGGACCTTCAGTCGGCGCCCCAGCTGGCGACGGACCGCGCCTGGACGATGCATGCGCTGGCGGCGGTCGAACGGGACCGGGGGCGCGTGCCGGAGGCGCTGGACCTGCTCACCGATTCCCTGGTCCTGCACCGCGCCGGCGAGTCGGTGCACGGCGAGGCGTGGGCCCACTTCCAGCTCGGCCAGCTGGGCCTGCGGATGGGCGACGTGCCGGGCGCGGAGTCCGAGCTGCGCCGGGCGCTCGACCTGTACGGCCGTACGCGCGACGCCCGCGGGGAGGCGTGGGCGCTGACCCAGCTGGCCCGCGCCCGCCTGGTCGCCGGGGATCCCTCCCAGGCGGTGGACGGACTGCGGCAGGCGGCGTCCCGGCATCGCGACAACGAGGACGCGCGCGGTGAGGCCTGGTCCGTCTACTACCTGGGCCAGGCTCTGGAGGAGACGGGCAACCTGGATGTCGCGGTACGCGAGCTGGAACGCTCCCGCACGATGTTCTCGCGCATGCAGGACGTCTACGGCCTCGCCTGCGCCCGGCACCACTCGGCCCGCGTGACCCGGGACCAGCGCGCCGCCCAGACCGGGTCGCTGAAGAACTCCGGCTTCGCCCGCCAGCTCCTGGTGGACGCCCGCGCCAACTTCCAGCGGATCGGCGTCGCCCACGGGGAGGCGTGGACATGCCTGGAACTGGCGGTGGTGGATGCCGGGAACACCCGTACGCAGCAGGCACTGGCCCTGTGCGACGACGCGGTGGGTCTGTTCGCCTCGTACGGCGACCGGCGGGGCGAGGACTGGGCCCGCTTCCTGCGCTGCACGCTGCTGCCGTACGCGGCTCCCGGCGGCGTGGAGGTCGGCGCGGCGGTGGCGCAGGAGGAACTGGCCCAGGTGGCCCGCGCCGGTCATCCGCTGCGGGACGCGAAGCTGGACGGCTACCTGGAGGCGTACCAGCTCCTGCTGGAGCGCGGCGTGAACCTGGAGGCGGGATGGCAGGCATGGCGGCTCGGCATGGTGCCGAACCGCCATGCCCGGGAGGTCATGGGGGTGGCGGTCGCCGCCCGGCAGTGACTCGGATGCCGCGGGTCCGCCGGCCCGGCGGTAGGGCCCTCAGGAGCCGGGCCCGCCGACCCGGAAAGGCGTCAGCCCTGCCGCGGCTTGGCCGGGCCGGTGGCCTCGGCGTCCTCTGCGGAGCCCTCCGTCTTCGCGGCTGGGGACTCCGCGAAGTCGACCTTGCTCATGTGGCGGTTCATCGACTTCATCAGGGCCCACACCGCCAGTGCCATCACCGCGAAGACGATGAAGCCGAGGACGCCCGGGGTCACCTTGTCCTCGTCCACCTCCTTGGCGAGGGTGGCGAGCTGTGTCATTGCCAGGCTTGCGCTTGCGCTCATGTCAGGCATTGTCGCGGATGCCCGCAAAGAGGTCGTCCTCGGGGAGGGAGGTATCGACGAGGGACTTCGCCAGCTCGTACTCCTCGGTCGGCCAGACCTCTCTCTGGAGCTCCAGCGGGATGCGGAACCAGCCGCCGTCGGGGTCGATCTGGGTGGCGTGCGCGATCAGGGCCTTGTCGCGGATCTCGTAGAAGTCGCCGCACGGGACATGGGTGGTGAGTGTGCGCTGCTTCATGCCGAACTCGTCCCAGCGCTTGAGCCAGTCCCCGTAGGGGGACTCCAGGCCGCGGTCGAGCATGGCCTGGTGCAGGGCCTCGGTGCGGGGGCGGTTGAAGCCCTGGTTGTAGTAGAGCTTCTGCGGCTGGTACGCGGGGCCGTACTCCCCCTCCGGGTACTTCTCGGTGTCTGCCGCGCCCTCGAAGGCCACCATCGAGATCTTGTGGGTCATGATGTGGTCGGGGTGCGGGTAGCCGCCGTTCTCGTCGTAGGTGGTGATCACCTGGGGACGGAAGGAGCGGATCTGCTTCACCAGCTCACCGGCCGCCTTGTCGACGTCCTCCAGGGCGAAGCAGCCCTCGGGGAGCGGGGGCAGCGGGTCGCCCTCGGGCAGGCCGGAGTCGACGAAGCCGAGCCACTCCTGCTTGATCCCGAGGATCTCGCGGGCCTCGTCCATCTCCTTCTTGCGTACCTCGTGGATGTGCTCCTCGATGTACTTGTCGCCCTGGAGCTTCGGATTGAGGATGGAGCCGCGCTCCCCGCCCGTGCAGGTCACGACCAGCACGTCCACCCCCTCGGACACGTACTTCGCCATGGTGGCCGCGCCCTTGCTCGACTCGTCGTCGGGGTGGGCGTGGACGGCCATCAGTCGCAGCTGGTCAGTCAAGACTCAATCCTCATAAGTCGGCGCCCGGTGTGAACCGGTGCGATCGGCGGCTTCTATAGTGACCGAATCGGGGGGCGGATAATTCCGGGGTACGGCCCTGAGAACCCGTTTCGGGACATCCGTCCCGCCCCGGCCGAGAGGACGATCATGAGCACGGCGACGACGCGGCGGCCCGAGAGCCGCTACGGCCGCTCCTCGGACGAGCGCGCCGACCGCACGCTCAAGGTCGTCGGCGCCGCCCTCGGGGCGGTACTGCTGGCGGTGATCGGCTACTTCGGCTACCACTACGTCGGCCAGAACAAGATCAGCGCCGAGGTGATCGAGTTCGACGCCGGGAAGAACGCGGTGAAGGTGCATCTGGAGGTCCGCAAGGACGCCGGCGCCTCCGGCTACTGCACGCTGCGCTCCCAGGCGGAGAGCGGCGCCGAGGTGGGCCGGGCCGACTTCCGCTTCGACGGCGACGCGACCCGGATCGACAAGGTCGTCACGCTCCGCACGGCGTCCCCGGGAACGACGGCCGAGCTGCTCGGCTGCCACGCCGACTGACCGGGCCGTCCGGAACTGACCGACCCTGGTCGACACCGACCGTCTTTGTCCGGAATACGTAGGCGCTGACCTGCGTTGACGTGATTCTGATGGCTTATGTCCTCCCCCTTCGGCCGTTGAATTGTTAGGCTCGTGGTTTCGCCCATCCATGAAGGAACATCCTTCTGGGTAGGGCGATGCTTTGTATTCCCAGTACCTACGAGGAGCACCTGTGACCCAGACCAGCGAGAACGTCACCTGGCTGACCCAGGAGGCGTACAACCAGCTCAAGGCCGAGCTGGAGCACCTGTCTGGTCCTGCGCGCACGGAGATCGCCGCCAAGATCGCGGCCGCGCGCGAGGAGGGCGACCTGCGCGAGAACGGCGGGTACCACGCGGCCAAGGAGGAGCAGGGCAAGCAGGAGCTCCGTGTGCGCCAGCTGACCCAGCTCCTGGAGAACGCCAAGGTCGGCGAGGCGCCGACGTCGGCGGAGGGTGAGGTGGCGCCCGGCATGGTCGTCACGATCGCCTTCGACGGTGACGAGGACGACACGACGACCTTCCTGCTCGCCTCGCGCGAGTACGCGAGCTCGGACATCGAGACGTACTCCCCGCAGTCCCCGCTGGGTTCCGGCGTGATCGGCCACAAGGTCGGCGAGGACGCGGAGTACGAGCTGCCGAACGGCAAGACGGCCTCGGTGAAGATCCTGAAGGCCGAGCCCTACAGCGGCTGACCCGGGCCGTGCGGCATTGCCCCGGCCTGCATCTCCCTTACGAGCCCCCGGCGCCCACCGGCGCCGGGGGCTTCGTCATGCCGTCGCCGAGCGGTACTTCCGAACCGCCAGGGTGCGGAAGACCACGATGATCAGGATCGAGTAGATCAGCGAGGCCCACACCGGGTGCTGCATGGGCCAGGCGTCCGACGGTGAGACTCCCGGGTTGGCGAAGAGTTCGCGGCACGCCTGGACCGTGGCACTGAAGGGGTTCCAGTCGGCGACGTGCCGCAGCCACGGGGTCATGTGGCTGGTGTCCACGAACGCGTTCGAGATGAAGGTGACCGGGAAGAGCCAGATCAGTCCGCTGGACGTGGCCGCCTCGGGGGTACGGACGGACATGCCGATCAGGGCACCGATCCAGGTGAACGCGTAGCCGAGCAGGAGCAGCAGTCCGAAGGCCGCCAGGACCCTGCCGGCGTTGGTGCTGCCGTCCGACCCGACGCGCCAGCCGACCAGCAGGGCGACCACCGCGAGGACGACCAGGGTCAGGGCGGTCTGGACGAGGTCGGCGAAGGTACGCCCGGTGAGCACCGCACCTCTCGCCATGGGCAGGGAGCGGAAGCGGTCGATGAGCCCCTTGTGCATGTCGTCGGCGATGCCCGCGCCTGAGCTGGCGGTGGCGAACGTGACGGTCTGCGCGAAGATGCCCGCCATCAGGAAGTTCTTGTAGTCGACGGCGCTGGTGCTGCTGCCGATCTGCATGGATCCGCCGAAGACGTAGGTGAACAGCACCACGAACATGATCGGTTGGATCAGGCCGTAGATGATCATCTCGGGGATCCGGGACATCCGGATCAGATTGCGTTTCGCAACGACGACCGAGTCCCGGACGGACTGACTGACCGGGTTCGTGGCCGGCGCGACCCGCACGGCGTCGAGAGCACTCACTTGGCGGCCTCCTTGCCGTTCTCCTCGTCCTTCACCTCGGCCAGGTGTCCTGTCAGGGACAGGAAGACGTCGTCCAGGGTCGGGCGGCGCAGCCCGATGTCGTCGATCTCGATGCCCCGGGTGTCGAGCTCGCGGATGACCTCTGCGAGGAGCTTGGCGCCTCCGGTCACGGGGACGGTGAGCTTGCGCATGTGGTCCTCGACCGTCGTGTCGCCCTTGCCGAAGCCGCGCAGCACCTCTGAAGCGGCATGGATCTCGTCGCGCTCGTGCACCACCAGCTCGACGCGCTCGCCGCCGGTGCGGGCCTTGAGCTGGTCGGAGGTGCCGGTGGCGATGACGTGGCCCTGGTCGACAACCGCGATCTCGTGCGCCAGGTGGTCGGCCTCTTCGAGGTACTGGGTGGTGAGCAGCAGTGTCGTACCGCCCGAGACCAGGCGTTTGATGACCTCCCACAGCATCTGCCGGTTGCGGGGGTCGAGGCCGGTCGTCGGCTCGTCCATGAACATCACGGGCGGCGAGACCACCAGCGCGGCGGCAAGATCGAGGCGGCGACGCATGCCGCCGGAGTAGGTCTTCGTGGGACGGTCGGCGGCGTCGGCGAGGTCGAACTGCTCCAGCAGCTCGCCCGCGCGGGCCTTCGCCGCCTTGGACCTCATCTGGTAGAGCTGGCCGACCATCTGCAGGTTCTCGCGGCCGGTGAGGTACTCGTCCACCGCCGCGAACTGTCCGGACAGACCGATGGAACGGCGCACGGCATCGGGTTCCTTGAGGACATCGATGCCCGCGACGACCGCCGAGCCGCTGTCGGGGCGCAGCAGGGTCGTCAGGCAGCGGACGGCAGTCGTCTTGCCCGCGCCGTTCGGCCCGAGCAGGCCCAGGACCGTGCCCTCGCGAACATCGAGGTCGACGCCGTCCAGAGCCCTTACGTCACCGAAGGTCTTCACCAGGCCTTCGGCATAGATGGCGCCTGGCATATGAATCTCCACGTCTTCGGGGAAACTTCGGAAAGCCTAGGTTTTGCACTGTTCGTTCCGCGCCATGACTCGGCGCTGTCGCGTAGATACGAGACACACCATAACGCGATGTATCGCGTCTCTCAACGGGATTACCCGAAGGAGTGACAAAGGGATTCCGGCCTGTGCTTTCGCCCGCCGAGGCCTCGACCGACGACCGCTCGAGTCTCAGCCGATGACCGTGTAACCCGCCTCGCGCAAGGCCTGGCCGACCTCGACGCAGTGCGTACGGCCCTTCGTCTCCAGGTGCAGCTCGACCTCCGCCTCCGTGAGCCCGAGCCGTGGGTCGGTCCGTACGTGACTCACATCGAGGACGTTAGCGTCCACCACTGACAACACCCCCAGAAGCGTCGCGAGCGCGCCCGGCCGGTCCGTGAGCCGCAGCCGTACGGCCAGGTAGCGGCCCTGCGCGGCCATGCCGTGCCGCAGGACGCGCTCCAGCAGCACCGGGTCGACGTTGCCGCCGGACAGCACCGCGACGACCGGACCCTCGAAGGCGCCGGGGTCGCTCAGCAGCGCCGCGACGGGGCTCGCGCCGGCCGGCTCGACGACCAGCTTGGCCCGCTCCAGGCACAGCAGCAGGGCGGTGGCCAGCTCGTCCTCGCTGACCGTGCGGACCTCGTCCACCAGATCGCCGATGATCCGGAACGGCACCTCACCGGGCCTGCCGACCTTGATCCCGTCCGCCATCGTCACCGGGTTGTCGACGGCGACGGGATGCCCGGCCGCCAGCGAGGGCGGATACGCCGCCGCGCCGGCCGCCTGCACGCCCACGATCCGCACGTCGGGCCGCAGCGACTTCACCGCCATCGCGATACCCGCCGCGAGCCCGCCCCCGCCGATGCCGACGACGATCGTCCGCACCTCCGGGCACTGCTCGAGGATCTCCAGACCGACCGTGCCCTGGCCAGCGATGATGTCGGGGTGGTCGAAGGGGTGGATGAACACCGCGCCCGTCTCGGCGGCGTACTCCTGCGCCGCGGCGAGCGTCTCGTCGACCACCTGGCCGTACAGGCGCACCTCGGCGCCGTAGTCCTGGGTGGCGCTGATCTTGGGGAGCGGGGCTCCCTTCGGCATGAACACCGTCGAGTGCACGCCGAGCAGCGACGACGCGAGGGCGACGCCCTGTGCGTGGTTGCCGGCGCTCGCGGCCACGACCCCCGCCGCCCGCTCCTCCGGGAGCAGCCCGGCGATCCGGACGTAGCCGCCGCGCAGCTTGAACGATCCCGTCCGCTGGAGGTTCTCGCATTTGAGGTGCACCGGCGCGCCCACCAGCTGGGACAGGTGCCTGCTGCCCTCCATCGCCGTCACACGCGCCACGCCGGTCAGCATCTTCTGCGCCCCGCGCACGTCGTCGAGGGTGACGGGAGGCAAGGAGTCAGCCGTGCTGTAGCTCATGACCCAAGTCTCGCAGTTCACAGGCGCACGGCCCTGGTGTGACCAAGCACCGAGATGGGTTTACGCAGCCCCGGTACACCCCGCGTCCGGGCCGCGTACCCTGTCCCCCAACCCAGCACCCCCTTCATGAAGTGAGCCCCCGGCCATGCCCACAACACCTGAAATGTCGATGGACATGACGACCGTCGCTGACAGCGGTCTCCTCGACACGCTGCAGCACGAGGTGGCGGTGTTCGCCCGTCGTGCCGAACAGACCCGGCTCGGTGGGGTCGGACAGGTGCGCAACTCCATGGACCGCGCCGCATACCTGCTGCTCAACCGCCTCGACAAGGAAGGCCCCATGGGCGTCAAGGCGCTCGCCGCAAGCATGGGGATCGACTCGTCGACGGTGACCCGCCAGGTGGCGCCGCTCGTCGACACAGGGCTCGTCAAGCGCACCTCGCACCCCGAGGACGGGCGGGCGGTGGTGCTCCAGCTGTCCCCGCGCGGGCAGTCGCGACTGGAGGAAGTGCGTTCGTCCCGGCGTCAGTTGATGGCCGAGCTGACGCAGGACTGGGCCCCGGAGGAGCGTGAGGCGTTCTGCACGCTCCTCACTCGCTTCAACACCGCGCTCTCGTCGCGGATGGCGGCGCAGGGAATCTCGGGCACGGACTCGCCCACGGCCTCCTGAGAGCCCTTTGAGCCCCTTCGGCGCCACGGTGACGCCCGTCGCCGCCCCGAATCCGGCACCCGCACGCGCGCGTACTCGCGTGATCCGCTCCCGGCTCTTGACCCCGGGCCGCCGCTGGCCTCATATGAAAACCGGGTCCTCCTCGTGCGCGGCCGAAACGCGTCACGCGCGGGGCTGGGGTCCGGTTCCTCAGGGTCGGTCAGGCAGGAGGGGCGGTGGGACGACAACGAGTGGTCCAGGACGCCCGCCGGGACCGCGAGTTCGCGGGGTTCGTCGCGGGCGCGGCAGGGCGGCTGCTGCATGCCGCCACGCTGCTCACCGCTGAGCCGCCGGGCGACAACCCGCGCGCGCGGCGCCTGCTGACGCTGTCCCTCGCGCACACGTACGCGTGCTGGGACCGACTGCGCGGCGAGGACCCGTACGACCGCGCCCGCCAGTACCTGGCCACCCGCTTCTCCCGCGCCGTATGGCACCAGTACCGCCCTCTCGCCGCCCTCGGCCGGTCCCGCCCGCACCCCGACGGCCCGCTCGCCCGGCTCTCCCCGCAGGAACGCCTGATCCTGGTCCTGAGGCTGTACGAGGGTGTCGCCGAGGAGCAGGCGGCGGCCCTGCTCGGCCTACCCAGGGAGCGCGTCCACGCGATCTGCGACCGTGCGACGGCGACCCTGCTGCATCCTCCGCGCGAGCCCGCGCCTGCCGTGCTGGGCCCGAAGGCGGTGTCGCCGTGAATCGCGCCCAACGAGAAGCGGCCGCCCGGCGGATCATGGAGCGCACGCCGCCGCCGGTGCCGCCGGAGCTGTACGCCGAGGCCGTGCAGCGCGGCGGCCGCATGCTGCGCCGCAGGAAGGCCGCCGTGCTGCTGATGTGGCTGGCGCTGTTCGCCGCGACGATGGCGTTCGTGGTGTGGGCGCTGACGGCACGCCCCTGGGTGGAGCCGCCGTCGGAGACGACTCCACCGCTGACGGGCTGGTGAACCCTTCCTCCGGTCCCCTGCCCTTTCCTGCCGCCCTGAGGGCTAGCCGAGCGCCTGCTGGAGGTCCTCCAGGAGGTCCTCCACGTTCTCGATGCCCACGGAGAGGCGGACGAGGTCGGCGGGGACCTCGAGGGCGGAGCCGGCCACGGACGCGTGGGTCATGCGGCCGGGGTGCTCGATGAGGGACTCGACGCCCCCCAGGGACTCGCCGAGCGTGAACACCTTGGCGCGGTTGCAGACCTCGACGGCCGCCTCCTCGCCGCCGGTGACCCGGAAGGAGACCATGCCACCGAACGCCTTCATCTGCTTGGCGGCGACCTCGTGACCGGGGTGCTCGGGCAGGCCCGGGTACAGCACGCTCGTCACGCGCGCGTGCCGGGTCAGCATGTCGGTGATCTTCGTGGCGTTCTCGCTGTGCCGGTCCATGCGTACCGACAGCGTCTTGGTGCCGCGCAGCACCAGCCAGGAGTCGAAGGGCCCGGCGACCGCGCCCATCGCGTTCTGGTGGAAGGCCAGTTCGTCGCCCAGGCCCGCGTCGCTGACGATCAGCGCACCGCCGACGACGTCCGAGTGGCCGCCCATGTACTTGGTGAGGGAGTGCACCACGACGTCCGCGCCGAGGGACAGCGGCTGCTGCAGATACGGCGTGGCGAAGGTGTTGTCGACGACGAGCTTCGCGCCCGCGTCCCGGGCGATCTGGGCGACGGCCGCGATGTCGGTGATGCCGAGCAACGGGTTGGAGGGCGTCTCCACCCACACGATCTTGGTCTTCGGGGTGATGGCGGCCCGGACGGCGGATGGATCGCTGGTGTCGGCGACCGACCAGTCCACGCCCCATCGCGCGACGACCTTCGCGAACAGCCGGAACGTGCCGCCGTAGGCGTCATTGGGGATGACCACGTGGTCGCCGGGGCTGAGCAGCGTACGCAACAGGCAGTCCTCGGCCGCCAGTCCTGACGCGAACGCGAGGCCGCGGCGGCCGCCCTCCAGGGCCGCGAGGTTCTCCTCCAGGGCGGTCCTCGTCGGATTGGCGCTACGGCTGTACTCGTAGCCGCCGCGCAGGCCGCCGACGCCGTCCTGCTTGTAGGTCGAGACCTGGTAGATCGGCGGGACGACCGCGCCGGTGAGGGGATCGGCGGTGTTTCCCGCGTGGATCGCGAGGGTCTCGAAGTGCTGACTGATATGCCTGTCGCTCATGGGCACCGAGCGTAATGCGCGAACGGGGCGGATGCCGGACGGCAGGGGTTCCCGGCCGATTCCCGGCCCCACTCGGCCCGCCCGGCCCACTCAGCCCGCCCACCACGGACCCCGTTTTCCACAGGCCCGCACGCCACGGAACCCTTTTTCCACAGGCCGCCCGACCTCGTTGGCCAATTGTCGGCGGCGTCTGGAACGCTGGAGGCATGGAAATTCTCTGGGTCCTGATCGCGCTCCTCATGATCGGCTTTGTGGTCGTGCCGTTCATGCGGCGCAGGCGGGGCATGATCGAGCAGGTCCACCCCGGCCACCCGGACGCCGCGGACCCGGCGAATTACGGCTTCGTGCGGCAGGAGGAGCTGGACGTGCGCATGCCCGGCCCCGACCAGGACCTGCTGGACGTCCTGGACCTGGTGCAGCGCACACAGGACTACAAGGCGGCCTCCCAGCTCCTCGCCGGCACCGAGGCGGAGGGCGAGCAGCGCTGGCAGCGCGTGCAGGCCTTCGCGGGCGCCGCGTCGCTGGAGCTCCAGCAGCGGCCGGGCGGCGTCAGCGAGTCGCCGGGCGGCCAGTGGCTGCGGGTGTGGCGGACCGAGCAGCCCAAGGACGCGGGCGGCGCGGCCGTGCACGCGGAGTTCCTGGTGCAGCAGGCGTGGCGCACGGCGACGCCGGGCACGGACGAGTTCCGGATCATCATGGAGGAGGCGAAGTCGGCGTGCGGTGACGCGGCGCTGCTCGCCCCCGGCGACCCGATTCCGTACATCGTCGAGATGTCGGTCGCGCGAGGACTCGCCTACCCCCGGGCGGAGTTCGAGCAGCTCTGGCTGAAGATCCTGGACCGCGCCCCGTCCCACATGGGCGCGCATCTGGTGGCCCTGCACTACTGGTGCGAGAAGTGGCACGGCTCGCGCCAGCTGGCCTACGAGTTCGCGGAAGCGGCGGCAGCCCGCGCACCCCAGGGCTCCCTCCTCGCCGCCATGCCGCTGTTCGCGGTGTTCGAGCACCTGCCCGAGGTGAACCTGGTCAGCGGCTTCTACCAGAGCGAGGTCGTGACAAAGGCGATCCACGGCGCGCTGTACGCCGTGCACGCGGCCCGCCCCGACGACCCGATGCTGGCGCACGTACGCCACCTGCTGGTGTTCTTCCTGGTGCGCGGCGAGCGCTGGGCCGAGGCCATGGACCAGCTGATACACGTCGACGGCCACATCGGCGCCCTCCCCTGGACCCTGTCCCCCGACCCGGCCGCCGAGTTCGCGGTCTACCGGGCGCTGGCCGTGGCGGGCTACGAGGCCAACGGCGGCAGCCCGGCGACCCTGCCGCACTGAGCCGAGCACCCCCCGGAAAAACCCGCATTGCCGCACTGACCTGCGGTAGGGCATACTCCGCTTCCCCCCACACACTTCGTCATGTCCATTTCTCGTGGGGGGAATTGCCCAACATGGGGGCAACTCTGCGTGCCGTGCGCGCGCTCATCCTGCTCGCCGGGTTCTATCTGCTCGGATTCGTCATGCTCGGTGCGCTCGTCGCCGTCGACTGGGCCGTCGCGGAGGGCGGGGTCGGGAGCGTCACCGCCAAGGTGTGGATCGTCAGCGCATTGCTGGCGATCCCCATCGTGCAAGGCATGTTCGCGCTGCGCACGCCCAAGGACGAACCGCCGCCCGGTCTGCTCGCGACCGAGCAGCAGGAGCCCGCGCTCTGGGCAGCCGTACGCACGCTGGCCGACGAGACCGGAACCCGCGCGCCGGACGAGATCGTCCTGACGCCGGACGTCAACGCGGCCGTCGCCGAGGACGCGACCTTCCTGGGTCTCAAGCCCGGCCGGCGCCGCATGTACATCGGGTTGCCACTGATGGCGGGCCTGAGCGAACCGCAGCTGCGGGCCGTGCTGGCCCATGAGTTCGGGCACTACACGAACCACGACACCCGCCTCTCCGCGATCACCCTGCGCGGCCGCCTCCAGGTGATGCGCACCGTCGCCAGCCTGCACGAGCGTTCCCGCAAGAAGGTCGCGAAGGAGGAGGCCAAGCAGGAGAAGAAGAACGCCAAGCGGCTCGCCAAGGGCAAGACGACGGGCACGGTCGACGCCGGGACGGCGGGCCTGAGTTACCGCCTCGCCGCCAAGCCGTTCCTCTGGTACGGCACCTTCTACCTGCGCGCCTCCCAGGGCGTGGGCCGGCGCCAGGAGCTCGCCGCCGACCTGGCCGCCGCGCGTATCGCCGGCCGCGACGCCACCGCGTCCGCGCTGCGCGAGATCCCCGTGCTGGACTCGGCCCACGGCTTCTACATGCAGTCGTACGCGACCCTCGGCACCGGCGCCGGACTGCTGCCGCCACCCGGCGAGGTGTTCGGCGGGCTGCGCCATCTGCTGGCCGGGCGCGCCGACGAGCTGGACGAGATGCGGCAGGCCCTGCCCGAGGAGGAGCAGTCGGCGTACGACTCCCACCCTCCGATCGCCGAGCGCATCGCCCGCATCGAGCAACTCCCCGACGACGGCCGCGCCCTGACCGGCGCCCGCCCCGCGCTCTGCCTGCTCACCGACCCGGCCCACGCCTTCGCCGCACTGGAGCAGGCCGCCCTCACCCCCGAGGCCCATCAGCTGCGCCGCACCGCCGACTGGACTCAGCTGGTCAACGAGTCGATGCTCTGGCACGCCGACCAGGACGCCGAGCCGTTGCGCACGGCCGCCACCGAGCTCCACGGCGGCGACGGTTCCCTGGCCTCGTTCCTGGATGCCGTCGACGCGGGCAGGCTGTGGCAGATGGCCGACCGCCTGCCCAAGTCGCCGGAGGCGCAGGCCGCCACGGGCCGCGCGGCCCGCGAGTTCGCGCGCCCCCAAGTGCGCGCCCGCCTCTCGCGCATGGTCGTCTCCGAACTCGTCCGCCGCGGCCGGGCCCACTGGGAGCTGTCCTGGTCGGACCCGGCACGGCTGCGCCTGCCGGACGGTTACGAGGAGGCGCTGAAGCAGGCGCTGGACGCGGTGGTGGAGGACGTACCGGACACGCGGGAACTGCGGCAGTTGCTGGCACGGGTGCAGTGACCGGCACCAACGGACAGGCCGAAGCCGGGTTCAGGGCCGACACCTGACATAGGCCCGCCATCGAGCACAGCCCCCCTCCCCTCCCCCCGTCCCCCTTCCCTTTCCCCTTCCCGCTCAGGCCCCTCACTGCTCAAGGACGCAGACACACCCATGAGTCACATACTCCCGATCATCGTGATCCTGCTCGCGATCTACTCCTGGTACCGCACGCAGAAGAAGTCGGCGCCGCGCGGAGGCGGCGCATCCGTCCGCAACCGGGATCTGGCCAAGGCCGCCGCCCAGCTGGGCTTCCTGCCCGGCGAGCAGCTGGACACCGACCGGGCCTACGCCCCCGACCCCCGGATCGCGGCCGCACGCGAAGCCGTACGGGCCGGGGACTGGAAGGCCGGCGCACAGTTCCTGGCCGAGGCCGGGCGGGACTGGCAGGAGCGGGACCGGCGCTCCAGTGTGCTGGCCGACGAGGCCGTCAAGGACGACTCCTGGCTGCTGGCCTGGCGCACCGAGCGGCCGGAGGACCCCGACATGGCGCTGGTGTTCGCGGAGTCAATGATCTACCTCGCCTGGGAGGTCCGCGGCTCGGCGACCGCCAAGCACACCACGCAGGAGCAGTTCGCGGGCTTCCGCCGGATCCTGGACCAGGCCCGGGAGGCATGCGCGCAGGCGCAGGCGCTGGCCGGGGACGACCCGTGCCCGTTCATCGTGGAGCTCCCGCTGGCGAAGGGCCTCGGATACCCGCACGAGAGGTTCGAGGAGATCTGGGCCGAGATCGTCCAGCGCGACCCGCACCACCTGGCCGCGCACACCTCCGCCCTCCAGTACTGGTGCGCGAAGTGGCGCGGCTCGCACGAGCTGGCGGAGGGCTTCGCCCGTTCCGCGGCCGAGAAGGGCACGCCGGGGCAGTTGCTGACCCTGCTGCCGCTGGAGGCGTACTTCGAGTACGAGATCCAGCACTCCGACCTGGAGCAGGACGAGTTCTACAAGCGCCCGGAGATCGTGGCGGCGGTCGACGCAGCCCTGGTCGACGTGGCGGCCGCGGCTGCCGCCGACCCCGAGGACTGGCGGATCCCGCAGGTCCGTCATCTGCTGGCCAGCCTGCTGTTCTGGCAGGACCGGTACGAGGCGGCGGCCGAGCAGTTCCGGCTGGTCGACGGGTACATCAACGCGGTGCCGTGGTCGTACCGGGGCGGCCGGGACGCGATGATCAAGGCCTATGTGCAGCAACGGGACTTCAGCGCCGCGCAGGTGGTGAAGGCGCGGGGCGGAATCTGAGCCCGGCCGCACGTTGAGGCGCGCTCCGGAGGGTGGACATCAGGCCCGGTACGCCAGAGGCCACCTCGCGGCCCAGGCTCGCCGATGCGGGCTTCGCCTTGGGGCCCCGGTCGATTCGAACCTGGAGCGTTGTGCGCGACGCGTGCCGCGTCGGCGCTTGAGGTGGGGAGTGGCAGTCCGCCGAACTCACTTCTGCTCGACGGGCGTTCGGCCGACCGCCGCGCTGGTCAGCGGCACGGCCGGCACGCGCTCCGAGCCCCTGCGTGACTCTCACCCGTGGGGATGGATCTCGACGTCCAGTAAGCCCAGCTCAGCCCGCCGCAAGGATCTTGCCGCAACGGTTCCCACAGGCTGTGGGCTGTCACTGGACGCAGCGATCCGCTGCGAGGCAACGAGGGGCAGGAAGCAAGCCCATATGTACACATTCACCTCTGGTCTGCGAAGAGCACTGGGGCGAACCGGCATCGCGGCGGCCACGGGCCTGGCGCTCGTACTGGCCGTGCCCGGACTCGCGCTCGCCGCACCGGGCGACCTCGATCCGACCTTCGACGGTGACGGCAGAGTCGTCACCGACTTCGGCGGCTACGACGAGAGCCGCGGCATGGCGCTGCAGCCCGACGGCAAGATCGTCACCGTAGGTCTCGTCCAGCCCTACGAAAGCGGAGAGGTCGACTTCGCCCTCGCCCGTTACAACCCCAACGGGGCGCTGGACTCCGGATTCGGGACCGGCGGCAAGGTGATCACCGACGTTCGCGGCAGTGAGGACTACGCCAACGGGGTGGCGGTGCAGGCCGACGGCAAGATCGTCGTGGTCGGCCGCACATCGGACCCCGAGACCCTGAACCCCGAGTTCACGGTGGTCCGCTACAACCCTGATGGGACGCTGGACACCGGTTTCGGGACCGGCGGTACGGTGGTCACGGAGTTCGGAACGGGTGGGCCGTCCGAGGCGTTCTCCGTAAAAGTGCAGGCCAACGGCGGGATTGTCGTCGTCGGCAGTAGCGGCGCCGCTTTCGCGCTGGCCCGTTACAACGGCGACGGCAGCCTCGACACCGGCTTCGACGGCGACGGCAGGGTCACCACCGCCTTTGCGGGCGGCGCGGCGACCGCCTTCGACGTGGCGTTGCAGTCGGACGGGAAGATCGTCGCTGCCGGTCGCGCGGGGTACAACTATCCGGCCAACGCCTCCGATTTCGCGCTCGCACGCTACAACGGCGACGGCAGCCTCGACACCGGCTTTGACGCCGATGGCAGGGTGACCACCCCCTTCGCCGATGCCGACGTGATCGGTGGAGTGGCGTTGCAGTCCGACGGAAAGATCGTCGTCTCAGGATTCAGCGACTTCGACTTCGCCCTGGCCCGTTACAACCCCACCGGCACCCTCGACAGTGGCTTCAGCGGCGACGGCAAAGTCACCACCGACTTCGCAGGCGGAACCCTGGACAGGAGTTCCGACCTGGCGTTGCAGTCCGACGGGAAGATCGTCGCCGCGGGCATCAGCCACGCCGATTTCGCGGTGGCCCGGTACAACCTCGACGGCAACCTGGACGGCGGCTTCGGAACCGGCGGCAAGGTGACCACCGATGCTGCCAACGGCTTCTTCGACACAGCCACCGCAGTGGCGTTGCAGCCCGACGGAAAGATCGTCGCCTCCGGTAACGCCGGCGACGACCGCGGCCTGGTCCGGTACCAGGTGACCGCCACACCTCCGCCACCGCCCGGCGTGGACCTGTCGGTCAGGAAGACCGGTCCCACCACGGTCAGCATCGGCGACCGTCCCACGTACAGCGTGACCGTGACCAACAACAGCACCACGACCTCCGCAACCGGCGTCTCCCTGTCCGAGACGCTCAGTGGCCCAGCCGCCTCGGTCGTCTCGGCGACCCCCAGCACGGGCACCTGCACCCTCACGGCCACCAGCGCGAGTTGTTCCCTGGGCACCCTCGCCCCCGGAGCCAGCGCCACGGTGCAGATCGCGGCCGAGCCGCGGGCCGTCGGCGCCCTCTCCGACCGGGCCACGGTCGGCGCCACACAATCCGACCCGGACTCGGGCAACAACACCGCCGCGGCGACCACCACGGTGAACAACGCACGTGGTTGCACCCGCATCGGAACCAGCGGCAACGACACCCTCAACGGCACGTTCGGCCCCGACGTGATCTGCGCTCTAGGAGGGGACGACACCGTCAACGCCGGCTTCGGCGGTGACACCGTGTACGGCGGCTACGGCAACGATCGCCTCGACGGCAGCTCCGGAAACGACGCCCTCAACGGGGGCCCTGGCAATGACAACCTGATCGGCAACGACGGCAACGACAGCCTCAACACCGTCGACAACGTATCCGGCAACGACACCGCCAACGGCGGCTCCGGCACGGACACCTGCACGACGGACTCGGGCGACACCCGGATCAGCTGCCCCTAGGCATGGGTTCTGCCGCATGGGCGTGTCGGTGCACCGGCATTCATCGGCGTCAGCCCCGGCGAGAACAGCTTCGAGCTGGTCTGCGTCGGGGTGGCGCGCGAGCTCGGCGCCGGAACGTCGCTGGTGGCAGCTACGTGGCCTCATGTCATGAGGCCACCACCCGCATACGGCCATGTCGTGACCTGCCGTATGACTCTCTCTGCGCACCGGGTCTGTGAACACTGCTTGACGTGAGTCGCACCGCCGGACGCAGGATGCCGGACGCAGGATGCCGGAGGCCCAGGGCCTCCCCCCAGGACCGACGAAGGTGCGACGGCGTCCGAGAGGCGTTGACCTTGACACGGTGACAAGGCCTTCACTGCTTGCCGAGGAGGTGGTCCCGATGACCATGACGCGACAGGCAACGGATGCGATACGAGCGCTCCAGGCACTGGAGGACGGCCGTTCGTCCGTGCGGCTGCGGGCGGCTCTGGCGGTCGGCACGACGCCGGATCCGCGCTTCGTCGACAAGCTCGTCGAGCGTTGCGCGATCGAGCCCGAGTTCTTCGTCCGCGACATGCTGACCTGGGCTCTCACCCGCCACCCGGTGTCCCTGACGCTCCCCGCGCTGCTCCGCGCAGTCCGCTCGGAGCGGGCGCAAGCACGAAGTCAAGCGCTGCACACGCTGTCCAAGATCGGGGACCGGCAGGCGTGGCCGGCGATCACGCGGGCGCTCCTGTCCGACGCCGACGACGAGGTGGCGCGCAGCGCCTGGCGGACCGCGGTCGTGCTCGTGCCGGAAGGCGAGGAGTCCGGGCTGGCCGCCGTACTGGCGACGCAGTTCGGGCGCGGTGATCGGGAGACGCAGCTGAGCCTCAGCCGGGCGCTGGTCGCACTGGGTGAGGCCGTTGTGCCCGCTCTGCGTGCTGCGACGACAGCCACTGACCGGCGTGTGCGTACGCACGCGCTCGCCACGGAACGGCTGCTGCAAGACCCCGATGCGGGATTCGAGTTGGCGATCGAGGAGGCGAAGCGCATCGTGGCCCTCGGCGGGTCCGGCCAGGAGGGACGATAGGAAGTGTTGATCGGTGAGGTGGCGCGACGGTCCGGGGTCAGTGCCCGCATGCTCAGGCATTACGAGTCGCTCGGCCTCTTGCGACCCTCGGGTCGTACGGGCTCCGGCTATCGGGAGTACTCCGGCGAGGACATCCGGCGGATCTTCCACATCGAGAGCCTGAGGTCGCTGGGGCTGTCGCTGCGTGAGATCGGACGCGCGCTCGACGATCCCCGCTTCACGCCCTCGTCGCTCGTCGACGACCTCATCCGTCAGACACACGAACGCATCGCGGCCGAGAACGAGCTGCTCACGCGGCTCCGCCGGATCGATGCCGCGGAACCCACCGACTGGGAGGACGTCCTCCAGGTCGTCGCCTTCCTCCAGGCGCTGGGGTCGAAGAGCGCAGCCGCCCGCCAGCGCGCAGCCCTCTCCTCGGCCGGCGAGGTCCCGGTGCCGGTGGAAGCCCTGGTCGAGGCGGTACTGAGGGAGTCGGATCCGAACGTCGCCGGAGCTCTTCGATGGGCGCTGGCGCGCTCGGGTGACGGCGGCACGGCACTGCTGGCGGAGGGCCTCGACTCACCGGTGGCCGCGGTGCGGGAGCGTGCCGTTCAGACCCTCGCGGAGATGCCCGGTGACGAGGCCACCGCCCGGCTGCGGGACGCCCTCGCGAACGCCGATGTCGTCGTCCGCGGCCATGCGGCTCTGGCGCTCGGGACGCGTGGAGTGGCCGAGGCGATCCCGGCGCTCATCGACATGATCGTGGCGGGGACAAACGACACCGATGCCGCCGATGCGCTGAGCATGCTGGCCGGCGACCCCGCGACGGTGGATCCAACCGCCGCGGATCGGATCGCCTCCGGGCTCGTCGACCGTCTCGCCCACGGCACCACCGCAGCACCCGCGCGCGTACGGCTGACCCAGGCGCTGGCGGACATCCCGGGGAGCACGGTTTCGGATGCCCTCGTGGACCTGTCGCAGGACGGGGACCGTGCCGTTGCGCTGACCGCGGCGTACCTTCTCCGGCTACGCGACGCACGGTGACGGACGGGTTCGTTCCGGCGTGCCGCGGGCGGCGGAGTATGTGCCAGTCGGACTCCGCCGTCCGTCGGGCCGCCTCCGGTCAGCCCTCGGCGCGGGCGGGCAGCCGCCATCCCGGGCGCGGGAAGTGGCAGGTGTAGCCGTCCGGGTAGCGCTGGAGGTAGTCCTGGTGCTCGGGCTCGGCCTCCCAGAAGGGGCCCACCGGCTCGACCTCGGTGACGACCTTGCCCGGCCACAGGCCAGAGGCGTCCACATCCGCGATCGTGTCCTCGGCGATCCGCTTCTGCTCGTCGTCCACGTAGTAGATCGCCGAGCGGTAGCTGAGGCCCATGTCGTTGCCCTGGCGGTTCTTCGTGCTCGGGTCGTGGATCTGGAAGAAGAACTCCAGGATCGCGCGATAGTCGGTCTTCGCGGGGTCGAAAAGGATCTCGATGGCCTCCGCGTGCGTGCCGTGGTTGCGGTACGTCGCGTTCGGCACGTCACCCCCGGTGTATCCCACCCGGGTCGCCGTCACGCCCGGCAGTCGGCGGATCAGCTCCTCCATCCCCCAGAAGCATCCGCCTGCCAGCACGGCCCTCTGCGTCTGCGCAGCCATCGTGGCCCTCCAATATCGGTCAGCTCGGTCACTCGGGCTGCTCTGCTCGCACACACCGGCATCCCATGCCCACTTCCGTCAACGCATGAGGGGTCCTGGCGATTCCGCCGCCCTCACCCTCGCCCGTGCCCGCCGCCCCTACCTCACCTCTACCCCTGCCCGCCGCCCGCTGCCCGCTGCCGGGTGGAGAAGGCACCCCCGTCAGCCGGATTCGGCCGTCCCCTTCGACTCGGCAGTCGCGTCCGACGTCGTCTCGGGCTTCGTGTACAGCACTTCCCTGGCCTGCTCCGCGGCGCGGGCCGTGCTCTCGGAGACGAAGTCGAGGAAGCGGGCGATGTTGTCGAGGCGGGTGGCGGCCGGGGTGCCGGGGCCGAGAACGCCGACGCCCTGCCGTGCCGTCACGACGACCTGGGCGATGGCGCGGGCGCTGGCCATCAGCGATTCGTACCAGACGTCGTCGTCGACGACGTAGCGCTCACGGCGGCGTTCGTCGCGTTCCCGGCGGACGAAGCCCTGGCTGTCGAGGAACGTGATCGCCTTGGAGACGGACGCCGGGCTGACCTGAAGGCGCTGGACGAGTTCGGACGCGGTCAGGCTGCCCGCGTCGGTGATGGTGAGACAGGCCATCACCCTGGACATCATCTTGGGCATGCCCGACTGCATGAAGACGGTCGTGAGCAGCTCCTCGTACTCGCGTACGGCCTCGGCGTCACGCCCGTGGGCCTGCGGGGGCGCCTCCGATCCCCGGGGCGCGGCCTGCCTGCGCCGGTGGGCGCGGTGTTCGGTGGCGCGGTGGGCGAGGTCGGCCCGGTAGGCGGTCGGGCCGCCGTTGCGCAGCACCTCGCGCGTGACCGTCGAGGTGGGACGGTCGAGGCGTCTGGCGATCTCCGCGTAGGCGAGGCCGTCGGCCAGTCCCAGCGCGATCTGCTGGCGTTCCTGCTGGGTGAGTCTGCCTCCGGGCACCGCGATCTCCTTCGCACGTTCTGGTGTCGCCCAGCATAGCGTTCAGTTTCATTTCATTGCAACGAACAGCCGCATTCCGTTGCGTTACCTTTAGGACCGTTGCAACGAATTCCTTTATCTGACCTGCAAATACGTCTCCATAGCGCAACGACTTCATTGCGCGATCCTTGAACGCAACGTAGCTTTTCCCTCATCGGAAACAACGAGTCAAGGAGAGCACGATGCAGAAGTTCGACACCCCCGCCCCCGTCTCCGCCGTCCTCGACATCCCCGCCGGACGCATCCGTCTCATCGCCGCCGACCGGGCCGACACCACCGTCGAGGTCCTCCCCGCGGACGCCTCCAAGAGCCGCGACGTGCAGGCGGCGGAGCAGACCGAGATCGCCTACGGCGACGGCGTCCTGCGCATCGAGGTGCCGGCGGCGAAGAACCGGGTCCTCGGCGCCTCCTCCGGGTCGATCGAGGTGACGGTCCAACTGCCCGCCGGCTCCCGCGTCGAGGCGAAGGCGGCCGCCGCCGAACTCCGCGGCGTCGGACGCCTCGGCGACGTCACCTTCGAGGGCGCGCAGGGCACGGTCAAGCTCGACGAGACCGCGAGCGCCCGCCTCGCCCTCCAGGCCGGCGACATCACGGTCGGCCGCCTCACCGGGCCCGCGGAGATCAGCACCCTGAAGGGCGACCTCCACATCACCGAAGCCGTGCGCGGCACCGTCACGCTGCGCACCGAGCACGGCGAGATCTCGGTCGGCGCCGCCCGCGGGGTCTCCGCCTCCCTGGACGCCGGCACCACCTACGGCCGGATCCACAACGCGCTCAAGAACGCCGACGGCGCCGCCGCCGGCCTGAACATCCACGCGACCACCGCCTACGGCGACGTCACCGCCCGCAGCCTCTGACCCGCCCGCAGCCTGTAGAAGGAGCACCCCTCATGACCAACGTGGCCATCGCGGCGAACGGGCTGCGCAAGTCCTACGGCGACAAGCTCGTCCTCGACGGCATCGACGTGGCCGTCCCGGAAGGAACGGTCTTCTCCCTGCTCGGCCCGAACGGCGCCGGCAAGACCACGGCCGTGAAGATCCTGTCCACCCTCATCACCGCCGACGGCGGACAGGCGCAGGTCGCGGGTCACGACCTCGCCGCCGACCCCCAGGCCGTGCGTGCCGCGATCGGCGTGACCGGACAGTTCTCCGCCGTCGACGGCCTGATCACCGGCGAGGAGAACATGCTCCTCATGGCGGACCTGCACCACCTGTCCAAGCGCGAAGGGCGGCGCGTCGCCGCCGAGTTGCTGGAGCGCTTCGACCTCACCGAGGCCGCCAAGAAGCCCGCCTCCACCTACTCCGGCGGCATGAAGCGCCGCCTCGACATCGCCATGACCCTGGTCGGCAACCCGCGGATCATCTTCCTCGACGAGCCGACCACCGGTCTCGACCCGCGCTCCCGGCACAACATGTGGCAGATCATCCGCGAGCTCGTCTCCGGCGGTGTCACCGTCTTCCTCACCACGCAGTACCTGGAGGAAGCCGACGAACTCGCCGACCGTATCGCCGTGCTCAACGACGGGAAGATCGCCGCCGAGGGCACCGCCGCCGAACTCAAGCGGCTCATCCCCGGCGGACACGTCCGGCTCCGCTTCACCGACCCGGCCACCTACCAGAACGCCGCGACGGCACTGAGTGAAGCCACCCGATACGACAAGGCCCTCGCCCTGCAGATCCCCAGCGACGGCAGTCAGCGCGAGCTGCGCTCGATCCTCGACTGGCTCGACGCCGCCGGCATCGAAGCCGACGAACTCACCGTGCACACCCCGGACCTCGACGACGTCTTCTTCGCCCTGACCGGCGGCACCACCATCCCCCACCAGCCCAACCAGCCCAACCAGCCCAAGGAGAACGTCCGATGAGCTCCCTCTCCCTCGCCGTACGCGACTCCACCACCATGCTGCGCCGCAACCTCCTGCACGCGCGCCGCTACCCCTCCCTCACCCTGAACCTGCTGCTCACCCCGATCATGCTCCTGCTGCTCTTCGTCTACATCTTCGGCGACACCATGAGCGCGGGCATCGGCGGAGGCAGCGCGGACCGCTCGAAGTACATCGCCTACATCGTCCCGGGCCTGCTGCTGATGACCATCGGCAGCACCACCATCGGCACCGCCGTGTCCGTCGCCACGGACATGACCGAGGGCATCATCGCCCGCTTCCGCACCATGGCCATCCACCGCGGATCGGTCCTCATCGGACACGTCATCGGCAGCGTGCTGCAGTCGATCCTCAGCGTGGTCCTCGTCGGAGCCGTCGGCGTGGCCATCGGCTTCCGCTCCACCGACGCCACCGTCCTGGAATGGCTCGCGGCGTTCGGGCTGCTCGTACTCTTCGCCATGGCTCTCACCTGGATCGCGGTCGGTATGGGCCTGTCCAGCCCGAACGCCGAGGCCGCCAGCAACCAGGCCATGCCGCTGATCCTGCTGCCCCTCCTGTCCAGCGCCTTCGTCCCCGTCAACACGATGCCGGGCTGGTTCCAGCCGATCGCCGAGTACCAGCCCTTCACCCCGGCCATCGAAACCCTGCGCGGCCTGCTCCTCGGCAGCGAGATCGGCCACAACGGATGGCTGGCCGTCGTCTGGTGCCTCGGCCTCGCGGTGCTCGGCTACTTCTGGTCGACCTCGAAGTTCAACGACGACCCGAAGTAACTGCCATGACAACGCGGGCCATCCCGCAACGCGCTTCACCAGAGGGCGGCGACCGCAGAGGTCACCGCCCTCTGGTGCTGCAACGGTCACCGTCCTCCAGGTGCCGCAATGGCCAGGACGCGATCGCGCAGGACGGGGAGTTCGGAGCGGATCCGGGCCACCTGGGTCATGTCGCAGTCCACCGTCAGCGTCTCCTGTGCGGTGCCGGCCTCGCCCAGCACGGTGCCCCACGGGTCGATGGCCATGCTGTGCCCGGCGTGCCGCATGCCGGCGTGCTCACCGGTCGCGCAGCAGGCCAGGAGGAAGACCTGCTCCTCCAGGGCCCTCGTGCGCGTGAGGAGCTGCCAGTGCGTGAGACGAGCGGCGGGCCACGCGGCGGGCACCACGATCAGCTCCGCGCCCGCGTCGAGCAGGCCCCGGAACAGTTCGGGGAAGCGCAGGTCGTAACAGATGGCGAGGCCGATCACGCCGAAGTCGGTGGGGACGGTGACGATGTCGTCGCCACCGCCCATCAGAGTCGCCTCGCCGGTGTCGAAGCCGTACCGATGGATCTTGCGATAGCGACCGCGCAGGTCGCCGGACCGGTCGAAGAGGAGGGCGGTGTTGTACAGCGTCCCGTCCGCGTCCCGCTCCACGATCGAACCGGCGTGGAGCCACGTGCCGGCCTGGCGTGCGGCGGCGGACATGACCTCGGCCGTGGGGCCGTCGTCCTCTTCGGCATCGCGCTGCCAGCCGTCGTACGCCCACGCACCGGCCGTCCACAGCTCCGGCAGGACCACCAGATCGTCGCCTCTTCGCTCGCGGACCAGCGAGGCTGCTCTCCGGCGGCGCTCCTCGGCGGAATCCGACGAGTCCACGGAGAGCTGTATCAGCGAGGCACGCATGGCTGTCACCTCCGTGACCGTCCCCTTCTACGAGCGTAGGGCGGCAGCCGCTCTCCCGCGCGATTGTCGGACCCTGCTGCTTTCATGGGGGCATGGCCAACACAAGCGTCGTCGTGGAGCGGCATATCGCCGCAGGTCAGGGCCCTGTCTGGGAGGCCGTGACCGACCTTCGGGGTATGGAGCGCGTGCTCAGTGGGGTGTCGAAGGTCGAAGTGCTGACGGACGGCGCCTTCGGCGTCGGTACGCGGTGGCGGGAGACCCGGAAGATGTTCGGGAAGGAGGCCACCGAGGAGATGTGGGTGACCGCCTGCGAGCCGCCCGAGCGGTATGTCGTGGAGGCCGAGTCGCACGGAACTCACTACGTCTCGGAGTGGGAGCTGCTCGCGGACGGGCCGTCGGCGACGACGGTCCGGATGACGTTCTCGGGCGCGCCCGTCGCGGGCTCCGGAGGCGTCGCGGGGCTGCTCGCGAAGATCCTCGGCGGCGTGGGTGCGCGGGCGGTGCGCAAGGCCATCGCGAAGGACCTCGACGATGTCGCCTCGGCAGTGGAGGGCCGAAGGCCGTAGACGGTCGAAACCCGCCTCTACGGCCCTACGCCCCCGACGTCCCCGTAGCCCCCGCGGCCCCGGCCGCCCCCGCCTTCGTCGCGTCCGCGCCCCAGCTGGCCAGCAACCTCAGCGCCTCCGCCGACGCTGACCCCGGCTCCGCGTGGTACGTGATCAGGACCTGTTCCGTGCCGTCGGACAGGCGGAACGACTCGAAGTTCAGGGCGAGTTCGCCCACCAGCGGGTGCCGCAGGCGCTTGACGCCGTAGCTCTTCTCCTTGACGTCGTGGTTGGCCCACAGCCGCCGGAACTCCTCGCTCTTGAGGGAGAGTTCGCCGACCAGGGCGGACAGCCGCGGGTCGTCGGAGTGGCAGCCGGCGTCCATGCGCAGGAAGGCGACCATGTCGGACGCCTTCTGGTCCCATTCCACGAACAGATCGCGGTACTCGGGCTTCAGGAACACCAGCCGCGCCCAGTTCCGCTCCTGCGCCGGCAGCTCCGACCAGTCGCCGAAGACCGCCGCCGCCATCCGGTTCCAGGCGAGGATGTCCGAGCGCCGGCCCGAGATGTACGCGGGGACGCCGTCGATCGAGTCCAGCAGCTGCCGCAGTGCCGGCCGCACCTGCTCCGTCCGCGTGGCCGGCTTCTTCTTGTGCTGCTTCGGCTTCGCGAGATGCGTGAGGTGCGAGTGCTCGGCGTCGCTCAGGCGCAGGGCCCGGGCGATCGCGTCCAGGACCTCCGCCGAGACGTTCCGCCCGTTGCCCTGCTCCAGGCGCGTGTAGTACGCCACGGACACCCCGGCCAGCTGTGCCAGCTCCTCGCGCCGCAGCCCCGGCACCCTGCGGTGCCGCCCGTAGTCCGGCAGCCCGACGTCCTCCGGCTTCAGCCGGGCACGCCGGGAGCGCAGAAACTCGCTGAGCTCGGCGCGCGGGTCCAGGCCGGCGCCGGTGTCGGCGGCTCCCCTCGTCGATTCGGGCTTATCGTCCATGCCTCAAGTATTCCCGGTCGTACGCACACCAGCCTGTCCCCGTCAGTGGTAGGACCGGCGGACGTACGTACAACCGGGGTCTGGGTACTTTCCGCGCTCTCCACCAGGCTGAATGCCGTGCCCGGACGGAAGCAGAACCAGACCAGAAGGCAGCCGGGCGCAGAACCCCCGCTAGGAGAACCCCGGCATGACCACCGTTGCCGCATACGCAGCACCCGCCGCCAAGGCTCCGCTGGAGCGCACCACGATCGAGCGCCGTGAGGTCGGCGAGTTCGACGTCCTGATCGACATCAAGTTCGCCGGTATCTGCCACTCCGACATCCACCAGGCCCGCGAGGGCTGGGGCGAGGCGATCTTCCCGATGGTCCCCGGTCACGAGATCGCGGGCATCGTCTCCGAGGTCGGCTCCGGGGTCACCAAGTACCGGGTCGGCGACCGTGTGGGCGTCGGCTGCCTGGTCGACTCCTGCCGCGAGTGCGAGAACTGCAAGGCCGGCCTGGAGCAGTACTGCACCGGCGGCAACGTCGGCACGTACAACGCCGTCGGCAAGGACGGCGAGCCCACCTACGGCGGCTACTCGCAGAAGGTCGTCGTCGACGAGAACTTCGTCGTCCGCATCCCCGACGGCCTCTCCCTCGACGTCGCCGCGCCGCTCCTGTGCGCCGGCATCACCACGTACTCCCCGCTCCGGCACTGGAACGCCGGCCCGGGCAAGAAGGTCGCGATCCTCGGCATGGGCGGCCTCGGCCACATGGGCGTGAAGATCGCGCATGCGCTCGGCGCCGAGGTGACGGTCCTGTCGCAGTCGCTGCGCAAGAAGGACGACGGGCTGAAGCTGGGCGCGGACCACTACTACGCCACCAGCGACCCGAAGACCTTCGAGGAGCTGCGCGGCACCTTCGACCTGATCCTGTCCACGGTCTCGGCCCCGCTGAACCTGGACCAGTTCCTGTCCCTCCTGCGGACGGACGGCGCGTTCGTGAACGTCGGCGCGCCCGAGGAGCCCGTCGCGCTCAACCTCTTCTCGGTGATCGGCGGCCGCAAGACCCTCGCCGGCTCCGGCATCGGCGGCATTCAGGAGACCCAGGAGATGCTGGACTTCTGCGCCGAGCACGGCCTGGGCGCCGAGATCGAGCTGATCGCCGCCTCCGAGATCAACGAGGCGTACGAGCGGGTGCTGAACAGCGACGTGCGGTACCGCTTCGTGATCGACACGGCGACGATCTGATCGTTCGGTCTTGTTCCAGGGCCCCGGAGCGGCATCGCTCCGGGGCCTTCGGCGTACCCGGCTCGTGGACAGGCGGAGTACCGGAGGAGTACGGCCGCCCCTCCTCAGGACCGATGTGCCGTGCGGCGGCCCTGCCTAGCGTGAAAGCAGGAGCCCGTCCGAACCGTGCACACGAGGAGGCAGCCCCCATGACCGTCCAGCTGAACCACACCATCGTCGCCGCGCACGACAAGCAGGCCTCGGCCCGGTTTCTCGCCGACATCCTGGGCCTGGAGGTGAGCCCGCAGTACGGCCCCTTCATCCCGGTCGAGATCCCCAACGGTGTGACCCTGGACTACCTGGACTCGCCCGGCACCATCACGACGCAGCACTACGCGTTCCTGGTGTCGGAGGACGAGTTCGACACGATCTTCGGCCGGATACGGGAGGCAGGCCTGACGTTCTGGGCCGACCCCTACCACCGCCGTCCCGGCGAGATCAACCACAACGACGGCGGTCGCGGAGCGTACTTCGATGACCCGAACGGCCACAACCTGGAGATCCTGACGAGGCCGTACGGCAGCGGCGACTGACGCCCCGCGCTGAAGCCCCCGCACCGAGCCTCACCCCTGATACGGCGGCATGACCCCCCAGTTCCACCTGGGCACCGGCTGCTCCGCCGGCGGCACCGCGTCCGGGCCGGAGAAGTACACCGCCAGCCGGGTCCCCCACTCCACGTACGCCAGGAACGCCGAGCGGAACTCCGCGTCCGTCGGCAGGCCGGCCTCGTCGGCGGCGTCCTGGATGAGGTTCACCCAGCGGCGTCGCTGGGGCTCGGTGATGCCGCGGCCCATGTGCTTGGCGACCATGTGGCCGTGGCCGCCCTGGGTCTCGGAGTAGGCGGGCGGGCCGCCGAAGACCTCGCCGAGCCACAGGCCACGTGTTCGGCGTGGGCGGGGTCGAGGTCGGCGAACAGCGGGGCCAGGAGGTCGTCCTTGAGGACCTTGTCGTAGAACGCCGAGGTCAGCCGGGCGAACGCCTCGGCGCCGCCCGCCCAGGCATACAGCGTCGGCACCGACGCGCCCGCGCCGCGTACCGTCGTCGGCTTGTAGTGGCGCATCTCCTGGATGTGCGGGATGTAAGGGCGGATCTCGGCGAGGAAGTCGGGGAACAGCTCCGACTCGCGGAAGCCCTCCATGTGGTCCTGGCTCGACGTCCAGGTGATGCGCAGGATGAAGTGCTCGAAGTCGTCCTCGCAGCGGGTGAGTTCGTAGTCGACGCAGTGCGGGGACGCGGCGAGCTGGGTCGCGGCGCGGGTGTAGGCGGCCAGGAACTCGGCCGACTTCTGCTCGGGGATGCGGTACCGGATGTATTCCACCGTGTGAGCCGTCATGGCCTCACGGAAACACGAACCGCCCGCCGGAAGCTGCACTTCCGGCGGACGGTTCGCTCTCGGCTCAGCCGGCTAACCGTGGCTCACTTGCCGTAGTACGCGTTGTAGATCGAGATCGTCGACTTGTTGCCCTTCTTGTCGGCGACCTTGGCGTGGAAGGAGGCGGCCTTCCCCTTCGCCGGGTTCTTCACGGTGATCTTGCCGTTCTTGACGTCGAGCTTCTTCCAGGTCTGGCCGTAGTCGTACGACACGTACACGTGCAGCGACTTGAGGTTGCTGCCCGAGGCCGCGCCGACGACGGTGACCGGGAACGTCACCTTCTTGTCGGCCTCGACCCGGCTGTCCGGTCCGGTCCTGGCGCCGAAGCGGACCGTGGAGGCCGGGAGCGTGACCCGGTCGGCGGTCGACTTCTTGGAGCGGAAGGTCCAGCTCGCGTCGATCCGTGTGGACGCGGCCGCGACCTTGACGCTGCGCTTGACCGAGGTCGTCAGCTTGTACTCGGCGTCCGCGGCCGGAACCGTGAAGGCCTGCTCACCGAACAGCGGGTCGTCGTTGGAAGCGAGCTTGGTGCCGTTGCGGTACAGGTTCGTGGTCACCGCCGTGAAGTCCGACGAGCCGGCGTGCTTGCTCGCGTCGGCGAACAACGGCAGGAGACCGTAGAGGTCGTTGCCCTGGCGGAACAGGCCGAATTCCTTGTTGATGTGCGGGCCGAAGACCGCCGTGTTGAAGGTCTTCGTGTAGCTCTGGCCCGCCTTGAAGGTCTGCGGCGTGCCCAGCGTGTAGAACGCGTCGGTGACCGGGAAGCCGTCCGCGTCCTTGCCGGCGTACTGCTGGAAGTCCCACGTCCACTGGACCTTGTCCGACGTCGACAGGTACAGCGTCCGCGAGCCCGGCAGCTTCTGCTCGATCGGCGTGCCGAACACGACGTCCTCGGGGAAGGCCCCCAGGGGCATCAGCGCGCCGCTCTTGCCCGGAGCCGAGGCACCCAGGTCGTTCTTCACCTTGGCGAGCTCGCCCGCCTTGAAGTGGCGGACCTTGTCGCCCTGGATCTTCTTGACCTTGGCGGTGGTGGCGACGTCGTACTCGGCGGCGTCACCCTTGGTCCACTGCCCGTTCCAGGTCTGGGTCAGGCCGCTCGGGATCTCCGGGCCGAGGTGCGCCATGCGCAGGTCGGCGAAGGAGGCGGCGTCGGCGCCGATGCCGATGCCCGCCGGGGCGTAGAAGTAGTTGGTGGCGGCGAGCACCTGCTTGGCCTGCGCGTCCGGCACGGTGATGTCGGCCGACTTGGTGGTGCGGGCGTCGACCGTCACGGAGGTGTTCTTGGTGACGCTCAGCTTCGGCTGGACGACCCAGTCGAGGCCGCCCTCGAAGTTCACCCAGTCCTTGGCGATCCAGGCATCCATCAGATACGTGCCCTTGGGCAGCCGCATCTTGGTCACGCCGGACTCGGTGACCGGCACCTGGAAGCCACGGTCCGTCGCCAGACCCGAGTAGCCGATCAGGTCGGTGAGGTACTCGGGGGCCGGCTTGCCGTCCTTGCCGATGTGCTTGACGGTGACGTCGTACGACTCGATCTCACGCTGCACCGCGGCGGCCGTACGGACGCTCTGCCCGCCGCCCGTCGCCGTCACGTACGCGGAGTAGGCGCCGTCGACCGTGCCGCCCAGCTTGGTGTCGACGGTGAAGCCGACGGAGGCCTTGCCGCCCGCCGGGACCGTCACCTTCGTCGCGCCGAGCTTGAAGAACCCGGCCGGAGCCGCCTGGCCCTTGGGGTCGGTGGCCGTCGCGGCGAGCTGGAGCGTGACGTCCTTCGTACCGAGGTTGCGGTACGTCAGCTCCTTGGTGACGGGCTTGTCGTCGGTGTGCGGCCACGCCTGCGTGCCGAAGCTCACCGACACCGGGTCGGCGATCACGTCCTGCTTGATGGCCTTGTCGACCTGGATACGGCCCGAACCCTGCTGGAACGGCGTGTACTTGCCGCCCTTGGTGGAACCGGTGAGCGCACCCTTGAGCTCGGTGTACGTCCAGTCCGGGTGCTGCTGCTTGAGGATCGCCGCGGCGCCCGCGACATGCGGGGTCGCCATGGACGTGCCCTCGATGGTGAGGTAGCCGGGCGGGTTCTCGCCGACCTCCTGCTCGATGAGGCTGCCCTTGGCGGACGCCGCCGTGATGGCCACGCCGGGCGCGGTCACGTCCGGCTTGATCGCGCCGTCGCCGAGCCGGGGGCCGGTGCTGGACCAGGGCGCGAGGGCGTCCTTGTCGTCGACGGCACCGACCGTGAGCGCGGCGTCCGCGCTGCCGGGCGAACCGACCGTCTCCGGACCGGAGTTGCCCGCCGCGATCGCGAAGAGGATGCCCTTCTCGGCGGACAGCTTGTTGACCATCGCCTCCAGCGGGTCGATCTCCGGGGTGTCGCCGCCGCCGAGGCTCATGTTGACGACCTGGGCGCCCTGTTCGGCCGCCCACTCCATGCCGGCGAGGATGCCGGAGTCGTCACCGAAGCCGTTGTCGTCGAGGACCTTGCCGTTGAGGATGTCGGCGCCGGGCGCCACGCCCTTGTACGTGCCGCCGGACTTGACGCCGGTGCCCGCCGCGATGGACGCGACGTGCGTGCCGTGGCCGACCTTGTCCTCGGCGGTGGCGGCGGGGGTGAAGTTCTTGGCCGCGACGACCTGGTCCTTGAGGTCAGGGTGGGTCGCGTCGACGCCGGTGTCCAGGACGGCGATCTTGACGCCCTTGCCGTCGTAGCCGGCCGCCCACGCCTTGGGTGCGCCGATCTGCGCCACGGACTTGTCGAGGCTGGCCTTGCGGACGCCGTCGAGCCAGACGTGCGCGATGCCGGAGGCCGCCTTGTCGCCGTTGGTGAGCGCGTCCCACAGTTCGCTCGTGTCCCGGTGCGGGGTCTGCACCGCGTCCGCGTTGAGGGACTTCAGGGTCCGGCGGAGCTTGCCCGCGTCCCGGACGTCCGCCTTGGCGCCGGCGGCGGCGCCCTGGTAGCCGACGATCACCTTCAGGCCCTTGGCCTGGGAGGCGCGGCTCGCGGACTTGTTGAGCTCGGAGATGTCGAACAGTCGCCGGTCGAGCCGGCCGGTGGCGACCAGCCGGGCCGCGTCGGCGGGTATGACCAGCGTGCGTCCGTCGACCTTGCGGATCTGTACGGGTATGTGCTCGCGCCCCTTCGCCCGCTCCATGCCGACCACGCGGCCCTTGGAGTCGACGGAGACCCGGTCACCCGTGATCAGGGTGATGCGGTGGGGGGACGTGAGCGAGGCAGCGGCGCCGGACGGGCGCTGCTCCGGTTCGGCCGACGCCGGGCTGGTCATTCCCGCGGCGAGGGCGACGGCGGCGGCCGTGGCGACAGAGGCCGCGCCTACTCTTTTGAATTGTCTGCGCAAGTTTCCCCCTTGCAGAAGGTCCGGGCGAATTACCCCGTTCACCCGGCCGGAGGAGGTCCGGTACGCATGCGTGCCGCCCCCCGGAATACGGAGTATGCCGAGGGGCGATCAGACACCTCAAGAGATGAGAAGAAGGTAAGAAGCACACCGGCCGACTGTTACGCGACGGCGCGAACTCCGTTACCCAGTCGCCGGGTTACGCCCCCGCGTTCTCCTTGACAGTGATCCGCCCCTTGCGGATGGTCGCCAGCCGCGGGGCTTTTTTCGCGATCGCCGAGTCGTGGGTGACCATGATGAAGGTCAACCCGAGCTCCTTCCACATGCGTTCGAGTACGTCCATGATCTCGTCGCGCATCGACTCGTCGAGATTTCCGGTGGGTTCGTCGGCGAGCAGCACCTTGGGCTGCTTGACGAGTGCTCTGGCTATCGCGACGCGTTGCTGCTGGCCGCCGGACATCTCGGACGGGAGGTGTCCGAGCCGCTCGCCCAGGCCTACGGAGCTCAGCGCCTCGGCGGCCCGTTCGCGCCGCGCCTTCGCCTTGACCCCGAGGGGGACGAGGGCGGTCTCCACGTTCTCCTGTGCGGTGAGGGTGGGGATGAGGTTGAACGACTGGAAGACGAAGCCGATGTTCTCGCTGCGGACCTTTGTCAGCCGGGTCTCGGAGAGCTTGGCCAGGTCGGTGCCGTCCAGCACGACCTCGCCGGAGGTCGGCCGGTCCAGGGCGCCGATCATCTGGAGCAGGGTGGACTTGCCGCCGCCGGTGGGGCCCTGGATGACGAGCCGGTCGCCGTCGGCGATGGTGAGGTCGACTCCGTCGAGGGCGTGGATGGATTCCTTGCCTCGGGTGTAGCGCTTGGTGACGCTTCTGAGTTCGTACATCGGGTGCTCCTGGGTGGGGTGAGGTTCGGGGGTGGTTCGCGTCGTTTTCGTCTGCGGGTGGATGGGGGCTGGTCGCGCAGTCCCCCGCGCCCCTTGGGGGGTTGCAGTCCCGTGGGCTGACGAGAGCGGCACCCCGCAGCGCGGGCGAGCGTCCCTCACCCCCCAGCCCCCCGCCGACGTCGGCTACTCGACGCGCCGCAGTGCGTCCGCCGGGCGCAGCCGTGACGCGCGCCAGCCGCCGAAGGCGCCCGCGATCAGCCCACCCGTCACCGCCAGGCCGACCGCCAGGGCGACCGTCGTGAGGCTCACCGGTGCCGTCAGGGCGACGTCGAGTGTCGTGCTTGCCGTCTGCCGCCCGGGGCCGCCGCCCCCGAAGCCGCCCCCGCCCGGGCCGCCACCCGTGCCGCCGCCACCGCCACCCCCGCCCAACTGCGCTTGCAGCGTCGGGCTGATGGCCGTCACGACGTACGCTCCCGCAAGGCCGATCGCGATGCCCAGTGCGCCGCCCAGCAGCCCGTTCACGATCGCCTCGCCGACCACCTGCCGGGTCACCCGGCCCGACTTCCAGCCCAGCGCCTTGAGCGTGCCGAACTCCCGTACCCGGCGCGACACCGCGGAGGAGGTCAGCAGCCCGGCCACCAGGAACGCGGCGATGAGCACCGCGATGGAGAGCCACTTGCCGACGCTGGTGGCGAGGGAGGACGCCGTGGACAGGGAGCCGGACACCGTGTCCGCGAGGTCCGCGGAGGTCGTCACCGTCGTACCGGAGATGTTCTTCTGAATGGCCGACTTGACGGCGTCGATCTGCTGGGAGTCGGACGCCTTGACGTAGATGGTGGTGACCTTGTCCTTCGCGTCGGCGAGCGTCTGCGCCTGCTTCAGCGGGATGTACAGGTTGGCCGCCGCGTCGCCGCTGTCGGGCGTGGCGATGCCGATCACCGTGAACTTGGTGCCCTTGACGGTGACGGTGGAGCCGACCTTGAGCTTCTTCTCCTTGGCGTAGGAGGTGTCGGCGACAACGACCTTCGCGTTGGTCTCCGACGACTTGAACGTACGACCGCTGGTGACCTTCGAGGAGGTCAGCGGGCCGAGCGCCGGCTTGGTGACGTCGGCGCCGTAGACGGAGTAGCTGTTGACGTCGAAGTCGGCGCCGCCGCCCCGCACTTCGCCCTGCGGCTGGCTGCTGCCGCCCTGCCCGGGCCCGCCGCCCTGCTGGCCCCCGCTGCCGCTCTGGTCCTGCTGGAACTGCCCCCGCGTGAACTGCCCGCTGACCTTGACGACCTGAAGGCTCAGCCCGCCGACGGCGTCCGAGACACCGCTCTGCGCACCGACCTCGGTCACGGTCGAGCTCGCGAGCGTCTGGAAGCCCTGGACCATGACGCGGTCGGTGGACTGCTCCTCGTCGGAGCCGTCCTCCCGGGCGTCGAACTGGAAGCGCGGCCGCTCGGAGCTGCTCGCGGCCGGCTCGGCGGCCTTGGTGACGGTCATGTCCGTCCCCAGGCCGTACAGGGACTGCAGGACCTTGTCCTGGGCCTTGCTCATGCCGGAGGACACGGAGTTGACCACGATGACCAGCGCGATGCCCAGCGCGAGTCCGGAGGCGACGACGAGGGCCGCCTTTCTGCGGCGGCGCAGCTCGCGCCTCAGGTAGGTGAAGAACATGCGCCGCAAAGTAGGTACGGCGCGTGATGAAGGGATAAGGCCGAAATAAGAGATGGATGAGAAGGCTGGGAGCAGCCCTCAAAACACCGATGCCGCCCCTGGGGGCGGCATCGGTCAGTTGTGCGGGGACTGTGCGGCGGCTGTGCGCGCGGGACGGATCAGACGGCCGAACCGGCCTTCCACTGCGCCCAGTCCATGTTCCAGCCATTGAGGCCGTTGTCCGGCGCGATCGTCTTGTCGCCGGTGTTCTGGACGACCACGACGTCACCGACGATCGAGTTGTTGTAGAACCAGTAGCCCGCGGTGCCCTTGTCGTTGGCGCCCTTGGTGTCGGACAGGCCCACGCAGCCGTGGCTGGTGTTCACGCTGCCGAAGATGGACTTCGCACCCCAGTAGTTGCCGTGGATGAAGGTGCCGGAGCCGCTGAGGCGAATGGCGTGCGGCACGTCCTTGATGTCGTACTCGCCCTTGCCGTCGTCGTCCGTGAAGCCCACGGTCGCGCCGTTCATGCGCGTCTCCTTGAACTTCTCGGACATCACCATGACGCCCTGGTAGGTCTTGTTCTCCGGGGAACCGGCCGAGATCGGGATGGTCTTGATGGTCTTGCCGTCCTGCGTGACCTTCATCTGCTTGGTCTTCGCGTCGACGTAGGAGACCTGGTTGCGGCCGATCTTGAAGGTGACCGTCTTCTCCTGGACGCCGTAGACACCGTCGGCGCCCTCGACCCCGTCCAGGGCCATCTTCAGGGTGACGGTCGAGCCCTCCTGCCAGTACTCGTCGGGCCGGCAGTCCATGCGGGTGTCGTTGAACCAGTGGCAGGCGACTTCCTGGCCGCTGGTGGTGGAGACGGTGACGCCCTTCTGGACGGCGGCCTTGTTGCTGATCGACTTGTCGAAGTTGATCGACACGGGCATGCCGACGCCGACGGTCGAGCCGTCCTCCGGCGTGAAGTAGCCGAGGAAGCTGTTCTTCGGGGAGACCGTGGTGAAGGAGGCGTTCTCGTGGGCGTCCAGGCCCTTCGTGTCCTTCGCGGTCACCGAGATCTTGTAGGTGGTCGAGCGCTCCAGCTGGGCGCTGGGCTTCCAGCTGGTCTTGTCGGCGGATATCTCGCCCTCGACCGCGGCGCCCTCGGCGGTGGTCATCGTCACCTCGGTGAGCGTGCCCTTGCTCACGGTGACGGCGGCGGAGTTGTTGATGGAGGCGTTGTCGGTGCCGTCCTCGGGCTTGATCTTGATCTGGGCCTCGGAGGTCTTCTTGGCGGCCGCCTCGTCGACCTTGGCCTGCGAGGAGTCGCCCCCGTCGCTGCCGGAGGCACTGTCGCCGCCGGAGCAGGCCGAGAGCACCAGGACACCGCCGAGCAGTGCGGACGCGACCGTCAGGCCCTTGCGCCGCCTACTGTTCGTCATCACACGCTTCTCCATCTTCCCGAATCCCCAGAACCCCGAGAGTCCCCGTCAAGAACCTTCAACGCTACGACCGGTTCGTCCCGTTCCACATTCCCCGCATGTGTGGGCCACACCACGTCTGCTGAGGCAGGTGGTGCGGGTTTCGGTCAGTGCGCCCCATGAGACGACGAAACCCCGGGCGGCGGTTGCCGCCCGGGGTCACGATTTCCCCAAGACGCCTCAGCCGGCCCGCTCGGCCACTTCGCGGTCGAAGTCCTCCTCGCCATCATCCTCGCCGAGGTCCCACTCCGGCGAATCCGGGTCGTAGTCGATCCGCTCGCTGGACCAGGAGGCCTGTGCGAGCTCGACTCCGGGCACCTCGCTGACCAGGTCGAATGGATCAACGAGATAGGCGAGGGCCTCGGCAGTGTCTTCCGTCACAGCGGCTTCGGCGTGGGCCCGTTCGTCGACCGGCATGGTGACGTCGTCGGCGATCCGCCGCAGGGCGGCCTTGGTGACGGCGTCCCGCTCGTCCACTTCGAGGACGAGCTCCACGCGAAGCCGTACAAACCGTGATGTTTCTGCAGTACTCATGCCCGGAGAGTACGGCCCTTTCCTCCCGTGACTTTCCCGTGACCCGCGACTTTCACTAACATCGCCCCACACGGCCAATTCGCCAGCGCCACAAGGGGATCGATATTCCGTGTCCGCCGCTCATCGATCGACGTCCACCGCACGCCGATCGCTGCTGACCGCCACCGCCGCGGGAGCCCTGCTGGGCGCCCTGTGGTTCGTACCCTCCGCGAACGCCACGGGCGACGGACCGGCGAGAACGGAGCCTTCGGCGATACCCACGGCCCAGGTCACCCAGCAGGCACGGGCCGCGTCCGCGAGCGCCGACGACAGCACCGGGGACGGCACCCGGCTCGCCGACACCGGAAGCTTCGACACCACGCCGTACATCGTCGGCGGGACCGTGTTCCTCGCGCTGGGCGCGGGCTTCGTCGCCTACTCGGTGCGCCGGGAACGCCTCGGCTTCTGAATTCGCTTGACGATTCCTTCACATCGGCTTCATAGTCCGCCCATGAAGAGATCATCGGGCGTGCGCGCAGCCGCCACGGTTGCCGTGAGCGCACTGTCGCTCGCCCTTGTCACGGGTTGCGGTGGGGGGTCGGACGACTCGAACGGGTCGGACGGGCAGGCCGCGAAGGCGCTCAGCGCCGCGGAGTTGAAGAAGGCGATCATCGCGCAGGGCGATGTCGAGGGTTACGAGGTGGACGCGTCCGGCAAGCAGTTGCCGAAGTCCAAGGACCAGATCAAGAGCAGCGAGGCGCAGTGCACGCCGCTGGCCTACGCCATGGGCGGGCTGCCGCCGGGCGATTCGGCTTCGAACGCGGCCGTCATGACCCGCGAGAAGAAAGAGAAGCCCACCGACAACCCCTCCAAGTCCCTCGAGGACCTGAGCGAGGGCGAGATCGAGGACTCTCTCACCGACGCGATGAGCCTCAACATGACGGTCGTGGGCCTGTCCTCGTACGACGGTGACGGCGCCGCGGAGACCTTCAAGTCCGTGTCGGACGCGGTGAAGAGCTGCTCCGGCGGCTTCCCCGTCACCATGCAGGGCAGCGACCAGAAGCTCACCAAGATCACCGCGGAGAAGGCGTCCGGTGCTGGCGACGAGTCCGTGGCGTTCACCGCGGTCAGCGAGCAGGACGGCGACACGGGCACCACGCACATCGAGGTGGTGCGGCACGGCAGCACCATCGCCACGTACTACACGATCAACCTCGGCCTGATGTTCACGGACAAGCCGTACGACGTCCCGGCCGCCCTGATCGACGCGCAGAGCGCCAAGCTGAAGTAACCCGCTCAAGAATCAAGCCGTTCAAGACACATCGGGGCCCTGTCGGTCGTACGACAGGGCCCCTTCGCTTGTCACTGGAGCGGGCCGGTGACCTTCTCCGCGGCGGCGACCAGCTCCCCGGCGCGCACGAACGCGTCGGCCGCGGCGAGGTCGGGTGCCAGGAACCGGTCGGGCCCGGCGCCCTGGACCCCGGCATTCCGTACGGCGTCGATGACCGCCTGCGAGGCCGGCGCGGGGGCGAGCCCCTCCCTCAGTTCTATGGCGCGGGTGGCGGCATAGAGCTCGATGGCCAGGACGCGCGTGAGGTTGTCGACGGCGGTACGGAGCTTGCGTGCGGCCGACCAGCCCATGGAGACGTGGTCCTCCTGCATGGCGGAGGAGGGAATCGAGTCGGCGGACGCCGGAACGGCCAGCCTCTTCAGCTCGCTCACCAGTGCCGCCTGCGTGTACTGGGCGATCATCAGCCCCGAGTCGACACCGGCGTCGTCGGCCAGGAACGGCGGCAGCCCGTGGCTGCGGTTCTTGTCGAGCAGCCGGTCGGTACGACGCTCGGCGATGGAGGCGAGGTCGGCGACGGCGATGGCGAGGAAGTCGAGCACGTAGGCGACGGGCGCCCCGTGGAAGTTGCCGTTGGACTCCACACGTCCGTCGGGCAGCACGACCGGGTTGTCGACGGCGGAGGCGAGTTCCCGCTCGGCGACGAGCCGTGCGTGCGCCAGGGTGTCCCGCCCGGCGCCGGCGACCTGCGGGGCGCAGCGCACCGAGTAGGCGTCCTGGACGCGGGGCGCGTCGTCCTGGTGATGCCCGGTCAGCTCCGAACCCTTCAGCACGGCGAGCATGTTGGCGGCGGAGGCGCCCTGCCCCGGGTGCGGCCGGATGGCGTGCAGTTCGGGCGCGAGCACCTTGTCGGTACCGAGCAGCGCTTCGAGGCTGAGCGCGGCGGTGACGTCGGCGGACTTGTAGAGCGCGTCCAGGTCGGCGAGGGCCATGACGAGCATGCCGAGCATGCCGTCGGTGCCGTTGAGGAGGGCGAGCCCCTCCTTCTCACGCAGTTCGACGGGGGCGATGCCGTGCGCGGCAAGCAGCTCACCGGCGGGCCGCACACTCCCGTCCGGACCTTCGGCGTCCCCCTCCCCCATCAGAGTGAGGGCGCAGTGCGAAAGGGGAGCGAGGTCACCGGAGCAGCCGAGGGAGCCGTACTCGTGGACGACCGGTGTGATCCCGGCGTTGAGCACGTCGGCCATGGTCTGCGCGACCTCCGGCCGTACTCCCGTGTGCCCCGAGCAGACGGTCTTGAGCCGCAGGAACATCAGGGCCCGTACGACCTCCCGCTCCACCCGCGGCCCCATCCCCGCCGCGTGCGAACGAACGATGTTGCGCTGCAGCTGCGCCCGCAGCTCCTGGCTGATGTGCCGGGTCGCCAGGGCGCCGAAGCCGGTGGACACGCCGTAGACGGGCTCGGGCTTGGCAGCCAGCGCATCCACGATCCCGCGAGCCGCAGCCAGCGCCGCGACCGCCTCCTCCGACAGCTCGACCCGGGCCCCACCCCGCGCCACGGCAAGGACGTCGGACGCGGTGACCCCGGACGTCCCCACCACCACAGTGTGCATATCCATATTCAGGAGCGTACGCAGTGAAGACGAAGATGTCACTAGTGGGTGGGGGGTACACCCCTTACACGCCGGTCGGCACCGTTCCAGCCGCTCACGGCAGCCGCCCACGGAACCGCCGCCGCTCCACCGCCCCCTCCCCGGAGGGCTCCGCGTCGGCGAGGCGTACGACCGGGTCGTCCGGCCCCTCCCGACCGGCGATCACGGGCCTGTCGGACAGTACGGCCTTGGCCTGGTACTGCGCGGCATCGGCCAGCCGGAACAACCGCCGGGCAGAACCCACGGCCCCGATCGGGTCCTCCGTGGACGCGACCCCGCACGCCACCCCCTCCCCGAGCTCCAACTCGGCGGCCCGACGGCACAGTTCATCCGCGGCCTTCACCACGTCGTCGGCGGCCGGCCCGACGGCCAGCAGACAGAACTCGTCACCGCCGAGCCGCGCCGCGAGAGCGCCGGGCAGCATGGCGCCGCACAACGACAGAACCGACCCGAACCGCTCCAGCAGACGGTCGCCCACCGCATGCCCCTGGGTGTCGTTGACCCGCTTGAGCCCGTTGAGGTCACAGACGACGAGGCTGACCACGACCCCGTCCCTGCGATGCCGCTCGATGGCCTCCTCCAACCGCACATCGACGGCACGCCGGTTGGCGAGCCCGGTGAGCGCGTCGGTGAACGCCAGCCGCCGCGCCTCCTCCAGCCGCTCACTCTGCGCAAGGCCCGCGGCCACGACGGAGGCGAGCACGGTGGCGAAGTCGGCATCCCCGCGGTCGAAGACGGGAGCCCCTGCGGACCGGGCCACGTAGAGCTCCCCCCACGCCCGCCCGTTCAGCACGATCGGCGCGACGACACAGCACCCCCGCCCCCGACGCCGCAGGGCGGCGACCCGCTGGTGGCAGTAGCCGGGCTGCCCGGCTGCGGGGCCTTCGGCCGTCTCCACCCAGGCGTTGGGCTCCCCGCCGGCGGCCCACCGCTCGTGCAGGAACTCGGTGATCTCCGGGAACTGATGCACGGGATAGGCCTCATCACCGGGGAACTCCTCCTCCCCCTGGGTGCGGTCCCCGACGTTGACCAGCACCCGCAACCGCCCGAGCTCCCGCTCCCACACCGACAGCGCGGCAAAACTCCCGGCCAGCGCCCGACACGCCCCGAACGCCGCAGCACGCCAGGACTCCCGCGGGGTGTGCACCGCCGCCATCCCCTGCGCCAACGCCACTACGGCCGCGAGCCGTGTGTCCTCGCCCATCACTCCAGGTTAGGGAGGTTTGCCATGATTTGGGACTTTGGTGTGGCGAACGGGGAGCTCAGCGCCGGTCCACAAGCCGCAAGACACCGTCACTCCGCCCGGCCGCCCTCACTCGCCCGGCCACTCGGGCTTCCGCTTCTCATTGAACGCGGCCACCCCCTCCGCCCGGTCCCCCGAGAACGCCGTGGCCCGCCAGGCCGCGTCCTCGACCTCCAGCCCGGCCCTCAGGTCCATACCGTGCCCGATCCGCAGCGCCCGCTTGGCGGCCCGCAGCCCGACCGGCGAGTTCACGGCGATCCGAGCCCCGAGGGCCAGCGCCTGTTCCCGGTCCTGCCCCTCTTCCACCAGATCGTCCACCAGCCCGAGCTCCCGGGCCTCGACGGCCTCGACCCGGCGCGCGGTGAAGATCAGCTCCGCAGCCCTGGCCGCGCCCACCCGCCGCGGCAGCAACTGCGTGCCGCCACCCCCCGGAATCACTCCGACCGACACCTCGGGCAGCCCCACCACGGCCGTACGGTCGGCCACGATCACATCGCAGGACAGCGCCAGTTCGAAGCCGCCCCCCAGCGCGAAGCCGTGCACCGCCGCGATCGTCGGCACCGGCAACTCCAGCACCCCCGTGTACGCACCCCGCGCCACCGGCCGCTGGCGCACCAGATCCGCATCGCTGAAGGAGTTCCGCTCCTTCAGATCCGCACCGACACAGAACGCCCGCTCATGCGTCGAGGTCAGGACGACGGCCCGTACACCGTTGTCCGCACCCAGTGCCGCACACGCCCCCGCGATCGAACGGGCCATCTCCGTCGACACGGCGTTCATGGCCTTGGGCCGGTCGAGTACGAGCTCCGCGACATGTCCGGGCCCGTGCCTGCGCACCAGCACGAACTCCCCGTACCGCTCCTCACTCATGACACCCTCCGGTTAACGCGGGTTAACAACACTCGCCCCGATCATCGCAGCCGGACCCCGCCGGGGAAAGGCCCACCGTGAGCGGTTCCCGAGTCGAGTCCCGACACCCCGTTCGAGTGACATCCCGCCCAACTCCCGCCCTACCGCCAACGACAGCACATAACGTGCGCGAGCCACAGCGCATTGGGGGCGCGAGCGCGTTGGGAGGGGTCGTGATGGGTGTGACGGCGGAAGGACCGCAGGCCAGAGGCGCGGCGGCGCGGAGTGCCGAAGCGAGCGAGGCACCGGCGGACACCGAGGCGGTCAGCCGCCTCTTCGGCCCCCGGGGCCGCCATCGCCGGCCCCGCCCCCGCAAGGTCCTCCTCGCGGCGGGAGGCCTCGCCCTGGCCGCCGGCGCGCTGAGCCTCGTACGCCTGACCCCCGACTCCGGCGTCACCGGCCTCGGCGCAGCGGAAGCCGACCCCACCCCGGTCCCCGGTACGGACACGGACGGCGCGACCAACGCCGCCGCCACGATCCCGACGACCTCCCCGAAGCCGAGCCCGTCAGCGACCTCCGCCATGGGCGGCCTGGGAACGACACCGACGACGGGCACGATCGTCGTACCGACCACGAACAGCCCTGCCACCACGCCGCCCAACGACCGGGGGCGCCCGGCGGACGACGCCGCGGCGCCCACTCCCGTACCGGACCCACCGGCCACGACCGGGCAGGCGCAGCAACCGGCCCCGGCCCCCACCGAGATCCCGACCCCGAGCCAGAGCGCATCGAACCCCCCGGCCCCACGGCCGGACGACTCCGACGACGGGAGGGTGTGCATCCCGATCATCGGCCTCTGCGTGGACCACCTGGCCGACGGCGGCTGAACGGCGCTCAGTCCGCCGGCAACGCCCTCCGCGTCAACAGCCAGGGCTCGACGACCCCGAGCCCTCGCACCGGCCGCTGCCACATCGGCTGCAGCGCGAACCGGTACACCGGCGACTCCTCGCCTTCCTTCTCCGCCGCGAGAGCGGCCTCCGCCGCCTCCGCCTCAGAGGCCGGGGCCTCACCCGATCGGATGAGCTCCTCGGCGAACGCACTGTCGACGAGGACGGCGTCACGCGGAGCTATCGACGTCAGGCGCGAGGCGAGGTTCACGGTCGTACCGAAGACATCGCCCATTCGGGTGGTCACCGTGCCGAAGGCGATGCCGACGCGCAGCTCGGGCATCGTCTCGTCGTTGGCCATCGTCTCGATGAGCCGCAGGGCGATCTCGGCGGCGACCGCCGCGTCGTCGGCCGAGAAGAGCACCTCGTCGCCGAGCGTCTTGACCAGTCGCCCGCCGCGCGCGGCCACCAGGTCGGCCGCGGTGGTCTCGAAGGCCTCGACGAGTTCGCCGAGTTCCTCCTCCTCCATCCGGCGGGTCAGCCGCGTGAACCCGACGAGGTCCGCGAAGCCCACGCACAGCCGCCGGTCGACCATCTCCTCGTCGTCGGCGGCCTGCACGACCCGGCCGGTCGCGGCGGCGAGCTGGCGGCGCCAGACGTAGACGAGGAACTCCTCCAGTTCGGGCAGGAGCAGCTCGACCAGGGGATACGTCACCTCGGTCCGCGTCATCCCCGGCTCCGGCGGCTCGGTGAGTCCCTCCAGGAACGAGTCGATCTGCCAGTCGGCCAGACGCGCGGTGGTCTGCCCGGTGGATCTGGCCACCTGCACGGCCATGGCCTCGCTGAGCAGCCCCGCCTCGACGAGACCGGCGAGGCGCCTGAGCGCCAGGACGTCGGCCTCGGTCAGCGCCTTGGCCTGCCCGATGTCGGCGAAGCCCATGGCCCGCCAGAACCGGGACGCCAGCTCCATGGAGACACCGGCGCTACGGGCCGCCTGAAACGGGGTGTAGCGCCGCTCGGCACCGAGGATGAGCTGTTCGAGGCGCAGCGCGAGCGGATCCTCGCCGGGGTCGGCGTCGGGGGAATCCACCCGGCCGTCCTCGCCCGCGCCGGAGCCCGTGTCGTCGACGGTCACGCCTGCTGCCCTTCCGATCTGCCGCGGTCAGTAATCGACCGGCCTTCACTTTACGGCAGGTGTGGGCCACCTCACTCCGGAAGCCCGGTAGGCGAAGTCACGCCAACCTCAAGTGCACGATGTCGCCTGCTCCCACCGGCTCCTGCACGCCCTCAGCCGTCGCCAGCACCAGCCGCCCGTCACCGTCGATCGCGACGGCCTCCCCCATGATCGACCGATGTCCCGGCAACTCGGCCCGCACCACTCTCCCCAGCGTCGCGCACCCCGCCGCGTACGTCTCCTGGAGCCCGCTCACCACCGGATCCCCGGTCGCGGCCCGCCACCGTCCGTACCACTCCTCCAGCGAGCGCAGGATGCCCCGCAGCAAGGGATCCCGGTCCGTGCTCACGGCCCCGGCGAGGGCCAGGGAGCCCGCCTGCGGCACCGGCAGCTCGTCCGCACGCAGCGTGACATTGATGCCGACGCCGATGACCACACCCTCGTCCCCGGCCCGCTCCGCCAGGATCCCGCCGGCCTTGCGTTCCTCGCCACCGACGGTCACCAGCAGGTCGTTCGGCCACTTGAGTGCGGTGTCGACGCCTGCCGCGCGCGACAGGCCCGTCGCCACGGCGACCCCCGTGAGCAGCGGCAGCCAGCCCCAGCGGGCCGCCGGCACCTCGGCCGGGTTCAGCAGCACGGAGAAGAACAGCCCCGAGCGGGGCGGTGCCGTCCAGGTGCGGTCCAGGCGGCCCTTGCCGGCCGTCTGCTCCTCGGCGACCAGCACCGAGCCCTCGACCGCCTTGCCGTCGGTCGCCAGGCCCACCAGGTCGGTGTTGGTGGAGCCGGTGCGCTGCACCAGCTCCACCTCGCGCCACAGCCCGTCGTCCCGGATGAGCCCGCGCCGTAGTGCGGCGGCGTTCAGCGGTGGACGGTCCAGGTCGGACCAACGGCTGTCGTCTGATGCATCTCGCGGCGTCATGCAAGCCACCCTAGGTGTGTGAAACGCCGCACTGCTGATTCGTAGGCCCCCCACTACTCTACGGATGAGTAACCGTCCCCCCTTTTGAGCAGGCAGGGAGCGCCATCCCGATGTCCGAGCCGGAAGAGCGTCACGAGATCCACGAGTCCCAAGGGATCGACATCCACACCACCGCGGGCAAGCTCGCGGATCTCCAGCGCCGCATCGAGGAAGCGACGCACGCCGGCTCCGCACGCGCCGTCGAAAAGCAGCACGCCAAGGGCAAGTTGACGGCCCGTGAGCGCATCGACCTCCTCCTCGACGAGGGGTCCTTCGTCGAGCTCGACGAGTTCGCCCGGCACCGCTCGACCAACTTCGGCCTGGAGGCCAACCGCCCGTACGGCGACGGTGTCGTCACCGGGTACGGGACCGTCGACGGCCGCCCCGTCGCCGTGTTCTCGCAGGACTTCACCGTCTTCGGCGGCGCGCTGGGCGAGGTCTACGGCCAGAAGATCGTCAAGGTCATGGACTTCGCGCTGAAGACCGGCTGCCCGGTCATCGGCATCAACGACTCCGGCGGCGCCCGCATCCAGGAGGGTGTGGCCTCGCTGGGCGCGTACGGCGAGATCTTCCGCCGCAACACCCACGCCAGCGGTGTGATCCCGCAGATCTCGCTCGTCGTCGGGCCCTGCGCGGGCGGTGCGGTCTACTCCCCCGCCATCACCGACTTCACGATCATGGTCGACCAGACCTCGCACATGTTCATCACCGGCCCGGACGTCATCAAAACGGTCACCGGCGAGGACGTCGGCTTCGAGGAGCTGGGCGGCGCGCGCACCCACAACTCCGCCTCGGGCGTGGCGCATCACATGGCCGGCGACGAGAAGGACGCCATCGAGTACGTCAAGCAGCTGCTGTCGTACCTGCCGTCCAACAACCTCTCCGAGCCCCCGGCCTTCCCCGAGGAGGCCGACCTCACCCTCACTGCCGAGGACCTGGAGCTGGACACGCTGGTCCCGGACAGCGCGAACCAGCCGTACGACATGCACGCGGTGATCGAACACATCCTGGACGACGCCGAGTTCTTCGAGACCCAGCCGCTGTTCGCGCCGAACATCGTCACCGGGTACGGACGGGTCGAGGGCCGCCCGGTCGGCATCGTCGCCAACCAGCCGATGCAGTTCGCCGGCTGTCTCGACATCGCCGCCTCCGAGAAGGCCGCGCGCTTCGTGCGCACCTGCGACGCCTTCAACGTCCCGGTGATCACCTTCGTCGACGTGCCCGGCTTCCTCCCGGGCGTCGACCAGGAGCACGACGGCATCATCCGCCGCGGCGCCAAGCTGATCTACGCCTACGCCGAGGCGACGGTCCCGCTGATCACGATCATCACCCGCAAGGCCTTCGGCGGTGCCTATGACGTCATGGGCTCCAAGCACCTCGGCGCCGACCTCAACCTGGCCTGGCCCACCGCCCAGATCGCCGTCATGGGCGCCCAGGGCGCGGTCAACATCCTGCACCGGCGCACCATCGCCGAGGCGGAGTCGAGCGGCGAGAACCCCGAAAACGCCGAGGCGGTGCGCGCCCGGCTGATCCAGGAGTACGAGGACGCGCTCCTCAACCCCTACGTCGCGGCCGAGCGCGGCTACGTCGACGCGGTGATCATGCCGTCCGAGACCCGCCGCCATGTCGTGCGCGGTCTGCGTCAGCTGCGCACCAAGCGGGAATCCCTGCCCCCGAAGAAGCACGGCAACATCCCCCTCTAGGCCTGCTGGGAGCCGTCATGAACATCAAGGTCCTCCGGGGCAACCCGACACCCGAGGAGCTGGCCGCCGCACTGGCGGTGGTCCGCGCCCGCGCCGCGGCGGCAGCAGCCACGCCGCCCGGCGCACCCAAGCCGCGGGACGGGTGGTCGGACCCGTCCCGCATCGCCGCGCACCGGCTGCCGCAGCCGGGTCCGTCGACGTGGGCGCGCACGTACTGGCCCGGCTAAAGGGCCGTTGACACGGCTTCGGCCATCACCTCGTACCCGGCGTCGTTCGGGTGCAGGTGATCGCCGAAGTCGTACGACGGACGCAGCCGGTCCGGGTCCGCCGGATCGGCCAGCGCACGGTTCAGGTCCACCACCGCGTCGTACTCCCCCGAGCTGCGGATCCACTCGTTCAGCTCGTGACTCACCTTCGCCGCCCGCTCGCCCCAGTGGTCCGAGCCACCGAACGGCAGCAGCGTCGCCCCGGTCACCCTGACTCCCGCCGCCCTGCCCTGCCGTATCAACTCCCGGTGCCCGGCGATGAGTTCCCCGGCCTCCAGCACCGGCGCCGGTTTGTAGGTCGGCTGCTCGTCCGTCTCGCTGAAGCCGATGTCGTTCAGGCCGAGCAGGACGACGAGCGTGTCCACGCCCGGCCGGTCGAGGACATCGCGGCGCAGTCGGTGGACGCCCTTCTCGCCGTACCACGCCGAGTCGTTGAGCAGCAGGTTCCCGCCGATCCCCGCGTTCAGGACCGGCCGCCCCGTGCGCTCGGCGAGGACGTCCGACCAGCGCCGGTCAGCGCCCGGCGTCGACCCGAACCCGTCGGTGATCGAGTCGCCGAAGAGGGCGACGGCGTCCGTACGGCAGGCGTCGACCTCCACGGCCGACAGGAAGTACCACGACTCGGTCGCCGCGTCGAAGCCCTCGCCTGCGCGCTCCGCCGATCGATCGCCCTCGCTCCGGTAACTGGTCGTGAAGGCCTGGGCGTGGAAGGTCGCGGGGCCGGTGGCGGTGTCGAAGTGGAGCGTGACGGTCACCGACTCACCGGCGGCGACGGCGAGGGGGACGTCGTCGCTGACCAGCTCCCCGCGCGCGGGTATCTCGGCCTCGCCGGCACCCCCGAAGGTGAGCCGCGTGAGCGAGCCCGGCTCCACGGCTGCCCCGGCGGCCGTACGCCCCACGCTCGCACCCGCGATCCGGACGGGCGACGTGCCGTACGCGTGGGAGAGCCGCACCCGCACCCGGCCGCCTCCCGCCGAGAGCCGTACGACCTGCCGTAGCGACTGGCGCCAGAAGCCCTCGCGGGACCAGTTGGGTGTGAAGCCCTCGCTGGGCAGCTGAGGTGATGCGGTCCAGGAAGTGGTGAACATGGCACGACCTTCCAAACGGAACTGGAATCCCTTTAGCTAATGGAACAGTAGCACCGTTTGGGGGAAAGTTGAGTATGCGTACTCAGGCGCCGCCGCGAACCGCCGACCGACGATGGAAGGCATGCTGTGGTCCGACCCCGAGAACGAGCCGCCCGAGGAACTGCGCGAGACGCAGGAGATGTTGCGGCGGCTGGGCGTTCTCATGGCGCTGGCCATGGTGCTCACGATGATCGTGCTCGGTCTGAGGTGAGTCCGGCCGGGCACGCCGATACGCTGACCGCATGACTGATCAGCCCCGTCGCCGGCTCGTCCTCGCCTCCCAGTCCCCCGCCCGGCTGAATCTCCTGCGCCAGGCCGGCCTGGTTCCCGAGGTCATCGTCAGCGGCGTCGACGAGGACGCCGTCACCGCGCCCACCCCCGCCGAGCTTGCCCTGGCCCTGGCCGAGGCGAAGGCCTCCGTCGTGGCGGCGAAGCCCGAGGTCATGGGCGCGATCGTGATCGGCTGCGACTCGGTCCTGGACCTGGACGGCCAGGCCCTGGGCAAGCCGGCCGACGCCGAGGAGGCCACGGCACGCTGGAAGTCGATGCGCGGCCGGGCGGGCACGCTGCAGACCGGCCACTGCGTCTACGACACCGCGACCGGCCGGTACACCTCGGCCACCGCCTCCACCGTCGTCCGCTTCGGCGAGCCGACCGACGAGGAGATCGCCGCATACGTCGCCTCCGGCGAACCCCTCTACGTCGCCGGGGCGTTCACGCTCGACGGCCGCTCGGCCCCGTTCATCGACGGCATCGACGGCGACCACGGCACCGTGATCGGCATCAGCCTGCCGCTGGTGCGCCGGCTACTGGCGCACCTGGGCATCGGGATCACGGAGTTGTGGGCGCCGGCGGAGGCGTGACCGGAGAGCCTCCCGCCGGGGAGCCTGCTGCCGGGGAGCCGTCGCCGCCCTTGCCCCCGTCGGGAGCGGCGTCGGCGGGCTCACCCGCGGCACCGTGGGCGTCGTACGTCATGAGCAGCAGCACTATCAGGCCGAGCACGACGACCATGAACAGGAACGCCGTCCAGCCCACCAGGCCCCAGGCGAACGCGCCCAGCAGGGCGTGCACCACGGCCGCGCTGATCAGCAGGATGCGACCCAAGCCGGCCGGGGCGCGGTCGCGCACGGCCACGAGCAGGGCGACCAGGCCGCACAGCGCGAAGTAGGCGCCGAAGACCAGGCCGCCGACCTTCGAGGACACCGACATCACGTTCGGGTCGAGCCCCGCCAAGGACATGTCCTGACGGTCGACGACGACCCCGAGGAACCAGTTCACAGCGGCGATGCCGAGCGCCTCCGTGAAGAGCACGACCGCCACCACCCACGCCACCGGTCTGCGCACCACCGGGCCCCACCCACTTCCGAGCTCCGCGCTGTTACCCCAAGTACGTTCAACTACATCGCGAACGCTACTAACGGGTAAACCCCGGGACAAGGGTTCGGTCGAGGGCAAAGAATCATTGGGCCATTCGTAGGGATTCCACAAAGAAACCGAGTGGCCCGCAGCACGTGATGACAGAGACCTTGACCACAGAGGAGGGCTAGGGTTTTCCGGGAGAGACCTGCGTGCCGAGGCGCGACATGGGATTTCGCAGGTCGAGCGAGCCTGGAATCACGCTCCGTGTGGGCAAGCTCACCACTGGGGACGGGTCGATGTGGCGTGTCGGCAGTCCCTAAACTCGGCTTGTTTCAAGGAGGGAGCCTCAATCGTGCGCAAGGTGCTCATCGCCAACCGTGGCGAAATCGCTGTCCGCGTGGCCCGGGCCTGCCGGGATGCCGGGATCGCGAGCGTGGCCGTCTACGCGGATCCGGACCGCGACGCTCTGCATGTCCGCGCTGCGGATGAGGCGTTCGCCCTGGGCGGTGACACCCCGGCAAGCAGCTATCTGGACATCGAAAAAGTCCTCAAGGCCGCACGCGAGTCCGGCGCGGACGCCATCCACCCGGGCTACGGCTTCCTGTCGGAGAACGCCGAGTTCGCCCAGGCCGTCCTGGACGCCGGCCTGATCTGGATCGGCCCGCCGCCGCAGGCCATCCGCGACCTCGGTGACAAGGTCGCCGCCCGGCACATCGCCCAGCGCGCCGGCGCCCCGCTCGTCGCGGGCACCCCCGACCCGGTCTCCGGCGCCGACGAGGTCGTCGCCTTCGCCGAGGAACACGGCCTGCCGATCGCGATCAAGGCCGCCTTCGGCGGCGGCGGACGCGGCCTGAAGGTCGCCCGCACGCTGGAGGAAGTGCCCGAGCTCTACGACTCCGCGGTCCGTGAGGCGGTGGCGGCGTTCGGGCGCGGGGAGTGCTTCGTGGAGCGGTACCTCGACAAGCCCCGGCACGTCGAGACCCAGTGCCTGGCCGACCAGCACGGCAACGTCGTGGTCGTGTCCACGCGTGACTGCTCGCTGCAGCGCCGCCACCAGAAGCTGGTGGAGGAAGCCCCCGCCCCGTTCCTCTCCGAGGAGCAGGTCGCGCAGCTGTACTCCGCCTCCAAGGCCATCCTCAAGGAGGCCGGCTACGTCGGCGCCGGCACCGTCGAGTTCCTCGTCGGCATGGACGGCACGATCTCCTTCCTGGAGGTCAACACCCGCCTCCAGGTCGAGCACCCGGTCACCGAGGAGGTCACCGGCATCGACCTCGTGCGTGAGATGTTCCGCATCGCCGACGGCGAGGAACTCGGCTACGACGACCCGCAGCTGCGCGGCCACTCCTTCGAGTTCCGCATCAACGGCGAGGACCCGGGCCGCAACTTCCTGCCCGCCCCCGGCACGGTCACCACGTTCGCCCCGCCGACCGGCCCGGGCGTCCGCCTGGACGCCGGCGTCGAGTCGGGCTCGGTCATCGGCCCGGCGTGGGACTCCCTGCTCGCCAAGCTGATCGTCACCGGCGCCACCCGTCAGCAGGCGCTCCAGCGCGCCGCCCGCGCCCTCGCCGAGTTCCAGGTCGAGGGCATGGCCACCGCGATCCCGTTCCACCGCGCGGTCGTCAAGGACCCGGCCTTCGCGCCGGAACTGACCGGCTCCAGCGACCCGTTCACGGTCCACACCCGCTGGATCGAGACCGAGTTCGTCAACGAGATCAAGCCCTTCGCCACCCCCGCAGACGCGGAGGCTGACGAGGAAGCCGGCCGCGAGACGGTCGTGGTGGAGGTCGGCGGCAAGCGCCTGGAGGTCTCCCTCCCGTCCTCGCTCGGCATGACCCTGGCCCGCACCGGCCTGGCCGCCGGCGCCAAGCCCAAGCGCCGCGCGGCCAAGAAGTCCGGCCCCGCCGCCTCCGGCGACACCCTCGCCTCCCCGATGCAGGGCACCATCGTCAAGGTCGCCGTCGAGGAAGGCCAGGAGGTCAAGGAAGGCGACCTCATCGTCGTACTCGAAGCGATGAAGATGGAACAACCGCTCAACGCCCACAAGTCCGGCACCGTCAAGGGCCTGTCGGCCGAGGTCGGCGCGTCGCTCACGTCCGGCGCGCCCATCTGCGAGATCAAGGACTGACACACCCGGTACAAGCCTTACGGCATCCGAGGCGCCCGGCGGACTGGAACGCACAGTCCGCCGGGCGCCTCGTTGCAGCCGGGCGCGATGGCATCCTGGAGGCACGCCAAGGGCGCGTGAGAGGGCAGGTGGGAGTCATGGTGGGCGCGACCTCGCGCGAGAGTGCGGGGAACTCAGGCACGGCGGCGACACCGCCGGCACAGCCGCGTGCCATGCGCGCCGATGCCCGCCGCAACCATGAGCGCCTGCTGGCCGAGGCCAGGTCCGCCTTCGCCGCCCACGGCACGGACGCGTCGCTGGAGGACGTGGCCCGCCGCGCGGGCGTCGGGATCGGCACGCTGTACCGCCACTTCCCCAACCGTGACGCCCTGTTGAGCGCGGTCTTCGAGGACGCCGTCGGCGACCTGCTGACCCGGTCCCGCGAACTCCTGCACGCCCCAGAGCCCTGCGCGGCCCTGGTGACCTGGCTGCGCGAGATGGTCACCCACGCCGGCGAGTACCGCGGCCTGGCCAGGTCCCTGATGTCCGTCTCGTACGACAACACCTCGGCCCTGGCCCAGTGCAGCGGCCCGATCAGGGAGGCGGGGGGCGCACTGCTGGCCCGGGCTCAGGAGTCGGGCGCCGTGAGACCGGACGTCTCGATCAACGACCTGCTTCAGCTGACCCACGCGATCGCACTGGCGGCGGAGGAAACGCCGGGAGACCCGGACCTGGCGGACAGATTGCTGCACTTGACGCTGCGGGGACTGAAGCCGGCCTAGGGGGCGAGGCTGTATCGATGTGCGGCTCCGCCGCGTGGGCGCGACCAGCCACAAACCACCCGCACGCGCACATCAGCGCAAACCCCTACGGCGAAGTGGCGCCCGGCCGCGCCGTCGGCAGACTACCGCCGCCGCAGATCCGCGACGCGAGCCCGCTCACGTTCCCGCTCCGCGCCCTGCTCCCCCAGCACCGCCGCGGCCGACCGCAACCCCGCGGCACCGCCCGGCACCTGCCCCCGCCGTGGCCCCGGCAAGGCACGCCGCCGCGCCGGGACCTCGTCACCCCCCGGGTTCCCGGTCGCCCCGGCCACGGCGATCTGCACCCCCTGGTCGGCCAGGGCCTGGAGCTCGGTGTGGGCGCGGTCGTCATGGGCCGGCGGCTCGTCGGTGACCAGCCGGGTGATGACGTCCGTGGGCACCGTCTGGAACATCGTGTCCGTGCCGAGCTTGGTGTGGTCGGCGAGGACGACGACCTCCGCGGCCGCCTGGACGAGGGCCCGGTCGACGGAGGCCGAGAGCATGTTGGACGTGGACAGGCCGCGCTCGGCGGTCAGACCGCTCCCGGAGAGGAAGGCCCGCGACACCCGAAGCCCCTGCAGGGACTGCTCGGCACCGCTGCCCACCAGGGCGTAGTTGGACCCGCGGAGCGTCCCGCCGGTCATCACGACCTCGACCCGGTTGGCATGGGCCAACGCCTGCGCCACCAGGAGGGAGTTGGTGACGACGGTCAGTCCGGGCACCCGGGCGAGCCGGCGGGCCAGTTCCTGTGTGGTGGTTCCCGCCCCTACGACGATTGCCTCGCCCTCTTCCACGAAATTCGCGGCGAGGTCGGCGATGGCCGTCTTCTCGGCGGTCGCGAGATGTGACTTCTGCGGAAAGCCGGACTCCCGCGTGAACCCGCCCGGCAATACCGCACCGCCGTGCCGGCGGTCGAGGAGTCCTTCTGCCTCCAGTGCGCGCACGTCCCGCCGTACGGTCACTTCGGAGGTCTGGACGACGCGGGCGAGCTCACGGAGCGACACGGCCCCGTTCGCTCGCACCATTTCGAGGATCAATTGGCGACGTTCTGCAGCGAACACGAAACTGACAGTAACCCCAACGACCGTCTGCTTTCAGCAGTTTGCGCCGAATAGCAGAAGTTGTTCGCACGCGAGGGCAAGGAGTGGTATAGGGCCTAGTCCCGGCGCCTATGCCGTACGCATGCTCGACAACTCCCTGTGACCAGCGGGGAATCGGTTCCGGCCGCCCGGGTTCGCCTTAGAGTTCGCCGCCGGACTTCCGGGTGTGGAGCTGTCGTGCCACCTCGGCGATCGACCCCGAAAGAGAGGGGTACACGGTGAAGGCGTTCGCGATCTGTTCGACCGTCAGATTGTTGTCGACCGCGATCGAGATCGGATGGATCAGTTCCGAGGCGCGCGGGGAGACGACCACGCCGCCGACCACGATGCCCGTGCCCGGACGGCAGAAGATCTTGACGAAGCCGTCCCGGATGCCCTGCATCTTCGCGCGCGGGTTGCGCAGGAGGGGGAGCTTGACGACCCGGGCGTCGATCTTGCCGCCGTCGACGTCCGCCTGGGTGTAGCCGACGGTGGCGATCTCGGGGTCGGTGAAGACGTTGGACGAGACCGTCTTCAGGTTCAGCGGGGCCACCGCGTCGCCGAGGAAGTGGTACATGGCGATACGTCCCTGCATCGCCGCGACCGACGCGAGGGCGAAGACTCCGGTCACGTCACCGGCCGCGTACACGCCGGGGGCCGTCGTCCTGGACACCTTGTCGGTCCAGATGTGCCCGGACTCGCGCAGCTTGACGCCGGCCTCCTCCAGGCCCATGCCCTCGGAGTTCGGGATGGCGCCGACGGCCATGAGGCAGTGGCTGCCGCTGATGACGCGGCCGTCGGCGAGGGTGACCTCGACGCGGTCGCCGACCCGCTTGGCGGCGGCGGCACGCGAGCGGGCCATGACGTTCATGCCGCGGCGCCGGAAGACGTCCTCGAGGACGGCGGCGGCGTCCGGGTCCTCACCCGGCAGCACGCGGTCCCGGGACGACACGAGGGTGACCCGTGAGCCGAGCGCCTGGTAGGCGCCGGCGAACTCGGCGCCGGTGACACCGGAGCCGACCACGATGAGTTCCTCGGGCAGCTCGGTGAGGTCGTAGACCTGGGTCCAGTTGAGGATGCGCTCGCCGTCGGGCTGGGCGTCGGGCAGCTCGCGCGGGTGACCGCCGGTGGCGATGAGGACGGCGTCCGCGGTGAGGGTCTCCTCGGTGCCGTCGGCGGCACGGACGACGACCTTGCGCGAGCCGTCGAGGCCCTGCATGCCCTCCAGCCGGCCGCGGCCGCGCAGGACCCGGGCGCCGGCGCGCGTGACGGAGGCGGTGATGTCGTGGGACTGCGCGAGCGCGAGCCGCTTGACACGCCGGTTGACCTTGCCCAGGTCAACGCCGACGACACGCGCGGGCGTGTCGATGTGCGGGGTGTCGTCGGCGACGATGATCCCCAGCTCCTCGTACGAGGAGTCGAAGGTGGTCATCACCTCGGCCGTGGCGATGAGAGTCTTCGACGGCACGCAGTCGGTGAGCACCGACGCCCCGCCCAGACCGTCGCAGTCGACGACGGTCACCTCCGCGCCGAGCTGGGCGGCCACCAGGGCCGCCTCGTATCCGCCGGGTCCGCCACCGATGATCACGATCCGAGTCACGTACTCCATTGTCCCGCACGCATCACCGTGGTACTGCCTGGGGGCCCGCCCGAGACACCACCGTTACGGGAGGGGCACACGATTCACCTGCCGTACCCTCTCCCCATGTCGCTCTACGCCGCGTACGCCGGCAATCTCGACGCGCGGCTGATGACGCGCCGCGCCCCGCACTCGCCGCTGCGCGCCACCGGCTGGCTGAACGGGTGGCGACTGACGTTCGGGGGCGAGCAGCTCGGCTGGGACGGCGCGCTGGCCACACTCGTCGAGGAACCCGGCGAGCAGGTCTTCGTCGCGCTGTACGACGTCGCCCCGATGGACGAGGACTCCCTGGACCGCTGGGAGGGCGTCGGTCTCGGCATATACCGCCGGCTGCGGGTGCGTGTGCACACGCTGGAGGGCGAGGAGTCGGCGTGGGTGTACGTGCTGAACGCGTACGAGGGCGGGCTGCCGTCCGCGCGGTACCTCGGCGAGGTCGCGGACGCGGCGGAGTCGGCCGGCGCGCCACACGATTACGTGATGGAGCTGCGGAAGCGCCCCTGCTGACGGAGGGCGACTCCTAGACTGGGCGAATCGGCCCATCATCGGGAGAACTCATGGCCCCCACCACGTATGACGTCTACTACACGGTGCAGGCCGCCGAGGCCCGTGACCGGCTCGAGGACAGGCAGCGCAACGCGTTCGACAAGGGCATCGCGCTGCTGGCCCGCGATCCGTTCCTCTCGGTGTCACGGCCCATAAGCTCCACGGGCGACGACCGAACGATCCGGCTCACGCAGAACGTCCTCGTGGAGTACACGGTCAGCCGCGGCCGGCTGTTGATCTTCATCGTGGAGGTCTTCAACGACAAGGACGTCCTCATTCCCGAGGACTGAAGGCGCCGGGTGAGCGTGCCGCTTGCCGGTGCGGTCTTCGTTGGAAACGACAAGACAACGATCGCCATCCCGTGAGCTCTGTCATCTACGCGCGTAGGCCCAAACCGGCTACCCTCAGTCGCGTGAACGCATCTCTTCTTCCGGACGACATCCAGGGCGACCCCCACGCCGCCGCCGACGCCGCCGCCGCGCGCCTGCGCGAACTCACGGGCGCCGAGACCCACGACGTCGCCCTCGTGATGGGCTCCGGCTGGGCTCCGGCCGTGGACGCCCTCGGCGAACCCGAGGCCGAGTTCCAGGTCACCGAGCTGCCGGGGTTCCCCCCGCCGGTGGTGGAAGGGCACGGCGGCAAGATCCGCTCGTACCGGATCGGCAACAAGCGTGCGCTGGTCTTCCTGGGCCGTACGCACTACTACGAGGGCCGTGGAGTTGCCGCCGTCGCGCACGGGGTGCGTACCGCGGTGGCCGCCGGCTGCAAGACGGTCGTCCTCACCAACGGGTGCGGCGGTCTGCGCGAGGGCATGCGTCCCGGGCAGCCGGTCCTGATCAGCGACCACATCAACCTCACGGCCACGTCCCCGATCATCGGCGCGAACTTCGTCGACCTCACGGACCTGTACTCGCCGCGGCTGCGGGCGCTGTGCAAGGAGATCGACCCCTCTCTGGAGGAGGGCGTCTACGCCCAGTTCCCCGGGCCGCACTACGAGACGCCGGCGGAGATCCGGATGGCTCGGGTCATCGGGGCCGATCTGGTGGGTATGTCGACGGTGCTGGAAGCCATCGCTGCGCGTGAGGCGGGGGCCGAGGTGCTGGGGATCTCGCTGGTGACGAACCTTGCGGCGGGGATGACGGGGGAGCCGCTGAACCACGAGGAGGTTCTGCAGGCCGGGCGGGACTCGGCCACGCAGATGGGGTCGCTGCTGGCGCAGGTGCTGGGGCGTCTGTAGGGCGTTCTCTTCGCCCCCGCCGCCCCTACCCGTCCCGTCCTTGAAGGGGCGGAGCGGGGGTCTTGGGGCGGCAGCCCCCAGGTACGGGACGGGTAGGGGCGGCGGGGGCGAGAACCATCCCACCCCCAGCCCCCTCCCCACCACAAGAACGAGAGGTTGACCGACGTGCACGACGATCTCATCGCCCGGGCCCAGGCGTGGCTCGCCGAGGACCCGGACCCGGAGACCCGCGACGAGCTCGCCAAGCTCATCGACGCCGCGGACGTCGAGGAACTCGCCGCCCGCTTCAGCGGCACCCTCCAGTTCGGCACCGCGGGCCTGCGGGGCGAGCTCGGCGCCGGCCCGATGCGCATGAACCGCACGGTCGTCATCCGCGCCGCGGCCGGCCTCGCCGCGTACCTGAAGAAGCAGGGCCACGAGGGCGGTCTCGTCGTCATCGGCTACGACGCCCGCCACAAGTCGGAGGACTTCGCCAGGGACACGGCCGCCGTGATGACCGGCGCGGGCCTGCGCGCCGCCGTACTGCCCCGCCCGCTCCCCACCCCGGTCCTCGCGTACGCGATAAGGCACCTCGGCGCGGTAGCCGGAGTCGAGGTCACCGCCAGCCACAACCCGCCGCGCGACAACGGCTACAAGGTCTATCTCGGCGACGGCTCCCAGATCGTCCCGCCCGCGGACATCGACATCGCGCAGGAGATCGCCGCGGTGCCGTCCCTCACCGTCGTCCCCCGCCCCACGGAGGGCTGGGAGACCCTGGACGACAGCGTCCTGGACGCCTACCTCGCCCGCACGGACGCGGTCCTGTCCCCCGGCTCCCCGCGCACCGCCCGCACCGTCTACACGGCGATGCACGGTGTCGGCAAGGACGTCCTCCTCGCCGCATTCGAGCGGGCCGGCTTCCCCGCCCCCGCCCTCGTCGCCGAGCAGGCCGAGCCCGACCCGGACTTCCCCACCGTCGCCTTCCCCAACCCGGAAGAGCCCGGCGCGATGGACCTGGCCTTCGCCAAGGCCCGCGAGACCGCCCCCGACCTCGTCATCGCCAACGACCCCGACGCCGACCGCTGCGCCGTGGCCGTGCGGGCCGGAGACGAGGACGGAGGCGACGAGTGGCGGATGCTTCGGGGGGATGAAGTCGGCGCCCTGCTCGCCGCCCACCTGGTCGGCCGTGGAGCACGCGGCACCTTCGCGGAGTCCATCGTCTCCTCCTCCCTCCTCGGCCGGATCGCCGAGAAGGCGGGGCTGCCGTACGAGGAGACCCTCACCGGCTTCAAGTGGATCGCCCGCGTCGACGGTCTGCGCTACGGCTACGAGGAGGCCCTCGGCTACTGCGTCGACCCCGAGGGCGTACGCGACAAGGACGGCATCACCGCCGCCCTGCTGATCACCGAGCTGGCGTCCGTCCTGAAGGCCGAGGGCCGCACGCTCCTCGACCTCCTCGACGACCTCGCCGTGACCCACGGCCTGCACGCCACCGACCAGCTCTCGGTGCGCGTCCAGGACCTGTCGGTCATTGCCGACGCCATGCGGCAGCTGCGCGAGCAGCCGCCGACCGAGCTCGCCGGGCTGGCCATCACCCGCGCCGAGGACCTCACCCAGGGCACGGACACCCTCCCGCCCACCGACGGTCTGCGCTACACGCTCGATGGCGCCCGCGTCATCGTCCGTCCCAGCGGCACGGAGCCCAAGCTGAAGTGCTACCTGGAGGTCGTCGTCCCGGTCGCGACCCACGCCGACCTCCCGGCCGCCCGCGCCGAGGCGGCCGAGCGGCTGGCGACGATCAAGCGGGATCTGTCGGCGGCGGCCGGCATCTGAGCCGTACGAGTACGCAAAGTTCTCGTCGTTCGCGAAGGGGTGCCTCCATTCGGAGGCACCCCTTCGCGCGATTTCCTCGTGGTGGTTGACCCGGGCTCCACGCCCGGCCCCGGCGCACGGGCAACGGTGGGCGGGCAAGCGCGTCACCGAGTTGCCTGGAGCCGCCGCCGTGTCCACGACCGTCCGGCCGACACCCCGAGCGACCACCTCCGCCCACGGCGAGGCGCGGTCCGGCTCCCCGCCCCCACAGGGGCGCCCCGCACCCCTGCACGCCCTGCGGTACGCGGCCCCTGCCCTCCTCGCCTACCTCGCCGTACGCGGCACGGGCCCGCTGGTGCTCACGGTCTGGGCACACCGGCAGCGACACGGAGTCCGGCCGATCCTGGCGAGGCAGTGGCGTGCAGCGGCTATGGCGCAACACTCCGCCTACTGCGGTGTGCGTACCTGGCACTCGTGTATCCGGGCGCCCCCTGAGCCCCGACGCGGCCCGGTTCCCGGCGGGTTGGCGCCGCTGTCACCACTCGGACCCGGCACGTCAGGCCGTCGCCAGCAGAATCGCCAGCAGCACGGCCCCGGCGATGACCGGACCCGCTACCTCGTAGGCCCACCGCACGGTGACCTCACCCTGCGAGGACTCCAGCTCCTCCCGCTGCTCCAGCAGTTCCCGCAATTCGTCCATGACCTTGTCGGTCTCGGCCCGCGCCGGGCCGTCCATGTCGACATCGCCTCGCGGCGCCCCGAACCCGAGCCCGCCGAATCCCATGCCCCCGCCGCCGCGGCCACTGCGCTCACCCCGCGCGGCAGCGCTCCGTGCCGCCGCCGACCGGGCCGATTGCCGTGCCGCCTTCTTGCGGGCCCGCAGCGAGACCGGCACCGCCCAGAGCTGGAACTTGGTGCCGGACTTGTCGACGACCTCGTTCGAGTAGCCGGACCGCAGTGCGGCGACCTGGCCCCACGGGAGCACGATCACGCGCAGCGGGTTACGGATGCGCAGCCGGTCCTCGTTGGCGTAGACGGCGGGCCTCAGCGTGAACGCGGACACCAGCGGCACGATCAGGATCAGCGCCGCGAGCGCCACCCACTGGGTGCGGCCCTCGCCCCGGACCAGTGCGTCGATGCCCAGCCAGAGGGCGATTCCCAGCAGCATGACGCCGCCGACGATGCCCATGGGCGAGCGGTAGACGCGGTCCTTCGGCACGGGGGCCGGGGTGGGGGGCTGGTGCTCCGGGGTCGTCATGGGGCCGATTCTGCCGTATGCCCGCCGGCGGCTTGGTGGGGCGCCCCTTCGCCATGGGGGCGGGCCGGCGGGGGCGGTGCGGGTTGTCGGTGGCTGGTCGCGCAGTTCCCCCCGCCCCTTGGGCCGGACAGCTCCCCGGCAGTGCGCGGATCCGTTCCCTGTCGCCGCAGAAACAGATCCGTTCCCTCGGCGCAGGACAGATCCCGGTCCCTCGGGGTGTACAGCCGCTACGCGCGTAGATATGCTCGTCTGGTGACCATGCCCACCAATGCACCCACCGCAGCTCACGCCCTTACGGACGTCACCGCGTCCGACAGTACGCTGCGCCGCTTCCTTCACGGGCTGCCCGGCGTCGACGCGGTCGGCCTGGAGGCGCGCGCCGCGTCCCTCGGTACCCGTTCCATCAAGACGACCGCCAAGGCGTACGCCATCGACCTCGCCATCTCGATGGTCGACCTGACGACGCTGGAAGGCGCGGACACCCCGGGCAAGGTCCGGGCGCTCGGCGCCAAGGCGGTCCACCCCGACCCGAGCGACCGGACGACCCCGGCGACCGCGGCCGTCTGCGTCTATCCCGACATGGTGGCCACCGCCAAGGAGGCCGTCGCCGGCTCCTCGGTCAAGGTCGCCTCGGTCGCCACCGCCTTCCCGGCCGGGCGGGCCGCCCTCGGTGTGAAGCTGGCGGACGTCCGGGACGCCGTCGGCGCCGGCGCGGACGAGATCGACATGGTCATCGACCGCGGGGCGTTCCTCGCGGGGAACTACATGAAGGTGTACGACGAGATCGTCGCCGTGAAGGAGGCCTGCGGGACGTCTGCCCGCCTCAAGGTCATCTTCGAGACCGGCGAGCTGTCGACGTACGACAACATCCGGCGCGCGAGCTGGCTCGGCATGCTGGCGGGCGCCGACTTCATCAAGACGTCCACCGGCAAGGTCGCCGTCAACGCCACCCCCGCGAACACCCTGCTTATGCTGGAAGCGGTGCGCGACTTCCGCGCCCAGACCGGCATCCAGGTGGGTGTGAAGCCGGCCGGCGGGATCAGGACGACCAAGGACGCCGTCAAGTTCCTCGTCCTGGTCAACGAGACCGCCGGCGAGGACTGGCTGGACAACCACTGGTTCCGCTTCGGCGCCTCCTCGCTGCTGAACGACCTGCTGATGCAGCGTCAGAAGCTGGCCACCGGCCGCTACTCCGGCCCCGACTACGTGACGGTGGACTGATCACCATGGCATCGGTATTCGAATACGCACCGGCCCCCGAGTCCCGCTCGATCGTCGACATCGCGCCGTCGTACGGCCTGTTCATCGACGGCGAGTTCGTGGAGGCGGCGGACGGCAAGGTCTTCAAGACCGTCTCCCCGTCCACCGAGGAGGTCCTCGCCGAGATCGCCCAGGCCGGCGAGGCGGACGTGGACCGCGCCGTGAAGGCCGCCCGCAAGGCCTTCGTGAAGTGGTCGGCGCTGCCCGGCTCCGAGCGCGCGAAGTACCTGTTCCGCATCGCCCGGATCATCCAGGAGCGCAGCCGTGAGCTGGCCGTCCTGGAGACACTGGACAACGGCAAGCCGATCAAGGAGACCCGCGACGCCGACCTCCCCCTGGTCGCCGCGCACTTCTTCTACTACGCGGGCTGGGCCGACAAGCTGGAGCACGCCGGTTTCGGCGCGAGCCCGGCGCCCCTCGGCGTGGCCGGCCAGGTCATCCCCTGGAACTTCCCGCTGCTGATGCTGGCGTGGAAGATCGCCCCGGCACTGGCGACCGGCAACACGGTCGTGCTGAAGCCGGCCGAGACCACCCCGCTCTCCGCCCTGTTCTTCGCGGACATCTGCCGCCAGGCGGGCCTGCCCAAGGGCGTCGTCAACATCCTGCCCGGCTACGGCGACAGCGGCGCCGCGCTCGTCGCGCACCCGGACGTCAACAAGGTCGCCTTCACGGGATCGACGGCGGTCGGCAAGGAGATCGCGCGGACCGTCGCCGGCACCCACAAGAAGGTCACCCTGGAGCTGGGCGGCAAGGGCGCCAACATCGTCTTCGACGACGCCCCGATCGACCAGGCGGTCGAGGGGATCGTCAACGGCATCTTCTTCAACCAGGGCCAGGTCTGCTGCGCCGGCAGCCGGCTGCTGGTCCAGGAGTCGATCCAGGACGAGCTGCTGGAGTCGCTGAAGCGTCGCCTCTCCACGCTCCGCCTCGGCGACCCGCTCGACAAGAACACCGACATCGGCGCGATCAACTCCGAGGAACAGCTCACCCGCATCACCTCGCTCGTCGAGCAGGGCGAGGCGGAGGGCGCCGAGCGCTGGTCGCCGGCCTGCGAACTCCCCGAGAGCGGCTACTGGTTCGCCCCGACGCTCTTCACGAACGTCACCCAGGCGCACCGGATCGCCCGCGACGAGATCTTCGGCCCGGTCCTGTCGGTCCTGACCTTCCGCACGCCGGACGAGGCCGTCGCCAAGGCCAACAACAGCGCGTACGGCCTGTCGGCGGGTATCTGGACGGAGAAGGGGTCGCGGATCCTCGCCGTCGCGAACAAGCTCCGCGCGGGCGTCATCTGGTCCAACACGTTCAACAAGTTCGACCCGACCTCGCCGTTCGGCGGCTACAAGGAGTCGGGCTTCGGCCGCGAGGGCGGCCGCCACGGCCTGGAGGCGTACCTCGCCCCGTCGAGCCCGGAGGGCGAGCGATAAATGAGCACAGTTGAGAAGAACGACAAGACCGAGCGCGCCGAGCGGCTCTCCGTCTTCAAGACCTACAAGCTGTACGTCGGCGGGAAGTTCCCGCGTTCCGAGAGCGGCCGGGTGTACGAGGTGACGGACTCGAAGGGCAACTGGCTGGCGAACGTCCCCCTGTCCTCCCGCAAGGACGCCCGTGACGCGGTGGTCGCCGCGCGCAAGGCGTTCGGCGGGTGGTCCGGCGCGACGGCGTACAACCGCGGCCAGATCCTCTACCGCATCGCGGAGATGCTGGAGGGCCGCCGCGAGCAGTACGTCCGTGAAGTCGCCGACGCCGAGGGCCTGTCGAAGTCGAAGGCGGCGGCGCAGGTCGACGCGGCGATCGACCGGTGGGTCTGGTACGCGGGCTGGACGGACAAGATCGCCCAGGTGGTCGGCGGCGGGAACCCGGTCGCGGGCCCGTTCTTCAACATCTCCTCCCCCGAGCCGGCCGGCGTGGTGGCCGTCCTGGCCCCGCAGGAGTCGTCCTTCCTGGGCCTGGTCTCGGTGCTGGCCCCGGTGATCGCGACGGGCAACACGGCGATCGTGGTGGCGTCCGAGACGTCCCCGCTGCCCGCCCTCTCCCTGGGCGAGGTCCTGGCCACGTCCGACCTGCCGGGCGGCGTCGTCAACGTGTTGTCGGGCCGTACGGCGGAGATCGCGACGCCGCTGGCCGCGCACCAGGACGTCAACGCGATCGACCTGGCCGGCGCCGACGAGGTGCTGGCGAAGGAACTGGAGATCGCGGCGGCCGACAACCTGAAGCGCGTCCTGCGTCCACAGCCTGTGGACGACTGGGCCGCCGCCCCCGGCATCGACCGCATGACGGCGTTCCTGGAGACCAAGACGGTCTGGCACCCGACGGGTTCGCTGGGCGCGTCCGGCTCGTCGTACTGACCACCGGCACGACGGCCACTCAAGACCGGAGAGCCGTGCCTCCCCTCCGTCCGGGGGAGGCACGGCTCTCTGCCCTGCCGCCGCGACGAGTTGTCAGGTGAACGCGAGAGGGCTGTGAGGTGTGACGCGCGCTGCAATTGCGGTACGCGGGGTCGTACGCGGGCCCTGCGATGCCTCAGACTGGTGTCCCGTGAGTTCCCATCCGCCCATACCGACGCGAGTCGTGCTGCTCTGCGGCCCTTCCGGCTCCGGCAAGTCCCTTCTCGCCGCCCACTCCGGTCTTCCGGTGCTGCGGCTCGACGACTTCTACAAAGAGGGTGACGACCCGACCCTGCCGCAGGTCCCCGGGAGCTCCGACATCGACTGGGACCACCCCGACTCGTGGGACGCGGACACGGCTGTCGCCGCGATCGCGGAACTGTGCCGCACGGGCCGTACGGACGTTCCGCTGTACGACCTCTCGCTGAGCGCCCGCACGGGCGCGGAGACCGTCGACATCGGCCGCACCCCCCTCTTCATCGCGGAGGGCATCTTCGCGGCCGAGATCGTGACCCGCTGCCGGGAGCTCGGCCTCCTCGCCGACGCGCTGTGCCTGAGCCGCGGCCCCATGAAGACGTTCCGCCGCCGCTTCCTCCGCGACCTGCGAGAGGGCCGCAAGTCGGTCCCGTTCCTGCTGCGCCGCGGCTGGCGCCTGATGCGCCTGGAACGTTCGATCGTCGCCCACCAGACGTCCCTGGGCGCCCACGCCTGCGACAGGGACGAGGCCCTCGGCCGCCTCACCGCAGCAGCAGCGGGCCGCCGCCCGGCAGCGACACCGGCCACCTGAACGCACAGGGCGCCCTGTCCTTCGTAAGGTCCATCGCCGTCGGTGACACTCCCGCCGGAGCGCTCCTCATGAAGGCCCGCTGACCGCACACGAAAGAACGGGACTGGACGGACCCCCCGGCCCTCCAGCCCCGCTCTCGTCGTGCTCCCCCGAATCCCCCGTGGGAGCACTCCCCCGTGTTTCCCCGTGGGCCCCCCGGCCCCCGTGGGCCCCCCACTTCTTACCGCTCCCCCGTTGCATCCCCCCGGATGCGGTCCCCCCGGACCTTCAGGCGACAAGCTCCCCGAAGGCGTCCTCCTCGTCACGGCCGAAGCTGAGGACCTCGTCCTCGCGCAGCCGGCGGAGCGACCGCCAGATGCTGGACTTCACCGTGCCGACACTGATGTCGAGGATGTCCGCGATCTCCGGGTCGGTGCGGCCCTCGTAGTAACGAAGGACCAGCATCGTCCGCTGGAGTTCGGGCAGCCGGGCCAGCGCCTGCCACAGGACCGCGCGCAGTTCGGTGCCGCGCATCGCGTCCGTGTCGCCGGGCGTCTCCGGCAGTTCCTCGGTCGGGTACTCGTTCAGCTTGCGGCGGCGCCACGCGCTGATGTGCAGGTTGGTCATCGTCCGCCGCAGGTAACCCCCGACGGCGGCCTTGTCACTGATCCGGTCCCAGGCCTTGTACGTCGAGAACAGTGCGCTCTGCAGCAGGTCCTCGGCCTCGAAGCGGTCACCGGTCAGGTGGTAGGCGGTTGCGTACAGGGAGGCGCGGCGCTCCTGGACGTAGGCGGTGAACTCCGCCTCCGACAGCGAGCGACGACGCTCCCCCGAGTCCTCCCTGTACGCGGCTCCCCCGTGCGTTTCCCCCGCGAAACCGTCAACCACCGTCATGTACGCGGTGTGCTGACGCCCGGTGCCGCGAGCGCACCCCCGCCCGCTCACGGCACCGGACTTCTCGGAACCCCGGCCCCCGTTCACGTCGTGCAGACGCGTGATCACTGCGCTGGTGCTGGTGCCGTGCAGCGTGTTCATCTCGCGCCCCCCGTCGTGGACTTCCGGTGTTCTGCTTGGTGCGGCTTGCTGTGTTGCGTCCTGCTGTCTTGCCTTGTGCCGAAAAGCTTGCCGGGGCACCTTCATCGCCGTGTCCGCCGACTGTCACAGACGTGTCACAGGGGCCTGTGTCGTAGGTCGCCCCCAGGCGGGCGACAGCGCCGACACAGTCATGAGCGCTACGTGCCCGTAGCCGTACAGCTCGTACAGGTGTCGAAAGACGACCCCCGCATGGGCCAGAATGAGCCCCGTGCCTTCCCTGTTGCTGATCGAGGACGACGACGCCATCCGTACGGCCCTGGAGCTCTCACTGACGCGCCAGGGACACCGGGTGGCCACCGCTGCCACCGGCGAGGACGGTCTGAAACTACTGCGTGAGCAGCGGCCGGACCTGATCGTGCTGGATGTGATGCTGCCCGGCATCGACGGGTTCGAGGTGTGCCGGCGCATCCGGCGCACGGACCAGCTGCCGATCATTCTGCTGACCGCGCGCAGTGACGACATCGACGTCGTGGTCGGCCTGGAGTCCGGCGCGGACGACTATGTCGTCAAGCCGGTGCAGGGACGGGTGCTCGACGCCCGCATCCGGGCGGTGCTGCGACGCGGGGAGCGGGAGTCGAACGACGCGGCCACCTACGGCAGCCTGGTCATCGACCGTGCGGCCATGACCGTGACGAAGAACGGCGAGGACCTCCAGCTCACCCCGACCGAGCTGCGCCTGCTGCTCGAACTGAGCCGCCGCCCGGGCCAGGCCCTGTCCCGCCAGCAGCTGCTGCGCCTCGTCTGGGAGCACGACTACCTGGGCGACTCCCGCCTCGTGGACGCCTGCGTCCAACGACTGCGCGCCAAGGTCGAGGACGTCCCGTCGTCCCCCACGCTCATCCGTACCGTCCGTGGAGTCGGCTACCGCCTGGACGCGCCTCAGTGACAGACGTGCAGGGGGGATTCCGCGGCTGGGTCGCGGCTCGCAAGGGAGTGTGGTCGAGGCTGCGTTTCACCAGCCTGCGCCTGCGACTGGTGGTCGTCTTCGGCCTGGTGGCGCTCACGGCCGCGGTATCGGCCTCCGGTATCGCCTACTGGCTCAACCGCGAGGCGGTGCTCACCCGCACCCAGGACGCGGTGCTGCGCGACTTCGAGCAGGAGATGCAGAACCGCGCGGGCCTGCTGCCCGAGGAGCCGACGCAGGACGAACTGCAGCACACCGCCGGGCAGATGGCCAACAGCAGCCAGCGCTTCAGCGTGCTGCTCGTCGCCCAGGACGCCGACGGCAAGCCCGCGTACGGCAACTCCGGCGGCCTGGACGGCTTCACGCTCGCGGACGTGCCCCAGTCGCTGCGCACGGCGGTGAACGAGAAGCAGCAGGTCGACTCCTCCAACAAGGCCGAGTACCACCTGTACTGGCAGCGGATAGTCGCGGACGACACCCCCTACCTGGTCGCCGGCACGAAGGTGATCGGCGGCGGACCCACCGGTTACATGCTCAAGTCCCTGGAGCCGGAGGCCAAGGACCTCAACTCCCTCGCCTGGTCGCTGGGCATCGCCACCGGCCTCGCGCTGATCGGCTCCGCGCTGCTCGCGCAGGCCGCCGCCACGACCGTACTGAAGCCGGTCCAACGCCTCGGTGCCGCCGCCCGCCGGCTCGGCGAGGGCAAGCTGGACACCCGCCTGCGCGTCTCCGGCACGGACGAACTGGCCGATCTCTCCCGGACGTTCAACAAGGCCGCCGAGGCGCTGGAGAAACGGGTCGCCGACATGGCCGGACGGGACGACGCGTCCCGCCGCTTCGTGGCCGACATGTCCCACGAACTGCGCACCCCCCTCACCGCGATCACCGCCGTGACGGAGGTGCTGGAGGAGGAGCTGGAGATGGAGACCGGCTCCATGGACCCGATGATCGAACCGGCCGTACGCCTGGTCGTCAGCGAGACCCGCCGCCTGAACGACCTCGTCGAGAACCTCATGGAGGTCACCCGCTTCGACGCGGGCACGGCCCGCCTGGTCATCGACCAGGTCGACCTCGCCGACCAGATCACGGCCTGCATCGACGCCCGCGCCTGGCTGGACGCGGTCGACCTGGACGCCGAGCGCGGCATCATGGCCCGCCTGGACCCGCGCCGCCTGGACGTCATCCTGGCCAACCTCATCGGCAACGCGCTCAAGCACGGCGGCTCGCCGGTGCGGGTCGCGGTCCAGGAGGCGGACGACTCGATCGTGATCGCCGTACGGGACCACGGCCCCGGCATCCCCGAGGACGTCCTCCCGCACGTCTTCGACCGCTTCTACAAGGCCAGCGCCTCCCGCCCCCGCTCCGAGGGCAGCGGCCTCGGTCTGTCCATCGCCCTGGAGAACGCCCACATCCACGGCGGCGAGATCACCGCCGCCAACTCCCCCGACGGCGGCGCGGTGTTCACCCTGCGCCTCCCCCGGGACGCATCGAACCTGACGGAACAGACGGACGCCAACGAGACCGACGGCAAGGCCTCCGACGGGCCGAAGAAGGGGGACGCCTGATGAAGGTACGCGGCCCGGCGGGCAGCCTCCTGGCCCTCTCCGCAGCGGCTGCCGCGCTGCTGACCGGGTGCGGCATCCGTTCCACGGAGGTGCCGACCAACTTCGGCCCCGCTCCCTCGCGCGTGCACTGCTCACTCTCCGAACCGAACGTGTCGACGCAGGCCACGCGAGGCCTCCCGGTGCAGGTCTTCCTGCTCTGCGGGTCCCAGCTGGTGGCCGTGGACCGAACGGTGCGGGTGTCGGACGGTACGGCGGACTCGGCGCGGCGCGTGCTGGTGGCACAGGGACTGCTCGACGAACTGGAGGCAACGCCGTCGGCCGCCGAGAAGGAGGCCGGCTACACCACCGACGTCCGCGGCGCCATGGAAGCGAGCGGCCCGCACCCCGGCGACCCCGACGAGACCCTGCGCCTGAGCACACCCCCCAACGACCTCACCTCGTACGCCCTCGCCCAGATCGTCTGCACGTTCTCGGACTCGACGGCCGCCGAGGGCGACGGCTCGGTGATCCTGGGCGGCCCCGGCGCCGCCCCCCTGCGCCGCTACGAGTGCACGGACGAGGTCCGCACCCGCCCCGGCAGCAACGAGCCCCCGTCAACGGAGATCACAGACAACTGACGGCGAAAGCCCCCCGGCGCGCCACCCGCGTACGGCGGCAAGGGGACGAGGGCGCACCCCCGCGGCGCCACGGCCGCCCACGGCGGCAAGGGGACGTGCCGGGGGGTGTCCGCCCGCAGTGGCCGGCGTCAACACGCGGTTCCTCCTGGCCCAAGGTGACCGCCGGTCCGAGGACGGACACCCCCCGGCACGGCCCCGACCCACCACACACCCGCAGGCGCTACGCGAACCCCCACCGAACCGCGACGGGCCGCCGCAGGCATAGACGCGCCCCTACCGCCGGAGGCCCGTGTGGCGGACGCCTCACCCCCGTAAGCCCCCTCCCGGAACCGATCCTGCCGGGGGGCGCGTCTAGGGGGGCGTGCAGCGTCAAGGCTCCATCGGCGGCAGCGCCGAGATCCGCATCCGTGCGACTGGGGGTGTTCTCCTGGTCGCGCACCTCGCGTTCGTCGCCTGGCTCACGCTGCGCCCCCTGGACGTCCCCTGGGTGATGCCGCCCAACCTGCGGCCGTTCGCCGGGATCAGAGCCGATCTGGCGCTGGGCTGGCAGCAGGGCGCCCGGCACATCGCCGAGGGTCTCGCCCTGCTCGCACCGCTGGGCGTGCTGATCCCGATGGCACACGGCAGGATCAACGCCTCCCCGCTGGGCTCCCTGGTCCGTGCGGTCGCCGCAGGCGCCCTGATCTCGCTGGGCATCGAACTGCTGCAGACCGGCGTGCCCGGCCAGATCGTCGACATCGACTCGCTGCTGCTGAACACCGTGGGCGTGGCCCTGGCGCACGCGGCGATCGTCCCCGCGTCCCGCGCCTGGCTCCGCCGCAGGTCCGAGCGCACAGACCGGGCGCCGGTCCCCCAGGAGGAGCCTTCTCAGGGTCGGACCCCGACGATTCCAAGGGTCGGGATAGCTCCATAGAGTGACGCTTTGCCCGGTTCGTCGCCGTAGCGTGGATGTCAGATGAGGGAAGCCCTCGGGAGGCCCCACAAGGGGGCCTCCGGCCGACGCTCGCGAAGGAGCCGCACCATGACCGCGCTCGCCCGACCCACCAACGGCCGCATGATCGGCGGAGTGTGCGCCGCGCTGGCACGGCGCTTCGGCACCTCCGCAACGACGATGCGCTGGATCTTCCTGATCTCCTGCCTGCTCCCCGGCCCGCAGTTCCTGCTCTACATAGTCCTGTGGATCCTGCTCCCGTCGGAGGACAAGGCGAACAAGACGCGCGAGGCCTGGTAGCCATAGCCACAGAAACGACTGCGCCCCGCCGATGTCCGGCGGGGCGCGGTCGTTTCTGCGAGTGGGGACGGAGCCTACGAGCTACGCCCGCCTCAGGCCGCCGTAGCCAGCCGCCGCTGCTCAAGCCGCGCCGCCCGCGTGCCGAACACCGTGATCGTCACGACGCCGAGCACCGCCAGCAAGCCGACTCCGACCGTGCCGGCCCAGCCGCCCGCGTGGAAGGCCACCGCGCCGACCGTGCTGCCCGCGCTGGAGCCGATGTAGTAGGCGGACTGGTAGAGCGCCGAGGCCTGCGCGCGACCGTGGGTGGCTGTCTTGCTGACCGCCGAGGAGGCGGCCGCGTGGCCCGCGAAGAATCCGCCCGTGATGAGGACCAGGCCGAGGAGGACCAGCGGGAGCGAGTCCGCCAGGGACAGCAGCAGGCCCGCCGCCGTCGTGGCGCCGGCCGCGTACAGCGCGCCGCGGCGGCCCAGGCGGCCCACCAGCCGTCCCGCCGTGGACGCGGACACCGTGCCGACCAGGTACACGAGGAAGATCGAGCCGATGATGCCCTGGGGCAGCGAGAACGGCTCCTCCGTGAGGCGGTAGCCGATGACGGTGTACACGCCGCCGAAGACCGTCATGAACAGGGCGCCGATCGCGTACAGACGGCGCAGCAGCGGGTTGGAGAGGTGGTCGCGGACCGCGCGGGCAAGGACGCGCGGACGCAGCGAGCCGGGCTTGAAGTGGCGCGGGGCCGGGAGCAGCAGCCGGAAGGCCACCGCGCACGCCACCGCGATCACGCCGATCACGCCGACCGCGACCCGCCAGCCCCACTCCTGGGCGACCCAGCCGGTGATCACACGGCCGCTCATCCCGCCGACGCTGTTGCCCGCGACGAACAGTCCGATGGCCGTCACCAGCGCCTTCGGCCGGACCTCCTCGGCCAGATACGCCGTCGCCGACGCCGGCAGACCCGCCAGCGCCGCACCCTGGACCGCCCGCAGCACGACCAGGGAGGTCAGGTTCGGCGCGAAGGGGACCAGCACACCGACCGCCACCGCGACCGCCAGGGACGCCGTCATGACCGTACGGCGTCCGAACCGCTCCGACAGCGCGCTCATGGGCAGCACGAACAGCGCCAGACCACCCGTCGCGGCCGCCACCGTCCAGCTCGCCTCGCTCGCCGCCACCCCGAACTCACCGGAGATCAGCGGCAGCAGGGCCTGCGTGGAGTAGAGAAGCGCGAAGGTCGCGACACCGGCGAGGAAGAGGGCGAAGCTCATCCGGCGGTAGCCGGGGCCGCCCGGGGCCATTCGGGAGTCGACGACGGGGACTGAGGGTGCGGCGCCCACGGTGATGGACGCCCCGGTACTGGCGGGAGACATGCTTCGAAGCTACGTACGCCCCTACTCATCCGTCCAATGCATGGATTCGCCATAATCGTTCCCATGGCGCATCAGTACAGCTCACAGCATCGACTGTCACCATCCAGTGACACAGAAGACATGACGATGTTGCTCGCACCCCGCCTCGCGTACTTCGCCGGCGTGGCCCGCACCGAGCACGTCACCCGGGCCGCCCAGGAGATGCAGGTCCCGCAGTCCACGCTCTCGCGTGCCATGGTCCGCCTGGAACAGGACCTGGGCGTCGACCTGTTCGCCCGCCACGGCCGTACGGTCTCCCTCACCCCCGCCGGCCGCACCTTCCTCGCCTCCGCGGAACGCGCCCTCGCCGAGATCCGGCGCGCCGCCGACGAAGTCCGCGCGGACGCCGACCCGGCCACCGGCAAGGTCGCCTTCGGGTTCCTGCACACCATGGGCGCGGAGACGGTCCCCGGCCTCATCCACGCCTTCCGCGCCGACCACCCCCGGGTCCGCTTCAGCCTGGTCCAGAACTACGGCGAGGCCATGCTCGAACGACTCCGGACCGGCGAACTGGACCTGTGCCTCACCTCGCCCGTCCCGGACGCCCCCGACCTGGTCGCCCGCCGCCTGGACGAACAGAAACTCCGCCTGGTCGTCCCCTCCGATCACCGTCTGGCCACCCGCAAGCGCATCCGCCTGGCGGAGGCGGCCGACGAGATCTTCGTGACCCTGGAACCGGGCTACGGCCTGCGCCGCATCACCGACGACCTGTGCCAGGAGGCCGGCTTCAAGCCGCGCATCGCCTTCGAGGGCGAGGAGGCGGAGACGCTGAGGGGCCTGGTGGCGGCGGGCCTCGGGGTCGCACTCCTGCCACCCCCGGCCGTACCGCGCCCCGGGGTCGCGGAACTGACGGTCACCGCCCCACGCGCGGCACGCGAGATCGGCGTCGCCTGGATGGCCGACCGCCCGGACACGCCCCCGGTCGCAGCCTTCAAGAGGTTCCTCCTGTCCAGGAGGGGCAACTTGCTACCCACCTGAAGGGCATTGCCCCAAGGGGCGCGGGGAACTGCGCGACAAGCCACGATGATGCTGCACCCGCCAACGAGCCGACGCCCCAACGGCGCTAGCGCCGCAACGACTTCCCGAACCCGGCGGCCAACGGCATCCGAAGTCCCAAAGGAGGCGGAGCCGCGAACGCATCGGCGACCGGCCGCGAGAACGACCTCCCGAACAGCACCCCCATGACGAAGTCCTCGGCCAGCGCGAGGACTTCGTCCCGGTGCTGCTGCAATGCGTGCCGATCGGAGTGCACTTCGAACCGGCACACGTCCCGGTTCGCCTTCTTCGCCCGCTCCGCCAGCCGGAACGACAGCTCGGGATCGGTCCGCTCGTCGTTGGTGCCGTGCACGAACATCACCCGCCGCCCCCCGAGCTGTTTCACCGGTTCGGGTGACGCCGCAACGTCCTCCTCCGGCAGCCAAGGAGCAATCGCCAGCACGGAGTTGACGGCCTCATGGCCACCCGCCCGCACCGCCGCCCGCGCGCCCATGTCGACACCGGCGAGGCACACGGGGACGTCGCCATAGCGGCGTACGACCTCGTCGGCGGCCCACAACGCGTCGCTCATGTGGTTCGCGTCGCTGCCGTTCCACCCGCGGAAGCGGTAGCGGACGACATGCGCGGCCAGACCCTCCTCGCGCCCCGCCCGCGCCAGCCGACGCCCGAGGGTGCGCACATGGGAGGTCGCCAACAACGTCGCCGGCTTGCGATGTGAGACCTCGTCACCTCCGGGCAGCAGGAGCACCACTCCGCTCACCGCCGTCGGCTCCGGCCCGATCACCTTGCCCAGCCGGACCCTGCGCACCGGCGTCACTTGCTGTGCCATGACAGAACAGTGTCAGAAGCGCGGGTGTACGCCACCCGTCCTTGGGGTCACCGTTACGTATCGACGGATTCGTACACCCGACGGATTCGTACACCAGGGGAGAAATACGCGACGGCGGCGGGGAAATCAGCGATGAATGAGCCATCTACGCGCGTAGGCGTTAGAGTGCGAAAATGACGAGCGAGACTGCCCAGAAGGCGAACACCCCGAGCTCGGACCAGATCCGCCGGGCCCCGAAGGTTCTGCTGCACGACCACCTCGACGGCGGGCTCCGTCCCGGCACGATCGTCGAGCTCGCCCGCGAGACGGGCTACACCCAGCTCCCCGAGACCGACCCCGACAAGCTCGGCGTGTGGTTCCACGAGGCCGCCGACTCCGGCTCCCTGGAGCGGTACCTGGAGACCTTCTCCCACACCGTCGCGGTGATGCAGACCCGCGACGCCCTCGTCCGGGTCGCGCGCGAGTGCGCAGAGGATCTCGCAGAGGACGGGGTCGTCTACGCCGAGGTGCGGTACGCGCCCGAACAGCACCTGGAGGGCGGGCTCAGCCTCGAAGAGGTCGTCGAGGCCGTGAACGAGGGCTTCCGGGAGGGCGAGCGGATCGCGCGGGAGAACGGCCACCGCATCCGCGTGGGCGCGCTGCTGACCGCCATGCGGCACGCCGCCCGCGCGCTGGAGATCGCCGAACTCGCCAACCGCTTCCGCGACCTGGGCGTCGTCGGCTTCGACATCGCGGGCGCCGAGGCCGGCCACCCGCCCACCCGGCATCTCGACGCCTTCGAGTACCTCAAGCGCGAGAACAACCACTTCACCATCCACGCGGGCGAGGCCTTCGGTCTGCCGTCCATCTGGCAGGCCCTGCAGTGGTGCGGCGCGGACCGGCTGGGGCACGGGGTGCGCATCATCGACGACATCCAGGTGCAGTCCGACGGCTCCGTGAAGCTCGGCCGGCTCGCCTCGTACGTCCGGGACAAGCGCATCCCGCTGGAACTGTGCCCCAGCTCCAACCTCCAGACGGGCGCGGCCGACTCGTACGCCGCGCACCCCATCGGTCTGCTGCGGCGGCTGCACTTCCGCGCCACCGTGAACACCGACAACCGCCTGATGTCCCACACCAGCATGAGCCGGGAATTCGAGCACCTTGTCGAGGCATTCGGCTACACGCTCGATGACATGCAGTGGTTCTCCGTCAATGCGATGAAATCATCGTTCATTCCTTTCGATGAACGACTCGCGATGATCAATGACGTGATCAAGCCCGGATATGCCGAACTCAAGTCCGAATGGTTGTTCCGTCAGACCAGCTCTACCAGCGGTTCTGAGGGCGAGGAGGGCTGACCGGGAGTTCTCCGTGCACACGGAATGCGGACGCCATTCACAATCCGTCCGCATTTCGATGTTTGCGGTGGCGTGCGGGGCGTGTTTACGGTCGAGAACCGCTCACAACCCCGTAACGAATTTCGAGGACTTACCTTCATGAAGCAGTCTGCTGCCAAGACCCTCGGTGTCGCCGCTCTCGGTGCCGCCTTCGCCGCCGCCGGTGCGGGTGCCGCGAACGCCGCGCCGGTCGCCCCGGACGCCGCCGGTTCGGCGCTGGACACCGTCACCCGGACGCTCCCGGCCGAGAACCTCTCCCAGGCGGCGCCGGCCGCCGGTGCGGGTCTCGCCCAGGGCGGTGCGGGTCTCGCCCAGGGTCAGGAGGCGCTCGGCGCCGGACTGGCCGCCGCCCAGCCGGCCGCCGAGCAGGCGCTGGCGGCGGGCCCGACGGGGCTGCTCGGCGGTCTGCCGCTGCAGACCCTGCCCACCCAGGGCCTGCCCGTGAACGGCCTGCCGCTCGCCTGAGCCACATCCCCCGCACCACGCCGCTGGGGCGCGCCTTGGACACCAGGTGCGCCCCAGCGGCGTGTTGTCGACCCCTTCTGAACTGCTGCTTTGTCCGCTCCGGGGGCCATTGTCAGTGGGCTGCGGTAGCTTCCGAAGGGTGGGGCGCGATGAGGCGCACTGCGGGATACGGCCACAGGGGTGGGTGGACGATGAGCGACGGCACGGCGACTACGACAACGGACCTGGACGTCAGGCTGGAGAAACACCGCGTCGAACTGACCGGGTACTGCTACCGCATGCTCGGCTCCTCCTTCGAGGCCGAGGACGCGGTGCAGGACACGATGGTGCGCGCCTGGCGGAGTTACGACAAGTTCGAGGGGCGCTCCAGTCTCCGGTCGTGGCTGTACCGCATCGCGACGAACGTGTGCCTGGACATGCTGACGGCCGGCAACAAGCGGGCCAGGCCCATGGACCTCACGGAGTCGACCCCGCTCGCGCAGGCGGCGCTCTCGCCCCGCCCGGACAACACCTGGCTGGAGCCGATGCCGGACAACCGGGTGCTGCCCAGCACCGAGGACCCGGCGGAGGCCGCGGTCGCCAAGGAGACGGTGCGGCTCGCCTTCATGGCCGCCCTGCAGCAGCTGCCGGCCAAGCAGCGGGCGGTGCTGATCCTGCGCGAGGTGCTGGCCTGGAAGGCGAGCGAGGTCGCCGAGCTGCTCGACACGACGGTCGCGTCGGTCAACAGCGCGTTGCAGCGGGCGCGCGCCACGCTCGCCGAGCAGCAGCAGCCGGGCGCCGAGGCCGCCGTCGCCGATCCGCTGGACGAGGAGCAGCAAAAGCTCCTCGAGCGGTATGTCGCGGCCTTCGAGGGCTACGACATGACCGCGCTCACGGCCCTGCTGCACGAGGACGCCATCATGACGATGCCGCCGTTCGACCTGTGGCTGACCGGCGTCAAGGACATCACGGGCTTCATGACGACGCTCGGCGCCCCCTGCGCGGGCTCGCGTCTGCTGCCGGTCCAGGTCAACGGGCTGCCTGGCTTCGCCCAGTACAAGCCGGACCCGGAGGCGGGCGGCTTCACGCCGTGGGCGGTGCAGGTGCTGGAGGTCTCAGACGGCCGGATCACCGGGTTCCACTGCTTCCTCGACACCAAGCGCTGGTTCCCGCTGTTCGGGCTCCCCCTCCATCTCGAAGCGGAGGCCCACCAGGTCGAGGAGGGCGTGTAGCGCCGGGTCGGGGTCCCGCAGGCGTATCCGGCCCCCGGCGCGCCGGGCGGCCAGCTGGAGCCGTGCCAGCAGGTCGACGGTGCCCAGTCCCGGGGGTCCGAGCCCTCCGACATCGCACACCACGACTCCCGCTCCGCCGGCCTCCAGCCGGGCCCGCACGTCGTCGCACAGCCCTGCCACCTCATCCCGGGTGACGGGGCCGGCCAGCACGAGTACTGCGGGTGTCATGGCATCCACGATCGGTAGACCGGACGGCGGCGGATAACTCATCGCGGCCTGAGGCCCCCGTCCGTCGCCCGCCGCCCGGTGTCCGTGCGCCGTGGGGTGTCCGCCTGCCGGGATCACATTGACCCGGTGCCCTCCTTCCCCAGAGGGTTGGCTGTATGCCCCACGTATCAGCGCCTCCCCGAATACCCTGCGGTTTCCTTTCCGCCAAGGAGGTGCCGTGCAGGGGGTGTTGACGGGCTTCGCGGTGATCGCGGTCGTCATCGGGGTGGGCTATGCGATCGGCCGGCTCGGCTACCTCGGCGACCACGGCCGCGAGGTCCTCACCAAGCTGGCCTTCCACGTGGCGTCCCCGGCGCTGCTGTTCACCACGCTCGCGCAGACCGACCTCTCGGTGATCTTCTCCAGCCGCCTCCTGGTGACCGCCCTGAGCACGGCCGCGGCGGCCGGCGTCTTCGTCGCGGTGGGTGTCGTACGGCGCTGGGGGGTGGGCCGTACGACGATCGGCGCGCTGTGCTCCAGTTACGTCAACTCCGGCAACCTCGGCATCCCGATCGCGGTGTACGTCCTGGGCGACGCCTCGCTGGTGGCGCCGGTGCTGCTGTTCCAACTGGTCGGGGTCACCCCGATCGCCCTGACGATCCTCGACCTGTCCGGCGGGGGCGGGAAGGGCCCGCTGTGGCGCCGCCTGCTGACCCCGCTGCGCAACCCGATCGCGGTCGGCTCGCTGGCGGGCGTGGCGGTGTCGGCGACGGGTCTGCGCATCCCGGCCCCGGTCCTGGACCCCCTGACCCTGATCGGCGGCATGTCGGTCCCGGCGGTCCTGCTGGCCTTCGGCATCTCCCTGTGCGGCAGCACGATGCCCGGCCGTGGACCCGACCGGCACCCGGTCCTGCTCTCGGTCGCCCTGAAGTCCCTGGGCCAGCCGGCGGCGGCCTGGGCGCTCGCGGCGGGCGTCTTCGGCCTGCGGGGCGCTCCGCTCCTCGACGTGGTGGTGACGTCGGCACTGCCTGCCGCGCAGAACCTCTACACGTACGCGTCGAGTTACGGGGTGGGCGAGCGGCTGGCGCGGGACTCGATCCTGCTGTCGACGGTGATCTCGGTGCCGGTGCTGGTGGTGGTTGCGGCCTTGCTGGGCTGACGATCAGTCGACCGGGAACTCGCCGGTGTCGATCGTCACGTCGAACGGGTCCGGCAGCTTGATGGGGTCACCGAACTTCACGGCGCTCAACACCCGGTACACATCACCCTTCGGCTCCCCGAAGAGCGTGGCGGTGGGCCCTCCTGGAGCCCAGCGGTCGATCAGCAGATAGAGCGGACTCCCGGCGGTGGCGTAAGCGGCGGGCTTGCTGACGCGGTCGTGGTGGGCGTTGGACTTGGAGGTCACCTCGACGACGAGTTCGGCCAAGGCTGCCGGGGTATGGGATTCCGCCTCCGCGCACTCCTGCACGGGAGCCACGAGCAGGTCAGGGATGAGCATGCCCAGACGTGACGGCACGGCGATCGCCTGTGTCTGGAAGATCCCCCAGTCCTCGGGGATCGCGGAGTAGAGGCGACGCTGAATTCGTTCCGCGATCACGTTGTGGCGGGATGCGGGAGCAGGTGACACGGTGATGATCCCCTCAATGATCTCCACCTTGCTGCCCTCGGGCCATTCCATCTCCTCCCAGTACCGGACGAGGTCGTCCCAGTTCTGGTCGGGGTCCTGGCTCACGGTGAGTGCGCTCATGGCGGTCTCCTATCGGTGCGTCACCGATCCCAGCATGCCGAACGGGACCGGCGGAGGTCCACCGATCCCGTTCACCCGAAAGGGAAAACGCCTGGTCAGGCGATACGTTCCAGCACCACCGGCGAAGCCGTGAAGTCGGTCCCCGCGCCCGCGATGTCGTACGAGCCCTCCACCGACTGGAGGGCGTACTCGAAGCGCTCCGGGGTGTCGGTGTGCAGGGTCAGCAGGGGCTGGCCCTCGGTGACCGTGTCGCCCGGCTTGGCGTGGAGCTCGATGCCCGCGCCCGCCTGCACCGGGTCCTCCTTGCGGGCGCGTCCGGCGCCCAGGCGCCAGGCGGCGACGCCGATGTCGTAGGCGTCGAGGCGGGTCAGGACGCCGGAGGACGGGGCCTTGATGACGTGCTGCTCGCGCGCCACCGGCAGCTTCGCGTCCGGGTCGCCGCCCTGGGCCGCGATCATGCGGCGCCAGACGTCCATCGCCGAGCCGTCGGCCAGGGCCTTGGCGGGGTCGGCGTCCTTCACCCCGGCGGCGTCCAGCATTTCGCGGGCCAGGGCGATGGTCAGCTCCACCACGTCCGCCGGGCCGCCGCCCGCCAGGACCTCCACCGACTCGCGGACCTCCAGGGCGTTGCCCGCGGTGAGGCCGAGCGGGGTGGACATGTCCGTGAGGAGCGCGACCGTCTTGACGCCGTGGTCCGTGCCCAGGCCCACCATCGTGGAGGCCAGCTCGCGCGCGTCCTCGATCGTCTTCATGAAGGCGCCCGTGCCGACCTTCACGTCCAGGACCAGGGAGCCGGTGCCCTCCGCGATCTTCTTCGACATGATCGACGAGGCGATCAGCGGGATCGCCTCGACGGTGCCGGTGACGTCGCGCAGCGCGTACAGCTTCTTGTCCGCGGGGGCCAGGCCGTCGCCCGCCGCGCAGATCACCGCGCCGGTGCCGTCCAGGACCGACAGCATCTCCTCGTTCGAGAGGAGGGCGCGCCAGCCCGGGATCGACTCCAGCTTGTCCAGCGTGCCGCCCGTGTGGCCGAGGCCCCGGCCCGAGAGCTGGGGGACGGCCGCGCCGCAGGCCGCGACCAGGGGGGCCAGCGGCAGTGTGATCTTGTCGCCGACGCCGCCGGTCGAGTGCTTGTCGGCGGTCGGGCGGGACAGCGACGAGAAGTCCATGCGCTCGCCGGAGGCGATCATCGCCGCCGTCCAGCGGGCGATCTCGCGGCGGTTCATGCCGTTGATCAGGATCGCCATGGCGAGCGCGGACATCTGCTCGTCGGCGACCTCCCCACGGGTGTACGCGTCGATGACCCAGTCGATCTGCTCGTCGCTGAGCTCACCGCGGTCCCGCTTGGTGCGGATGACAGAGATTGCGTCCATGGCCATGACTTTCCTTCCGGCCGAACATGTGGAAACGGCACGGCCCCTCCGAGCCGCTCACTGGAGCAACTCGAAAGGGCCGCACGGGAGTTACTTTCTGAGGTGGCCCGGCCCGAAGGCCTGCGGCAGCATCTCCGACAGCGGCAGGATGCCCGCCGGGGTCTCCAGCAGCAGTTCCGGGCCGCCGAACTCGTGGAGCAGCTGGCGGCAGCGGCCACAGGGGACGAGGACGTCGCCCTCGCCGTCGACGCAGGTGAAGTGCGTCAGGCGGCCGCCCCCGGTGTTCTGCAGCTCCGAGACCAGTCCGCACTCGGCGCACAGGCCGACGCCGTACGACGCGTTCTCGACGTTGCACCCGGTGACCGTACGGCCGTCGTCGACCAGGGCCGCGACGCCGACCGGGTATCCGGAGTACGGGGCGTAGGCGCGGGACATGGCGTCCCGGGCCGCCGCGCGCAGCTTGTCCCAGTCGACGTCGTGGGAGGCGGCCGGGGTCACTTGCCCTGGCCCTTCTTGTACGGCAGGCCGTCCGCCTTGGGCATCCGCAGGCGTTGTGCGGACAGCGTGAGGACGACCAGCGTGACGACGTACGGCGTGGCGGAGACGACCTGGTTCGGGACCTCGTTGGTGGTGGCGTACCAGGTGTAGACCAGGGCGCCGATCACCGCGGTGATCATCGACGGGGCGTACTTCTTGCGGATCACCAGCCAGATGGCACCGATGATCAGCAGGAGCGCGCCGAGCAGCAGCAGGGCGTGCACGTTCGTGGAGCCGCCGCGCAGGTTGAGGCTGTCGGTGTAGCCGAACAGGCCGGCGCCGAGGGCGAGGCCGCCCGGCATCCAGTTACCGAAGATCATCGCGGCGAGGCCGATGTAACCGCGGCCGCTGACCTGGCCCTCCAGATAGAAGGGGTTGGCGACGATGGAGAGGAAGACGCCACCGAGGCCGGCCAGGCCGCCGGAGATGATCACGGCGATGTACTTGTACTTGTAGACGTTCACGCCGAGGGACTCGGCCGCGATCGGGTTCTCACCGCAGGAACGCAGGCGCAGACCGAAGGCGGTGCGCCACAGGATCCACCAGGTGCCGGGGATCAGAGCGATGGCGATCAGGGTCAGCCAGGAGACGTTGGTGACCAGACCGCCGAGCAGGCCGGCGATGTCGGAGATGAAGAACCAGCCCTGGTTGTTCAGGTCCCGCAGCCCGTCGGACAGGCCGGGCACCGTGAAGTGGCCGAGGGAGTCGACCGCCGGGGACTGCTTGGCGGAGCCGCCCGCGTGGCCCTCGAAGGCGAGGGGCGCGAGGTAGCGAGTGATGCCGAGGGCGAGGATGTTGATCGCCACACCGGAGACGATGTGGTTGACCCTGAAGGTGACGGTGGCGATGGCGTGCAGGACGCCGCCGATGCAGCCGCCGATGATGCCGACGACGACACCGGTCCACGGGCCCCACTGGAAGCCGGCCCAGGCGCCGAACCAGGTGCCGAGGATCATCATGCCCTCGAGGCCGATGTTGACGACGCCCGCCCGCTCGGCCCACAGACCACCCAGACCGGCGAGGCCGATCGGCACGGCGAGCTGGAGCGCGGTGGACATCTGGCTGACGTTGGTGATGCCGTCGGCGCCGGTGATGAGGCGGACGATCGAGGTCAGCGCAAGGGCTCCGGCGATGACCAGGAGCAGGACGGGCCACGAGAGGCGGCGGCCGGTCGGTGCCGCGGGCTGCAGCGTGGGCTGGTTGACGTCGGTCGCCGAGGTCGGGGCGGTCATCGGCCAGCCACCTCCTTCGTGGTGTTGTTGGCGCCGAGGACGTGACCGGCGGCGAGTTCGGCGCCGACCTGGCGCTGCTGGCGGCGCAGGCCCCACTCACGGACGGCCTCGTAGGAGACGACGACCGAGAGCACGATCAGGCCCTGCATGATGACCGCGATCTCCTTGTCGTAACCGTGGAAGTCGAGCTCCGGCGAGGCCTTGTCGAGCCAGGCCCACAGCAGGGCGGCGAACGCGATGCCGACGGGGCTGTTGCGGCCGAGCAGGGCGATGCCGATGCCGAGGAAGCCGATGCCGGTGGGGAAGTTCAGGCTGTACGTGTGGGTGTCGCCGAGCAGGATCGGCAGACCGGCGAGGCCGGCGAGACCGCCCGAGAGCAGCATGGCGGTGAGCACCATGCGCTTGGGGTCGACACCACTGGCCGCGGCGGCGGTCTGCGAGGCGCCGGAGGCGCGCAGGTCGAAACCGAAGCGGGTGCGGTTGAGGACGACCCAGTAGGCGATGCCGAGCAGGACGGCGAGGAAGACCAGGCCGTAGATCTCGCCGGCGTCGCCCATGCCGATGCCGGGAACCCAACCGGACTCGTGCATCTCGCCGGTGGTGTTGTTGTTGCCGACCTTGACGCCGAAGACGTCCGGCAGCCACAGGTAGGCGATGACCGACGTGGCGATCGCGTTGAGCATGATCGTCGCGACGACCTCGCTGACACCGCGGGTGACCTTGAGGACACCGGCGATTCCGGACCAGAAGGCGCCGGTGCAGACGGCGGTGAGCAGCAGCAGCGGGATCTGCAGGGCGGCCGGCAGGTTCGCGTGGGCGCCGACGATCGCGGCCATCATGGCGGCGAGCTGGTACTGGCCGTCGACGCCGATGTTGAACAGGTTCATCCGGAAGCCGATGGCCACCGCGAGGGCCGCGATGTAGTACATCGAGGCCTGGTTGATGATCAGGACCTGGATGTCCGAGAAGCCGAGCTGCTCGAACATCAGGGTGTACGGCTCGACCGGGCTCTTGCCTGAGGCGACCAGCACGATCGCGCTGAGCACGAAGGCCACGGCGAGCGCGATGACCGGGCCGGCCACCGCGAGGAGCACGCGCTCCTTGTCGAACTTCTTCATCAGCGGGCCTCGTCTTCGCCGGACTCGGGAGACTTGCGGATCTCAGGGGTGTCCGCCGGGGTCTCGGGGGTCTCGTCCTGTTCCAGGTGACCGGTCGCGGCGCCGGTCATCGCCGAACCGAGCTGCTCCGGGGTGATGGTGGCCGGGTCTGCGTCGGCGACCAGCTTGCCGTTGTAGATCACGCGGAGGGTGTCGGACAGGCCGATGAGCTCGTCGAGGTCGGCGGAGATCAGCAGCACGGCCAGGCCCTCGCGGCGGGCCTCACGGATGTGGTCCCAGATCGCGGCCTGCGCGCCGACGTCCACACCACGGGTGGGGTGCGCGGCGATCAGGAAGCGCGGCTTGTGGCTCATCTCGCGGCCGACGATCAGCTTCTGCTGGTTGCCGCCGGACAGGGACGCGGCGGTGACGTCGATGCCGGGCGTACGGACGTCGTACTCCGTCACGATCCGCCGGGTGTCCTCCTGGGCCGCCTTCGGGTCCAGCCATACGCCCTTGGCGAGGGGCTTCTCGGTGACGTGGCCGAGGATGCGGTTCTCCCAGAGGGGGGCCTCCAGGAGCAGGCCGTGGCGGTGGCGGTCCTCGGGGATGTAACCGATGCCCTGCTCGCGGCGCTTGCGGGTGGCCCAGCCGGTGATCTCCTCGTCGATGAGGGTGATCGTGCCGGAGTCGGCGCCCTTGAGGCCGATGAGCGCGTCGACCAGCTCGGTCTGGCCGTTGCCCTCGACGCCGGCGATGCCCAGGACCTCGCCCGCGTGGATGGTGAACGTGATGTCGTCCAGCAGGGCCTTGCCGCCCGCCGCCTCCAGGCGCAGCTTGTCGACGGTGATGACCGGGCGGTCGGTGACCGTGGACTCGGCGGTCTCAGGCGTCGGCAGCTCGCTGCCGACCATCATCTCGGCCAGCTGCTTCGGAGTGGTCTCGGCGGGCACGGCCGTACCGACCGTCGTGCCGCGGCGGATGACGGTGATCTCGTCGGCGACGGAGAGGACCTCGCCGAGCTTGTGGGAGATGAAGATGACCGACAGGCCCTCGGACTTCAGCTCGCGCAGGTTGTCGAAGAGCGCGTCGACCTCCTGCGGCACCAGGACGGCCGTGGGCTCGTCGAGGATCAGCGTGGTGGCGCCGCGGTAGAGGACCTTGAGGATCTCCACGCGCTGGCGGGCGGCGACGCCGAGCTCCTCGACCAGGCGGTCGGGCTGCACGCCGAGGCCGTAGCGCTCGGAGATCTCCTTGATCTTGCGGCGGGCCTTGGCGCCGATGCCGTACAGCTTCTCGCTGCCCAGCACGACGTTCTCGAGGACGGTGAGGTTGTCGGCGAGCATGAAGTGCTGGTGCACCATGCCGATGCCGCGCACGATGGCGTCGGCCGGCGACGAGAAGGTGACCTGCCGACCGTCGATGGCGATGGTGCCCTCGTCCGGCTTCTGCATGCCGTAGAGGATCTTCATCAGCGTCGACTTGCCGGCGCCGTTCTCGCCGACGAGGGCGTGGACGGTGCCCTTGCGGACGGTGAGGTGGATGTCGTGGTTGGCCACGACGCCCGGGAAACGCTTGGTGATCCCGGCGAGCTCGACGGCGGTCACCTGACCGTTGACCGCCGCTCCGGCCGGAGGGCTGCTGGACGCGTTTATGGCGCACTCTCCTGGGGACGGGGGTCGTCTACGCGCGTAGCGCCCCTATGGCCTGATAAGGGGCCGACGCACCGCGACAACGGGGTACGGGGAAGAAATCCTCCCCGCACCCCGTCGCGCGAACGTAACCCCTTGGTTACCGCTGCTCAGGGTGTTGCTGCAATCAGCTGGACTTGACCTTGATCTCGCCGCTGATGATCTTCTCCTTGGCCGTCTTGATGGCGTCCTGCAGCTCGGTGTTGTCCGCGAACTTCGGGTTGGAGTTCGACAGGCTCACCTCGCCGGTCTTCAGATCGCCACGAACGATACCGGTCTCGGGCTTGCCGTCCTCGACCGACTTCGCCAGGTTGTACACCGCCTTGGCGACGTCCTTCATCGCCGAGGTCAGGATCGAGTCCTTGTACTTGGCGAGGGCTTCCTGCTTGTACTGGTCGGAGTCGACACCGATCGCCCACACCTTGTTGGCGGCGGCGGCCTCGATGACGCCCTGACCGGACAGGCCGGCGGCCGCGTAGACGACGTCGGCCTTCTTCTCGATCTGGCCCTCGGCGGCCGACTTGCCCTTGTCGGGGCTGGAGAAGCCACCCTCCTCCGCGGTCTGCGTGAGGTACTGGGTCAGGACCTTGGCCTGCGGGTTGGTGTCCTTGACGCCCTGCTCGAAGCCGGCCTGGAACTTGTGGATGAGCGGGATGTCCACACCGCCCACGAAGCCGACCGTGTTCGTCTTGGTGCTCTTGGCCGCGGCGACGCCCGCCAGGTACGAAGCCTCCTCCTCGGAGAAGACCAGGTCGGCGACGTTCTTCGACTCGACGGTGGAGTCGTCCACGATGCCGAAGGTGGTGTCGGGGAACTTCTCCGCGGCGCCCTTGACGGCGGCCGCGTAGGCGTAGCCGACACCGACGACCGGGTTGTAGCCCTGCTTGGCCAGGGAGGCCAGGCGCTGCTCCTTGTCGGCGTCCGTCTCACCCTCGGTGGGCTCGACGTCGGCCGTGTCGTACTGGAACTCCTTCTTCGCCTGCTCCAGGCCCGCGTACGCGGCGTCGTTGAAGGACTGGTCGCCCTTGCCGCCGACGTCGTACGCGATGGCGAGGCCCTTGCTGCCCTTCGAGTCCGACGAGGCGGACGTCGAGGTGCCGCCGCAGGCGGAGAGCGCGAGGGCCAGGGAGGCGGTCGCTGCGCCTGCGACCGTGATCCGGGAAATCCGGCGCATGTGTAGGTGCTCCTTAGTACAAGCGCCGGACGGTACAGCTCGGTACAGCTTCACAGCAACGGCGCTGGCTTCCGCCGCAGATTAACGCGCGTAGACCAACCTGAAAACCCCTTCTGTCCACCTTGTTATGCGCCCGTGGCCAAGTCCACGCGGGACCTTGACCCGAGGCTTGCCGAAAGCAAAGCGGGAGGGGACGCGGAGGGCCGGGGACAGCGAAGCGGGCGGGGACAGCGAAGCGGGCGGGCACCCTCGGATGCCCGCCCGCTTCCAGCCGTACCAGGTTGTACGACGCTGTACGACGTCGTAGAGCGTCGTACGTCGACCGTGACTACTCGGTCTTGACCTTGATCGAGCCGTCGATGATGCCTTCCTTGGCCTTCGCCACGGCCTCCGTGAGACCCGGGATCTTCGCGAACTCCGGGTTGGACTCGGACAGGCCGACGCCGTTGACCTTCAGGTCGAAGGTCTGGGTGCCGGTCAGCGGCTTGCCGTCCTCGACGGACTTGGCCAGCGCGTAGACCGCGCCGCCGACGTCCTTGAGCGCGGAGGTCAGGATGTAGCCCTTGTACGAAGCCAGGGCGGCCTGCTCGAACTGGTCGGAGTCGACGCCGATCGCCCAGACCTTGGCCTTCGCGGCAGCCTCGATGACGCCCTGACCGGACAGACCCGCCGCCTGGTAGAGGACGTCGGCGTTCTTCTCGATCTGGCCCTCGGCGGCGGCCTTGCCCTTGTCGGGGCTGGAGAAGCCGCCCTCCTCCGCGGTCTGCGTCAGGTACTGCGAGAGGACCTTGACCTTGCCGCCGCTGGTGTCCTGGACGCCCTGCTTGTAGCCGGCCTCGAACTTGTGGATCAGCGGGATGTCCACACCGCCGATGAAGCCGACCGTGTTCGTCTTGGTGGCCTTGGCGGCGGCGACGCCCGCCAGGTAGGAGGCCTGCTCCTCGGCGAACACGAGCGAGGTGACGTTGTCGCCCTCGACCACCGAGTCGACGATGCCGAAGGTGGTGTCCGGGTACTTCTTGGCCACGGCCTCCATCGCGGGGCCGTAGGCGAAGCCGACGCCGATCACCGGGTTGTAGCCCTGCTTGGCCAGGGAGGCCAGGCGCTGCTCCTTGTCGGCGTCCGTCTCGCCCTCGGTGGGCTCGATGTCGGCCGTCTTGTACTTGAACTCCTTCTGGGCCTTCTGCAGACCGGCGTACGCGGCGTCGTTGAAGGACTGGTCGCCCTTGCCGCCGATGTCGTACGCGATGGCGAGACCCTTGGTGTCGCCGCTGCCGTCACTGTCGCTGCCGCTGTCGCTGCTGGTACCACCGCACGCCGTGGCAGCGAGCGCGATCGACGCGACCCCCACCGCGACACGGGTCAGTTTGGATGTCCGACGCATCGTGAAGTCCCCATTCTCCAAGCCCCGCAGTGGGTGCTGAGTTCGGCGCAGAGTAACGCGCGTAGACACTCCTGGGAACGGGGTTTCGCCCGGCCGTTATCCATTCGTGCCGATGGCCGGTTACGTCCTTGTGAACCACCGGATCGAAAGGGCACGCATGGGGCGACAGCACCGGTGGTGCCTTCGCCACGATGGCGCTCAGGACCGCCCGCCATGGGGAAAGACTCCCCCCGCTCGCCGCGGCCCGCAAGCGGAGCGGAGCGTAGGGTGCAACGCCGCGCACGGCCGCGCCACAGAGGGGCCGCGGGACGGTGTCGACATGCGGCTCCGCCACGCGGGCGCGACCAGCCACCACGCGCCCGGAGCCCCTTACGGCGGTTGGGCCACGCCTAACCCGCGGCGTCGAGCAGTGCTGCCGCCGTGAACAGCTCCACGCCCACCTTGATGGCGGACTCGTCCACGTCGAAGTCGCCTTGGTGCAGGTCGCGCCCGATCCGGTCACCGGGCACACGGACTCCCAGTCGGGCCATGGCGCCGGGCACGTGCTCCAGGTACCAGGAGAAGTCCTCCCCGCCGAGGCTCTGCTCGGTGCTCTCGACGGAGTCGGCGCCACGGCGGGCGGTCATGGCGGCGCGCAGCAGCTCGGTCGAGTCCTCGTCGTTGACGACGGGCGGGACGCCGCGGACATAGTTGATCTCCGACTTGGCGCGGTGCAGATTGGCGACCTCGTCGATGGCGGCGACGACGAGATCGGGCGCCTGCCGCCAGGTGTCGAGATCCAGGCAGCGCACGGTGCCGGAGAGCTCGGCATGCTGCGGGATGACGTTGGGCGCGTGGCCGGACTCGATCCGGCCCCAGGTCACGGACAGGCCGCTGCGGGCGTCAGTGCGCCGGGAGACGACAGCGGGCACGTCGGTGACCACCCGGGCGGCGGCGGTGACGAGGTCGGTCGTCAGATGGGGGCGGGCCGTGTGCCCGCCGGGCCCGTCCAGGGCGATTTCCAGCCGGTCGCAGGCGGAGGTGATGGGGCCCACCCGCAGGCCGAGCTTCCCGGCGTCCACCTTGGGGTCGCAGTGCAGGGCGAGGAACCGGCCGACCCCTTCGAGCACCCCGCACTTGATGGCGTCGAGGGCGCCGCCGGGGAGGACCTCCTCGGCGGGCTGGAAGAGGAGGCGGACGGGGCGGGGCAGCTGCCCGCGCCGGTGCAGCTCGGCCAGGACCAGGCCGGTGCCCAGCACCACGGTGGTGTGCACGTCGTGCCCGCAGGCGTGCGCCCGGTCGGGCACGGTCGAGCGATACGAGCACTCACTCTTCGTGTCCGGGATGGGCAGGCCGTCGATGTCGGCGCGCAGGGCGAGCATGGGGCGCTCGCCGTCCCACTCCCCGATGTCACAGACGAGCCCGGTTCCGGAGTCGAGTACGCGGGGCCTCAGGCCGGCCTTCTCCAGGCGGCCCTTGATCGCGGCGGTCGTACGGAACTCCTGGTTGCCGAGCTCCGGGTGCATGTGCAAGTCGCGCCGGAACTCGATGAGTTCGGCACGGAGCGCCTCCGGCAAGGTGCCGGGGAGGACGGCTTCCCCTGGGTGATCGGCCTCGGACTCTGGGGACATCTGTTGGTTCACCCTCTGAAGGGTAGGACGCCGAGGTGGCCAACTGACCCTCGATCAACAAAAGTTCAACCCGTTTGGGGAAGAAAATCTGGCCGCCCGACGCGTAGGGATCGGTTTGGGTGGGTAAACTCGCCCAACTCCGTCGAGTCGATCATGAAATCGACGGAGAGTGAGGATCTCACCCTCCTCCACGGATACCACGTTCAGCCGCGTCCCGTCGGTTCTGTTCATCTGTCGGAGCCCGCGTCCTGAGATGTGCCGGCTCGGGGGCACGGTGTCGCCGTCGCGGACCGGAGGCGATTTGGGCCTGATGTTCCGGACGCGGGTGGGCGCGCCGGGCCCTGGCGGGCATGCCGAACGCGGCGAGGGAGCCGGCGATCGCCATGTTCGACCCCGGTGAGGCGCGCCTCGGTCATGCGGGACCGGATGTCGGCCACCATGACGTCGTACGCCAGCCACACCTTGGCAGAGCAGGGCGAGGAGCGTCAGCGGTCCGTCATCGCGCGCCACACAGGCGCCAAATAATCGGAGAGTCCGGACTCGTCCCGGCGCGCCAGTTCGACAAGGTCAAGATTCCGGAGGTCGCCCTCTCCGGCAGTCATGATTTCCCGCAGCTCATCGGCCATCGGCAGTTGCTCCGGTGAGAACGACAGATCCGCTGGGCCCTCCACTTCCGCCGACGCGCGAAGGAAGTGGTGGAACAGCGCGGCCAACGCGACATCCCTGACTTCGAGCTGCACCGCATCTCGAAGCCTGGCGACCTCCTGCGCTGTGACCATGATGTCGCGGGCATCGGCCGTCATGTGTCTCATTGCGCCCCCAGCGTGGTTGGTGCACGCGTGTCGTGGTCAGTGCACGCGATGCAGATGAACGAAATGAGATCAAAGAGGGAACGGGAAAGCCGGGGCTAGGGTGTGCGCCGTGAGCGCCGACGAGCCCCAGATACCGCAGATCCCGGTGAGCCCCCAGGCCCCCGAGAACTCCGAGTACGCCGACTTCATCGAGGCCACCCGGGCCTCGTACGACGCGATAGCCCTCGCCTACACGGACCGCTTCCCCGACTGGCCGGCCGACAGCCACCCACTCGACCGCTCCCTGATCACCGCCTTCGCCGAACTGGCCCGCGAGCGCATCCCGGCCCCCGTCGCCGACCTCGGCAGCGGCCCCGGCTCCGTCACGGCCCACCTCAACGTCCTCGGCCTCCCGGTCTTCGGCGTCGACATCTCCCCCCGCATGGTCGCCCTGGCCCGCCGCGCGCACCCCGAACTACGGTTCCACGTGGGCTCGATGACCTCCCTCGACCTCCCGGACGAGACACTGGGCGGGATCATCGCGCTGTACTCGGTCATCCACATCCCGACCGAGCATCTCGCCGCCACGTTCGCCGAGTTCCACCGCGTTCTGGTCCCCGGCGGGCACGTACTCCTCGGGTTCCAGTCCGGCAGCCCCGACGGCGACGAGGAGCACCTCCACCTCGCGGAGCGCTTCGGCCAGGAGATCGCGCTCGACTACTACTGGCGCACCCCGGAGGCGGTCGCCGCCCACCTGGCCAAGGCGGACCTGCCGGCTCAGGCCCGCGTGCTGCGCGAACCGGTCGACGGGGAGGTACGCCCCCGCGCGTTCGTTCTGGCCCGCAAGCAGTCGTGACCTACCTGGCCAGTTCGCACCACACGTATTTGCCCCGGTTGCCGTGCCGGGACAGAGGCTGCCATCCCCACAGGTCGGAGCAGGCCCGGACGAGGGCGAGGCCGCGCCCGTCCTCCAGCTCGGCCGGGTCATCCAACGGCCCTGGCGGTTCGGGCGGCTCGGGATCGGCATCCCAGGCCCCGATCCGCAGCACGCCCGCTGCCCAGCGCACCCGCAGGGCGGCGGGGCCCTTCGTGTGGCGTACGGCGTTGGACACCAGCTCCGTGGCGAGCAGTTCGGCGACGTCGACGAGGCTGATCAGGCCGTGCATGGTGAGGATCAGGCGGAGGGTGCGGCGGGACACCGTGACGGCTCGGACGTCGTTCGGGATGTAGAGGGAGTACTCCCAGGGCTCGGACTCGGACTCGGTTTCGGGCATGCGGCAGCTCCGGTTCGGTGGTGTGGGGGTGCGGTCGGCGGGCGGTGGCAGTGCCGCAGCCGTCGTGGCAGGACGGAGTGGTGCGCTTCCGGGGTCCCGGGGTTCCGCAGGGTGTGCGTCGCGTCACCGACGGTAGACCTGGATTTACAGGTTCAGCAAGCCAATCGCGTAACCTGGCCCCCGAACGAGTCGTGTATGCAGGCGTGTTAAACCGGGGTGAGCTGAAAATGGCGGGGTTGAGGCGCGAGCAGACAGCACGTCAGGTGCGCTTGGGCGTCGAACTGCGCAGGCTTCGTGACGCGGCAGGCCTCACGGGCCGCGAGGCGGCGGCCCTGCTCGGGGTGAGCTCCACGCAGATCAATCAGATCGAGTCGGCTCTCAGCGGCGTGAGCGAGAAGCGCCTGCGTCGACTGGCCTCCAACTACGCCTGCACAGATGCGGAGTTGATCGATGCCCTCGCAGCGATGGCAACGGATCGGACGCGCGGCTGGTGGGAGGAATACCGAGGCCTTCTGCCCACGCCCTTCTTGGACATCTCAGAGTTGGAGCACCACGCCACCTACCGCGACGACGTGGAGTTCTTGCTCATCCCCGGCTTGCTTCAGACCGAGGCTTACGCACACGCCGCCTTCTCCTCCAGAGTCCCCGAGCTCTCGGGCGAGGACCTGGAACTGCGCGTCCGGCACCGGATGCAACGCAGGGTGGTCCTCGAAGGTCCCGCCCCGATCCCGTACAAGGCAATCATCCATGAGGCAGCACTGCGCGTCCGGGTCGGCGACCGCGCCATCGCCCGAGACCAGCTGAGCCGCGTCCTGGAACTCTCGGAAGCCGGTCACATCACAGTACGTGTCGTCCCCTTCGACCTCGATGGCTTCGGCGGGACATGGGGCACCATGATGCTGGCCGGCGGCACAGTCCCCAGGCTGGACACAGCCGTGCGAGACGCACCGCATGGCACGGCGTTCATCGACTCCGAAGCTCAGCTCAGCGTCTTTCGAACAGTCTTCCGTAGGGTAGAAGCGGTATCGCTCGACCCCATGAGGTCGCGTGACTTCATCCACGACCTGGCCAAGGAACTGTGAGGCACACCGTGACCACCCCTGACACCTGGCGCAAGTCGTCCTACTCCGGCGGCGGCGACGGCAACAACTGTGTGGAGATCGCCGCCTCCCCCACCCACATAGCCATCCGCGACTCAAAGGCCCCGGCCCACGGAACCCTCACGGTCCCCGCCGAGGCCTTCACCCCCTTCATCGAAGCCCTGAAGGCCCCTTCAACCCCCTGATCACACAGCCGTAACCGCCGACAACCGGTGCACATCCCGCGCCGTCCCCGTAACCCCCGACAAGAACCCCTGCGCCCGCGGCGACGCGTTCTCCGTCAGCCACGCCGGGTCGATGTCGCACACCGCCACCCGGACCTCGGTCCCCGACAGCGCCAGCGGCAAGGTGTGGACGACCGTCGACGGGAAGCTCAGGATCGTACGGCCGATGGGGCCACGGCGGGCGATCAGCTCCAGGGGGAGGTCGGGGCGTACGACCTCCAACCCCGTCTCCACCGCCAGCCGGTGCAACTTCTCCGCGCTCTCGCGGCGGTGGGCGAAGTAACGCGTGGCGCCGTGGGCCTTGGCCAGGGAGCGGACGGCTTCGAGGTAGCGGTCGCCGTCGACCACGCCCGTTTCGACCAGCGACGTGCCCACCATGTCCGCGCCCTTGGTGATGCGCGGCGGGCCGAAGCGGTCGCGGGTCCACGCGAAGGTGTTGGCGGTGACCGTCACGCCGGCCGGTGTCTCCTCCATCGGCATGGAGGAGAAGATCTCGACCTTGCGGCGCTCGCTCGGCGTCAGACGCTTGCGGGCCGCGGACGACACCGGCGCGAAGACCAGGTCGCGGGGGCCGGGGCGGCCGCCCTTGCGGTGCCAGCGGACCAGGCGCTCGCCGCGGGCGAGTTGGGCGACGAACTCCATGGTCGCCGTGCCGTCGTCGACGACGACGATGTCACGGGCCTTGGTGATGGTCAGCAGGAGTTGTACGTAGCGGGAGAAGGGGTCGCCCAGGACGATCCGGTCGGCACGGCGCAGCAGGCCCGCCAGGCCGCCGATCGTCTGGAACGGAGCCGCCGGGCCGCCCCGCGCCTCCTCCCAGCGGACCGCGTGCCCCTCCTCGCGCGCCAGTTCGGCCATCCGGCGCAGCTGGCCGCGGGTCATGGGGTCGATCGGGGACAGGACGACGAGGGTGAGTCCCGTGCCGACGGCATGCCGGCGGGCGTGCGCCCACTCCAGCACATTAAGGAGCTGTACCGGGCTCTCGACGAAGGCGAGAGTGTGGGGGCCGGTGTTCCCGGCGCGGGGGCTCATCGACGTACGACCGTCCCGTCGTAAGGCGCTCATGCGGCGCTCGTATTCAGCTCGTGCAGCTCGCGCTGCTCGTGGTCGGGAAGCTCGAAGGGCGCCGAGCCCGAGCGCCCCTGGTCGGGGGCACTCGGACATCGGCGCGCATTCGAACTCGGGGCGTTCCGGGTCAGACCGAAACCGGCTCGCCCGCCGCCGCGGCGATCTCCGCCTCGGCGACCACACCGGAGACGCGGCGCAGCTTCTTCATCGGGCCCAGCTCGGAGTCGTAGACCTTCTTGACGCCGTCACCGAGGGAGGCCTCGATGGTGCGGATGTCGCGGACGAGGCGCACCAGGCCCTGCGGCTCGACCGAGGCGGCCTGGTCCGAACCCCACATCGCGCGGTCCAGGGTGATGTGACGCTCGACGAAGACGGCGCCGAGGGCGACCGCGGCCAGCGTGGTCTGCAGGCCCGTCTCGTGGCCGGAGTAGCCGATCGGGACGTTCGGGAACTCCTTCTCCAGCGTGTTGATCACGCGGAGGTTGAGCTCCTCGGCCTTCGCCGGGTACGTCGAGGTGGCGTGGCACATGACGATGTTCTCGGAGCCGAGGACCTCGACCGCGTGGCGGATCTGCTTCGGCGTCGACATGCCGGTGGAGAGGATGACGGCGCGGCCGGTGGCGCGCAGCGCCTTCAGCAGCTCGTCGTCCGTGAGGGACGCGGACGCGACCTTGTGGGCCGGGATGTCGAACTTCTCCAGGAAGGCGACGGCCTCGGTGTCCCACGGGGAGGCGAACCAGTCGATGTTCTTGGACTTGCAGTACTCGTCGATCTGGCGGTACTCGTCCTCACCGAACTCCACGCGGTGGCGGTAGTCGATGTAGGTCATCCGGCCCCAGGGGGTGTCGCGCTCGATGTCCCACTGGTCGCGCGGGGTGCAGATCTCCGGCGTGCGCTTCTGGAACTTCACGGCGTCACAGCCGGCCTCGGCGGCCACGTCGATGAGCTTGAAGGCGTTCTCCAGCTCACCGTTGTGGTTGATGCCGATCTCGCCGCAGATGTAGACGGGCTTGCCGGGGCCGACTTCACGCGAACCGAAGTTGCGCAGGCGGGAGTAGGTGCTCATGGCAGACATGTCCTTACTTGGTGAGGGAATCGAGAGAGGGGCCGAGGATCCAGCTGGCGATCTCTCGGATTGCGCCGTCGCCACCGGGGGTGGTGGTGACCGCGCGTGCGGCGCCGCGCACGACGTCGTGGGCGCTCGCGACCGCCACGGGCCAGCCCACGAGGGCGAAGCACGGGAGGTCGTTGACGTCGTTGCCGACGTAGAGCACGCGCTCAGGCGCGATGCCCTGCTCCTCGCACCACTGCTTGAGTGCGAGGTCCTTCCGGTCGATGCCGTGCAGCACGGGAATCTGCAGCTTCCGTGCGCGGGCGGCGACGACCGGGTTCTGCTCCGTGGAGAGGATGAGCATCTTGAGCCCGCTCTTGCGCAGGGCTCCGATGCCGAGGCCGTCTCCGCGGTGCACGGAGACGAACTCCTTTCCATCGGCATCGATCAGCACCCTGTCGTCTGTCTGGGTGCCGTCGAAGTCCAGTACGACCGCGTCGATGTCGTCGGCGGTCGGGAGTGCGCCGGGCCGGTCCGCGTCGAACAGCGGGGCCAGCGCGCGGGCGCGGGCCAGGTCGTGGGGATCGTCGATCTCCAGGACCCGGGCGGGGTCGGTGCGCACGAGTTCGGTGCGACCGAAGAAGCGGTGCTTGTGCTCGCGGAAGCCGGCGGCGTCCATCGCGTAGGCGGCGCCGGTCTCCAGGAAGTCCTGGGGGCGGTCCTGGCGGCGCGGGCGGAAGGACTTGTCGTGGTTGACGCCGTAGCCGCCGCTGGTGGTGGTGCGGGTGGTGACGGTGTCGGTGCCGCCCTCGGCGGCCTCGCGCTCGGTGCGCAGGGCGGCCGGCTCGTCGTCGCCGTGGCGCCATACGAAGCCGTGGAAGGGCGCGACGGTCAGGGCCGTGTCGGCACCGTTGGCGACGATCGCCTTGACGACGCCGTCGAGGTCCTCGCGGATGATGAACGGGCTGGTGCACTGCACGAGCAGGACCACGTCCACCGGCGAGCCGTGCAGCGCCTCGTGGGCGTCCATGGCGTGCAGGACGGCGGCCTCGGAGGTGGCGGTGTCGCCGGCGATGGCGGCGGGGCGCAGCACGACCTCGGCGCCGGCCTGGCGGGCGGCGGCCGCGATGCCCTGGTCGTCGGTGGAGACGACGACGTCCGTGACGAGCCGCGAGGCCCGGCACTCACGCACGGCACGCGACACCAGCGGTACACCGCCGACGGGCATGAGGTTCTTCGCGGGCACGCCCTTGGAGCCGCCGCGCGCGGGGATCACGGCGAGCACCCTGGGCACCGAGGTGCCTTGACCTGCTTCCGGGTTGGACATGGGCTCCACTCCTTGGGCTCCTTGCAAAGGCTTCGGGGCGCGTCCCGGCGCCCCGGTCGGGTCGCTCACAGCTCCCCCATCCGCCGGATGACGGGGGCCACGCGCTGCACGCCGTGCCGGTAGGCGCCGCGCGCCGCCCGGCGCACGATCTGCCGGACGGGGCCGGGCTCCCTGTCGTGGGCGGGGGCGCCGGGCAGCGGGCTGCCGTCCGGGCCGAGGTGGTGGCGGGCGAGGATGCCGGGCAGATAGCCGGGCGCGGTGGCCGGCGTGTAGTACGGCGTGAGGGCGGGCAGACCGCCCGGACGTTCCAGCAGCTTGGTGATGCGCTCGCGGGCCGCGTCGAAGGCGGTGGCGTACGAGCCGTCGGCGCAGACGCCCTGCCGGGACACCCATTCCTCGTCGGGCGTCGGGCTGTGCCCGTCGTCCAGCTGGTCCCAGGAGGCGAGGCAGCCGGAGCCCACGAAGTGGTGGTTGCCGAGCACCTCGCGCACGCCGAGGTCGCTGAGGACGACGGTGGGGATACGGCGGTGCAGCGATTCCAGCGCCGCCGTGGAGCTGATCGTGACCAGCAGGTCGGTGCGGTCGAGGACCTCGCCCATGTTCCCGTACACCAGTTTGAAGTTGGCCGGCGGGTCGAGCCGCTGGACCAGCTTCTGGTACGGCAACTCCTCGATGTGCGTGGTGTGTTCGCCCGGCTTGGAGCGCAGTTTGAGCAGCACCTCGCGCTCGGGGTGCCTGCGGGCGTGCTGGATGAGCCGGTTCAGCAGGTACGTACGGTCCTTGCGGCTGTCCGGCACGGAGGGCTGGGCGGCGAAGACGACCGTGTACGGGTCGTGCTCGCCGGGGTAGGGCGCGCCGCCGAGGAACGGCAGGGCGACCTCGGTCACCGCCGAGGAGTCGGCGCCGACCCCGTCGTACACCGCGCGGAAACGCTCGGCGTCCTGGCGGGAGTTGGCGAGGACGAGGTCCGCGCCGTGCCGCAGGAGCAGGCCGTCGGCGAGCTTCTCGTAGACGACACCGACGTAGCCGGTGACGATCACGGGCCGCTGGGGCTGCCCTTCCCAGACCCGCTCGAGGCCGTGCAGCATGGCCTGTACGCCCCCGCCGACGAGGGCGAGGACCAGGACGTCGTACGACTCCTGCGCCATGGTGCGCAGGAACTCGACGGCGCTCACCTCACGGAGGGAGTCGGCGTGGACGCCCACCTCCTGGAGCTGGCGGGCGGTGGGGGTGGCCCGGCCACGCAGGAGGAATCCGTCCAGACGGATGTCCGAATCCTCCGGGGAGATACGGTTCGCGGTGAGCGCGCCCCATTTCCACCGGGTATCGGAATCTGCGAGGACGGCAACTCGTCGGGTCTTCGTCGCACTTGCTGGCACACCGAAGACGCTAGGAAGCCTTTTCGAGGTTCTGCCCAACCAGAATGCAACAGACGGTTAACAGCACATCGACGAACGGCGAATCGAGCCGGGAACGGGCTGTAAAAAAGCCCGGTTCACGGCTTCGCCACACGTCGTTCACCTCGATTCAAGGCGATCGTCAAGACGAATGACGGGCTTCGTCCTAACGTCCATTGCGTGGTCAAGCTCTCCGTCATCGTGCCGTTCTACAACGTGCAGCAATACGCGCCCGACACCCTGAGGAGCCTGCGTGCGAACGCACGTGAGGACTTCGAATTCATTCTCGTCGACGACTGCTCGCGCGACGGGACGCCAGAGATCCTCGCGCGCGCGGAACGCGAGTTGCCAGGCGCGGTACATGTCAGACACGAGAAGAACGGGGGACTGGCGACCGCGCGCAACACCGGTATCGACCGCGCGCGCGGCGAGTACCTGACGTTCCTGGACGGCGACGACTGGCTCGCCCCCGGCTACTACCCCCGGCTGGTCACCGCGATCGAGGAGTTGGGCTGCGACTTCCTGCGCACCGACCACGTCCAGTGCACGGCCCGGGCGCGCGCCGTGCACCGGGTGCCGCACGGGCGCCGGAACGTCGTGATGAATCCGCGCGAGGCGATCCTGCCCGCCGACCGTTCCACCTCCGTCGACTACGCGTACGCCTGGGCGGGGATCTACCACCGCCGGCTGGTCGACAAGGGGGTGCTGCACTTCACCGACGGGCTGCGTACGGCCGAGGACCGGCCGTGGATCTGGAAGCTGCACCGGGAGGCGGATTCCTTCGCCGCGGTGAGCCTGCTCGGCGTCTTCTACCGGCGTGGTGTCGCCTCGTCGCTCACCCAGATCGGTGATGTGCGCCAACTCGATTTCATTCGTGCGTTCGACCAGGTCATCGAGGAAACCGCGCAGGACCCGGAGGCGGACAAACTCCTGCCGAAGGCCGTGCGTACTTATTGCGCCATCATTTCCCATCATCTGGGATCCATCGAAAGGTTCGAGCCCGCGGTGGCGAAAAAGCTGAAATCCATGAGTGCCGCGGCCCTGCGCCGCATGCCGCAGAACGTCCTGGACGAGGCGCTGGACTCCATGGACATCCAGCGCGCCACGCGGCTGCGCCGGCTGCGTCGCCGTCCCGCCCCCGCGGGGGTCGCCGCGTGACCACCCAGATCTTCCAGGCGTCCACCCTCTACGGCGTGGCCACCCTCGCCACCGCCCTGGACTCCGGCTGCTTCCGCCCCGCCGACCGGCGCATCCTGCTGGTCTGCAACAACGCCGCCACGCCCGAGACGACGCCCGGCCTCGACGAGATGCCGGGTTTCGAGCGGCTGCGTGAGCGCTTCGACGACGTGCTGTCGTACAACGAGACGATCTTCCCCTTCCACCCCGGTGGCTGGTCGCCCCGGCAGGACGACCTGCCGCTGTGGGAGAGGTTCCTGCGCCACGAGTGGCAACTCGGCGAGCACGACGTCGAGTTGGCGGTGGAGTCGATCCAGGTCAACCCGTCGCTGGGCATCGCGCAGATCTTCACCGGCGCGCCGGTCACCGTCTACGCCGACGGACTGATGAGTTACGGCCCCACCCGCAACAAGATCGACCCGCTGGTCGGCACCCGCGTGGACCGGGTGCTCCACCTCGACCTGGTGCCCGGTCTGAAGCCGCTGCTGCTCACCGAGTTCGGTGTGCCGGCGGAGATCGTGCCGACTCCGGCCATCACCAAGGTGCTGGCGGAACTCGTCCCTTCCGGTGACGCGCTGCCGGAGATCGAGGAACCCGCGCTGCTGCTCGGCCAGTACCTCTCCGCGCTCGGCATCCTCAGCGATGACGAGGAGGAGGACCTGCATGTGCGGATGCTGAAGGGCGCGGCCGGGCTGGGCCACGACAAGGTGGTGTTCAAGCCGCACCCCTCGGCTCCGGCCCGTTTCACCCGCAGCCTGGAGAAGGAGGCGGAGAAGCTCGGCGTCGAGCTCACCGTGCTCGACACGCCGGTTCTCGCCGAGGTGCTGTACCAGCGGATGCGGCCCGCGCTGGTGGTGGGCTGCTTCTCCACGGCCCTGCTCACCGCGTCCGCGCTGTACGGCCTTCCGGTCGCACAGGTGGGCACCGAGCTGCTGCTGGAGCGGCTGACGCCGTACGAGAACAGCAACCGGGTGCCGGTCACGATCGTGCACGCGCTGCTTCCGGAACTGGGCGACCGTAGCGCGGTCACCGAGCAGCGCCGGAGCATGGACGTCGGTGCGCTGGGGGCGCTGGTGCGTGCGGTGGGCTTCGCGATGCAGCCGAAGATCCTGCCGGGGCTGCGCGAGGAGACGGAGCGCTACCTGTCCAAGAACCTGAGCGAGCGGACGCTCCGCTACTTCAAGCGCAAGCGCCTGACGTCCCTGGCCCTGCCCGGCGGCCTCCCGGCCCAGCTGTCCTTCATCCCCCGCAACGCCACGGTCCGCCGCGTGGCCCGAAAGGCCCGCAACCTGCGGCGAGCGGTACGCCGCTAGGGCCTGGCCGGCGGGTTGGCCCACCCCCCGCCCTGGGCCTTCGGGCACGGGGCGCCTTCCGCTGCCGGACGCAAGAGCGCCGTAGCGCGATGGGTGCCCCCGCGGGGTGGCGCTCCCCGGCGGGTCGGTGCGGGCTGTCCGCCGGGCCGGGCAGGGGTGGGCGGCGCGGTCGACACCGTGGACCGCGCCGGGCCGGCGCTCAAGCAGCGCGCGCTGCTTCCCGGTTCCCCCGGCCGGCGCAGCCATCCGCCCTGGGACGGCCGACGTCGGCGCCACTTGGGGGCAGCAACCCGTCCCTGACGGCGTTTGCGAGGCGCTCCCCTTCGAGTAGTTGCGCAACTCCCCTCACTCACCCGGGGCCGCCCCCGACACGGCACCCCCGCGTCGCCGGAACGACACTCCGTCTATGCGGCGTTTTCACAATCTCGAGGCGTCGCGCGGGTGGGGCCGGTGGGGTCGGAGTTGGAAGCGACGCGTAGGTGAACTCGCGCGGACGGCGCGGCGAATCTTGCTCCGCTCGCCGAAGTGGGCGCTTGGATTCGGACTAGTGTGCTGTGGTCCGGCTGAATCCCAGCGAGGGGAATCCTGTGATCGACACGCCCGAGGACACCAAAGTGACCTCCACGGGCACCGTGGTACGCACTGTCCTCCCACCGGTCGCCTCGTCCCGCCCACCCAAGCCGGACAAGCCCCGCGAGCCCCGGTTGCGCGCACTGGACGGACTGCGCCTGATCGCCGCGCTGATGGTGGCGGCGTACCACTACGGCGGCCGCGGCGGCGAGGTCACCGACGCCTGGGGAAGCTCGCCGCAACAGCAGTTCCCCACGCTGCACGGCTACTTCGCGTACGGCTGCCTGGGCGTCCAGGTGTTCTTCGTGATCAGCGGGTTCGTGATCTGCATGAGCGGCTGGGGCAGGCCGCTGAAGTCGTTCTTCGCGTCCCGCGCCGCCCGGCTGCTGCCGGCCTACTGGGCGGCCATCATCATCGTGACGCTCGTCTTCGCACTGCCGGTCGTCACCTACAAGGCGGTGTCCCCCAGCGACGCCCTGGTGAACCTGACGATGCTTCAGCAGCCGCTGGGCGTCGACCGGGTGCTCGGCGTGTGCTGGACCCTGTGGGCGGAGATCCGCTTCTACGCCCTGTTCGCGCTGTGCGTCGTACTGCCCGGCGCGACCCGCCGCCGCGTGATCCTGTTCTGCGCCGTCTGGACCCTCGCCGCGGTCATCACGGAGGGCGCGCAGCAGCCGCTCCTCGACATCCTCCTGATGCCCGAGTACGCCCCGTACTTCATCGGCGGCGTCGGCCTGTACCTGGTGCACCGCGACCGCAAGGACGCGTACGCCTGGGGCATCGTGATCGTGAGCTGGCTGATCGGCCAGCACTACGCGGTGTCGCGGCTGTGGCACGCCCCCGACGTCGACGCCTTCTCCTACCGCAGCTCCTTCGGCATCATGCTGGTGGTCACCCTGGGCTACGTCGCCGTGGCCGCGATCGCCCTGGGCTGGCTGCACTGGGCCAACTGGCGCTGGCTGACGGTCGCGGGCGCCCTGACGTACCCCTTCTACCTCGTGCACGAGCACCTGGGCTGGGTCGTCATCAAGGCGCTCCACCAGGGGCTGAACATCCCGTCGTACGCCACCGTCCTGCTGACCGTCGGCGCGATGCTGCTGCTCGCCCGGCTGCTCAACCGGTACGTGGAGGACTGGGCCACTCCGCTGATTCGTCGCAAGCTGGCCTCGATTCCCAGGAAGAATTAAGGAAGCGGTAAGACACCTGGTCAGCGGGGATGTGCGCATGCACGTCCCCGCTTCGCTTCTCCTGCGCGCCATCTGCCGTTCACCTGCCGCCCCTGGGATGCGGAGGCACAGCGCGAGAGAAAGGTGTCACCGTGCGAGACCCTCGGATGACGGCGATCAGCAAGGGACTGAAGCGTCGGGGCAGGCTGATGATGCAGGCCGTGAGCCCACCGCGCGGGAACCTGAACGCCGTCCCCTCGCCCCGCAGCGCGGATGACTCCGAAGCCGACTACACCGCCCCGCCCGCTCCGCGCCTGGTGGAGTCGCCGGTCTTCGTCCTGTCCTCGGTGCGTTCCGGCTCGACGCTGCTGCGGGTGCTGCTGAACAGCCACAGCCGGATCCGGGCCCCGCACGAGATGCATCTGCGCACGCTGCACGTGCACCTGTCCCGTGAGTTCACCGCGGCCGCCATGAGGGAGCTGGAGCTCGACAAGGACGAGCTGGAGCACCTGCTGTGGGACCGGGTCCTGCACCTGGAGCTCACTCGCAGCGGCAAGGACGTCATCGTCGACAAGACCCCGCCGAACACCCTCATCTGGCCCCGGCTGCACCGATGTTGGCCCCAGGCACGCCACATCCTGTTGCTGCGCCACCCCGCCGCCGTGATCGCGTCCCTGACCAGCCGCCGGGCGGACCCCGACCACGAGGCCGTCCGCGCCGAGGTCCTCGGCTACAGCGAGAAGCTGGAGGAGGCGCGGCAGAACCTCGACGCCCATGTGATCCGGTACGAGGAACTGACCGCGGAGCCGGAGCGGGTCACCCGCGGCATCTGCGCCTATCTCGGCCTTCCGTGGGAGCCCGGCATGCTCGACTACGGCGCACAGGACCACGGCACCCTCCGCCCCCAGCTCGGCGACTGGTCCAGCACCCTCAAGTCCGGCCGGATCCAGCCCGCCCGCACCGCCCACCCGGACGTCGAGCTTCCGCAACGGCTGGCAGAATTGGCCCGCGCATGGGGCTATCCGGACTGAAACCCGCTGGTCGAGACCCCGCCGAGCGCGGCCTGCCGGGGCCCGGCGATCCGGTACACCGCACGGAAACCGATGAGCCCCCCGTTGACCATGCGATGTTGTCCTGCCGTTCATCGCACAGCTGGTTTGGCGTATTCGCACGGGGCAGACACCGGAGTACCCCGTCCGACTCGCAGGATCACAACGGAGTGCTCGCGCCTATGGCAGCCACACAGTCCACGCCCGCCGTCCGACGCCCTCGCACCCTTGACGACGTCCCCGGCTGGTTTCCCCCGCTCGACCAGGTGCTCTTCGACTGGCTCCTCGACCGGCAGCAGTCCGCGGGGATGCGCGGCGACCTGCTGGAGGTCGGGGTGTTCATGGGCAAGAGCGCGATCTTCACCGGCCGGCGCCTCCAGCCGGGTGAGCGCTACACGGTGTGCGACCTCTTCGAGGGAGACGCGCCGGACGACGCCAACAAGGCGGAGTCGGCGAAGTCGTACAGCGCGCTGACCCGGCAGGCCTTCGAGGAGAACTACCTCTCCTTCCACGACGAACTGCCGCGCGTCCTGCAGGGCCCCAGCTCGATCGTGCCCGACGAGGTCCCGGCGGACTCCTGCCGGTTCGTCCACGTCGACGGCTCGCACCTGTACGAGCACGTGTACGGCGACATCGGCGCGGCTCACGACCTGCTGCTGCCGGACGGAGTGGTCGTCCTGGACGACTTCCGCTCCGAGCACACGCCGGGAGTGGCGATAGCCACCTGGGAGGCCGTGATCAACCGTGGCCTGCGCCCGATCTGTCTGAGCACCCAGAAGCTGTACGCCACCTGGGGCGACTCCGAGCCGGTCCAGGAGGAGCTGCTGGCGATGGTGCGGGCGCGCACGGACTGCCACCTGAGCGTCCAGCAGGCTGCCGGACACCGCATCATCCGCCTCAAGGCCAAGGGCATGCAGGCCCCGCCGTTCCCGCCGTCCCGGCACGCGGACAGCATCCCCGCGGAGCCCTCCGCGCCCACCGCGCCCGCCGCCGCCTCCGCCGCTCGCCCCGCGCGTCCGAAGCCGCCCCGCAGCCGCGCCCGCAAGCTCGCCGCGGATGTGCTCCCGCCGGTCGTCACCCGCGCGATCCGCAACGCCCGCCGCCGGGCGAGGTGATCCGCCGCCTCGCTCAGCCGACCCCGTACCGCGCCTCGATACCGGCGACCACCACCGCCAGCCCCTCCTCGAAGTGCCGGTCGTAGTCGGTGAAGATCTCCGCGCCCGCCTGAGCCGACAGGGGAAAGTCGGCCATCAGGCGGGCGCGCTGCTCTATGTCGTACCCCTCACGGCGTTCACCCGCGAGCGGCTCGACGCCCTGTTCCTCGGTGACGAAGCCGAGGGTGTAGAAGTACGTCGTCGAGGTCGCGCGGACCGCGTCGGCGAGGGCGAAGCCGGCGGCCGTGAACAGGCGCAGGTTGTCCTCCATCTGCTCGGCGTGCTCGATGCCGGTGAAGCGTGAGCCGCTGAAGACCTTGGCCCCGTCGCGGTAGCCGAGCAGCGCCGCGCGCAGCCCCCGGTTGGACCTCAGGAGCCGCTCCCGCCAGCCCTCGTCCGGGTCGGGGGGCGTCGCGGCGACCATCCGCCGGTACATCTCGGTCGCCATCTCGTCGAGCAGCGCCTGTTTGTCCTTGAAGTGCCAGTACAGGGCCGGCGCCTTGACGTCCAGTTCCTTGGCGATGGCCCGGAGGGTCAGGCCGTCTAGGCCGACCTCGTTCAGGAGCTTGAGGGCGGTGTCCGCGACGCGTGTGCGATCGAGGGGCGCTCGGCGTTCCGTATTCACGCTTGACAGCTTAACGCCGTTAAGGGCACGCTCGTGACCAAGGGAACTTAACAGCGTTAAGGAGATGGCGCTCATGAGCACGCATGCGGATGTACCGGCGGACACGGATGTACTGATCGTCGGCGCGGGTCCCACCGGCCTCGCCCTCGGCATCGATCTCGCCCGGCGCGGCGTGGACGCGCTCGTCGTGGAGCGGGCCGACCGGCTCTTCCCCGGCTCGCGCGGCAAGGGGATCCAGCCGCGCACGATGGAGGTCTTCGACGACCTCGGCGTGCTCGACGCGATCCGCGCGGCAGGCGGCAGCTATCCGGTCGGGATGATCTGGCAGGACGGCAGGCGGGTCGGCGAGCACCAGATGTTCGACCCGGCGGAGGTCACGGAGGACTCGCACACCGAGCCGTGGATGGTCCCGCAGTGGCGGACCCAGGAGATCCTCTTCGCGCGGCTGACGGAGCTGGGCGGAAGGGTCGCCTTCGGCCGGGAGCTCGTCGGGATCGCACAGGACGAGGACGGCGTGACGGCCCGCTTCGCGGCGGGCGAGAGCGTCCGCGCGCGGTACGTCGTCGCCGCCGACGGCGGGCGTTCGGCCGTACGGCGGGCCCTCGGCATCGGCATGACCGGCGAGACCGTCGACCCGAACCCGACGCTGGTGGCGGACGTCAGGATCACGGGCCTGGACCGGGCCAACTGGCACATCTTCCCGCCGCACGGGGAGGGCCAGGACTTCCTCGCGATCTGCCCGCTCGCCGGCACGGAGGACTTCCAGGTCGCGGCCCGGTTCCCCGAGGGGTCCTCGGTGGACGTCTCGGCGGACGGCGTGCGCAAGGCGGTCGCCGCGCGTTCCCACCTCGCGCCGGAAGACGTGACGGAGGTCCGCTGGGCCTCGGACTTCCGGCCGCGCGCGGCGCTGGCGGACCGGTTCCGGGACGGGCGGGTGTTCCTCGCGGGGGACGCCGCGCACATCCACTCGCCGGCCGGCGGGCAGGGCCTCAACACCAGCGTCCAGGACGCCTACAACCTGGGCTGGAAACTGGGCGCGGTGCTGCGGGACGGGGCCGACGCGGCACTCCTCGACACCTACGAGGAGGAACGGCGTCCCATCGCCGCGGACATGCTCGGCCTGTCGACGAGCGTGCACCGCGGCCAGGTGCGCCGCGGCGAGGCGACCCGCCAGCTCGGCCTGGGGTACCGGGAGTCGTCGCTGACCCGGGAGACACGGCCGGCGCCGGGCCCGGTGCGGGCGGGCGATCGCGCGCCGGACGGGAACCTGGGCGGCGTGCGGCTGTTCGACGCGTTCCGGGGACCGCACTGGACGCTGATCGCGGTGGGCGCCCCGGCGCCGGAACTGCCGGAGGCCGTACGGGTGGTCGGCGGGCAGGAGCAGGCGTCGTACGGGAAGGGCCTGCTCCTGGTCCGGCCGGACGGGTATGTGGGGTGGGCGGGCGAGGCGGCCGACGGCCTGTCTGCCTACCTGGCGCGCGTCGGCCTCTGATCAGCCACCGACGAGTGATCAGCCGCCTACGAGTGATCAGCTGCCGGCGAGTGATCAGCTGCCGGCGAGCGAGAGCTTCACAGCGAAGCCGAGGAACAACGCCCCCGCCGCCGAAGTGGCCCCGGCCGACAGGCGCTTGCGCCTGCGGAACGCGGCCGCCAGCTTCGTGCCGCCGAATATCAGCGCGCTGAGGTACAGGAAGCTCGCGAGCTGTGCGAAGACGCCGAGCACGACGAACGACAGCGCGGGGTAGGCGTACGCCGGGTCGACGAACTGCACGAAGAAGGCGACGAAGAAGAGGATCGCCTTGGGGTTGAGCAGGCTGACCACGAAGGCCCGCCGGAAGGGCCGCTCCTCGGCGGCCGGGGCCGGGCTCTCCTCGGCGGCCGCCGCGCGCCGGTTCCGCCACATCCCCCAGGCCGCCCGCATCATCCCGATCGCCAGCCAGGTCAGATACCCGGCCCCCGCGTACTTCACGATCCCGAACAACACGGCGTTCGTCTGCAGCAGGGAGGCGACTCCGGCGGCGGACAGGGTCATCAACACGGTGTCCCCGCACCAGACACCGGCCGCGGCGGTGTACCCGGGACGGACGCCCCGGCGCGCGGCGACGGACAGCACGTACAGCGAGTTGGGACCGGGCAGCAGGACGATCAGGATCAGGCCCGCGAGGTAGGTGGGGAGGTCGATGACACCGAACATGGAAAGGAGTGTGGCACGGGGGTACGACAATCCGATCCCGGATTTCAGCGGGCGAGACGGCGCGGATCAGAAGGTGTCGCTGGGGACGTACGTCCCCCAGACCTCCCGCAGCGCGTTGCACACCTCCCCCACCGTCGCCCGGGCCCGCAGCGCGTCCTTCATCGGGTACAGGACGTTGTCCTCCCCCGCGGCGGCCTTCCTCAGCGCGGCCAGGGCCGAGTCCACCGCGCCCCGGTCGCGCCCGGCGCGCAGCTTCGCGAGGCGCTCCGCCTGCCGGGCCTCGATCGCGGGGTCGACGCGGAGCGGCTCGTACGGCTCCTCCTCGTCGAGCTGGAAGCGGTTGACACCGACGACGACCCGCTCGGCGGCGTCCGTCTCCTGGGCGATCCGGTAGGCGCTGCGCTCGATCTCGCCCTTCTGGAAGCCCTCCTCGATGGCCGCCACCGCGCCGCCGAGGTCCTCGACGCGCTGCATCAGCTCCACCGCGGCCGCCTCGACGTCGTCGGTCATCCGCTCGATGGCGTACGAGCCCGCGAAAGGGTCCACGGTCGCCGTCACGTCCGTCTCGTACGCCAGCACCTGCTGGGTGCGCAGCGCGAGGCGGGCGCTCTTGTCCGTGGGCAGCGCGATCGCCTCGTCGAAGGAGTTGGTGTGCAGCGACTGGGTGCCGCCGAGGACGGCCGCGAGGCCCTGGACCGCCACACGCACCAGGTTCACCTCCGGCTGCTGGGCCGTCAGCTGGACGCCGGCCGTCTGCGTGTGGAAGCGCAGCATCAGGGACTTGGGGTTCCGCGCGCCGAACTCGTCCCGCATCACCCGGGCCCAGATCCTGCGCGCCGCACGGAACTTGGCGACCTCCTCCAGGATCGTCGTACGGGCCACGAAGAAGAAGGACAGACGGGGCGCGAAGTCGTCCACGTCCATGCCCGCCGCCACCGCCGTGCGGACGTACTCGATGCCGTCCGCGAGCGTGAAGGCGATCTCCTGCGCGGGAGACGCGCCCGCCTCGGCCATGTGGTAGCCGGAGATCGAGATCGTGTTCCAGCGCGGGATCTCGGCCTGGCAGTACCGGAAGATGTCGGCGATCAGCCGGAGCGAGGGCTTCGGCGGGAAGATGTACGTCCCGCGGGCGATGTACTCCTTCAGCACGTCGTTCTGGATGGTGCCGGTGAGGCGGTCCGCCGGGACCCCCTGCTCCTCCGCCACCAGCTGGTAGAGGAGAAGCAGCAGCGCCGCCGGCGCGTTGATCGTCATCGACGTCGAGACCTTGTCCAGCGGGATCCCGTCGAACAGCACCCGCATGTCGTCGACCGAGTCGATGGCCACGCCCACCTTGCCGACCTCGCCGTGCGCGATCGGCGCGTCGGAGTCGTGGCCCATCTGGGTGGGCAGGTCGAAGGCGACCGACAGGCCGGTCGTGCCGTGGGCGATCAGCTGCCGGTAGCGGGCGTTGGACTCCGTCGCCGTGCCGAAGCCGGCGTACTGGCGCATCGTCCAGGGGCGGCCGGTGTACATCGTGGGGTACACGCCGCGGGTGAAGGGGTACGAGCCCGGCTCCCCCAGCTTCTCGGCCGGGTCCCAGCCGCTCAGCGCGTGCGGCCCGTACACCGGCTCGATGGGCACTTTGGACTCAGACTCTCGCGCCATGGTGTGGCCTCCGAGCTCGCCGTGGCTGTAGCCCGCCACCGCGGACGGTGGACGGTGTCCTTCACCTCTGTGTCCAACCATGCCGCGTAGTTCGCAACCGGTCACGTGCGGGGAACATCTCAGGTGACACCAGGGTGGTCGGGCGGCCGGGGGTGGCCGCGGTGAGACGACGGGGGCCGGGATGCGTAACAGGGGTATGGGGCGGACACGGGGCAAGGGCGCGGGACGAGGGACCGCCGCGCTGGCCTGCGGTGCCGCGCTGACCGTGCTGTGCGGCTGCACCGTGCAGGCCTCCGGCGAGGAGGATCGGCGTTCGCCCGTGCGCATAGAGCTCCCGAGCGGCACGCCGTCCCCGAAGTCGGCGGCTCCCGACGACAAGCCGAGCGCGAAGCCCACGCCCGCGGCACCGGCCGCCGTGCTGTGGTCGCGGGGCGACGAGGGCCGTGACATCCGGGAGCTCCAGGCCCGTCTGCGTCAGATCGCCTGGCTCTTCGACGGGCCGACCGGGACGTACGACGACCTGACGGAGCAGGCGGTCAGGGGCTTCCAGGGCAAGCGGGGGCTGCCGAGAACGGGGAAGACCGACGAGGTCACCTGGGAGCGGCTGCTGAGGATGACGCGCGAGCCCGGCAAGTGGGACCTGTACCTGATGGGCGGCCAGCCGGCCGACGCGCCGGACGCGCGGTGCCTGACCGGCCGGGTGCTGTGCATCAGCAAGTCGAGCCGGACCCTGCGCTGGATGATCGACGGGCGGTCGGTCCTGACGGTGCCGGTACGGTTCGGGTCGCAGTACACACCGACCCGGGAAGGTGTGTTCAGCGTCTACTGGAAGTCACGGCACCATGTGTCGACGCTCTATGACTCACCGATGCCGTACGCGATGTTCTTCAGCGGGGGCCAGGCGGTGCACTACTCGTCCGACTTCGCTGCCACGGGCTACGCCGGCGCCTCGCACGGCTGTGTCAACGTCCGGGACGAGCGGGCGATCGCGGAGATGTTCGCGCAGGTGAGGACCGGCGACAAGCTCGTCGTCCACTGGTGAGGCGCGGGAGGTGTGTGGGGCGCGGGCGGGACCGGGGGAACGTGTCCCGCCCGCGCCGATGCACGAGCCGTAGGTACGGGGGGAACCCCGGCTCTGTGCGACGGCCGATGACCAGTCGGCTCACTCACATCAGCGCCGTGGCGGCCGAAAGTGTCACTCCAGCGGCGAAGAATTTTCAACCAATCACAAAACTGCAGGTCAGCGACTTGCTACGGAAGTGAGGGCACGGCCCGGCAGAAGGGCCGCCGTCCGCGCCACCACAGTGGACGTGGCCGCTACGGCGCCTTGCGTGCGGTGACCGTCACGGCCGCCGTCACGGTCACGGCGGTCACCGTGGTGGTCACGGTCACGGTCGTCGCCGTGCCGGCCGCCCCAGCCGTCGCCACGCGAATCGGCACGGTCGCCCTCGTCGTCGTCGCTGTCCCGGTCCCTGTCCCGTTCCCGGTCCCGTTCCCGGTCGCGGTCCCTGTCCTTGCCGCTGCCCGACTTGCCCCAGGTGCCGTCGTCGACGGCATTGAGGACGCCCCGGCAGTACTTCCGCACGCGCTCGGAGCCACCCGCCGCGCTCTCCAGGGCACGCCGGCGGTCGTTCGACAGTTCCTTGCCGTCGCGCAGGTCGCGGCAGTACGCCGTGACGGCCTTCCACCAGCCGCGGGCGGCCTTGTCACGGTCGGGGGCGGATCCGCGGTCCGGGGCGGGACCGCCGGGTTCGGCGCCCTCGGTGGTGCCCGGGTCCGTGGGGGCCCGCGAGTCGTCGTCGGGCTCGGGTCCGCCCCGCACACCGCCCTCCGGCGAGGGCGAGAAGAGCGGGCGTTCCGGGGGTACCGGTGCCGAGACCGTGGCGGCCGGGCGGCCCCCTTCGTCTCCGACGAACGGCGATGTCAGGACTCCGGTTCCGGCCGCGACCGCGACTCCGCCGACCATGCCGACGGCCAGCGCGGCGGCGAGACCGAGCCGCACGGGGCGGGCCCAGCGAGGTCGGCTGGGGCGGCGGACACCGTTGTCGGAGCCACCGATATGGACCAGCCCGACGTCGACGAGCCCGGCGTCGGGGGCGTCGGAGACCACGGAGGCACCCGATACGGAACTGTGGCCGACGGTCGCGGACTCGGTGACCCGGCCCGCGCGCGCCGTGCGGAACGCCGCCAGCGCTGCGGCCTCTCCGGGGAGTTCCGCGCTGCTCAGCGGGGGTTCGGCGGTCAGCGCCTCAAGCGTCTTGGCGAGGCGTTCGGCCTGGTCGCGGTCGGCCGGGTCGACAGCTTCGAGTGACTCTCCGCGCAGCAAACGCTCCGCCGTTTCGCGGTCCAGCCACCTGTACTGCTCGTCGGCCATCACACATCCTTCTGCGTACGCGCACGCATTTGCGTCACACTCGCAGACGTCACCGCACGGTCGCGGGTTCCTCGCTGGGGAGGCAGGGCGTCGAGCACCCCGGCCGATTCCGGATCGTCGCCGAGCAACTCGGCGAGCCGCTTCAGACCCCGGTGCGCGGCGGTTCGTACGGCACCCGGACGCTTGCCCAGCGTCTGAGCGGCCGTCTTGGCGTCGAGCCCCACGACCACGCGCAGGACGACGGCCTCGGCCTGGTCCTGCGGCAGTCGGGCGATGAGGGAGAGGGTGCCGTCGGTGGCCAGGGCCTCCATGGCCTCGCCCGCCGTGTCGGACTCGGCGGCCTTCCCGGTCAGCTCCGTCTCGTCGCCGCCGATCGCGGGGCGGCGGCCGCGCATGCGTATGTGGTCCAGCGCGCGGTTACGGGCTATCCGGGCGGCCCAGCCACGGAAGCGGTCCGCGTCCCCGCTGAAGCGCTCCAGGTCACGCGCTATCTGCAGCCACGCCTCCGACGCGACGTCCTCGGCGTCCGGGTCGCCGACCAGCGTCCGTACGTACCCGAGCAGCCGCGGGTGCACAGCGCGGTACACAGTCCGGAACGCGCTCTCGTCCCCGTCCTGTGCCGCAAGCACCGCGGCGGTCAGCTCCGCGTCGTCCCCCAGCACTGCGCCCCTTTTGCGCCTAAGCCGGTGCCGCTGTCGCGGACCGGTTCTCGCCGTCGTGGTTCCTCAGTTGATGGTTGCGGCTCTGGAACCGCAGGTGGTTGCGGTGGTCATACACCTTCCGCGTCCGGCGCGAAAGGCACGTTACGGCCTGAAAGCTCTGCTCGTCCATGTCCGTACAACGTGCAACTACCCCGGAATCCGCGATGTGTCCGCCCGGGTGTGACAGAAAACGCAGTCATGACGCTGTAGAAGGTACGGGCCGCCGCGCGGCCCGTACCGCGCGACGGCCGGGGCCTCTCCTGTGGGGGGTGGCGGCCCCGGTCGTCTTCGCGGTGCAGCCCCTCTGCCGCCCCGGCTCATGCTCTGAGCCGCCCCGGACGCCGGCTTGCGGGCCCCTTCGACTCGCGCTTGCCGCACTGAGCCATGGTGCAGCCCGGGCGAGCGGGCCCTCACCTTCACGGAGACCTCCGCAGGGTTCTTCCCGCGCGTCCAGGTCAGCCCCTCCCTGATGCTCCGCCACCGCGCGCTGACCCGGCCGGCGTCCTGCGACCCTCCGGAGGCGAACCCGTCCCCGCGGAGTATGCATCCGTACCGCGCGAAAACGAGATGCTTTAAATTCCAGAAGCCCCCTATCGACGCCATCCCCCACCCTTATGAGTGCCGCATAGGGGGTGGCTAAGGGTACGAGTCGACCAGGGCTAATGCGTAACGTGTCCGGCGTCGCGGGAACTCGTCGGAAGGGGTTGGCATGGATGCGTTGACCGAGGCGCTCCTGGAAGGGGTCGACGCGGAGGAAATCGAGAAGATCGATCTTCCCGACAGTTATACGGCTGCGCATCTGAGAATCGACGATTCAAGCATGTTCGACGGCGCCTCCGAAAGGGATGTCCGGAAGTCCCTCCACGTGGGCCGTGTACCCATGCCCGAACTCGCGCCGGACGAAGTCGTGGTGGCCGTGATGGCGAGTTCGATCAACTACAACACGGTCTGGTCGGCGACGTTTTCCCCGGTACCCACGTTCAGATTCCTGCAGCGAATGGGCCGGGAGGGCGGATACGCGGCACGTCATGACCTGCCGCATCACGTCCTGGGCTCGGACGCGTCGGGCGTCATCGTGCGCGTCGGCGCCGGAGTGCGGCGCTGGCGCGCCGGAGACCATGTCGTGGTCAGCTGTGTGCAGGTGGACGATCAGGAGCCGGCCACGCACGCCGACGGCATGCTCGGCGCCGGACAGCGCATCTGGGGCTACGAGACCAACTTCGGTGGTCTCGCGCACTACACCGTCGTCCGGGCGAGCCAGCTGCTGGCCAAGCCCCCTCATCTGACCTGGGAGGAGTCGGCGGGCGTCATGCTCACGGCCGCCACGTCCTACCGGATGCTGATCAGCGACAACGGGGCCCGCATCAAGCAGGGCGACATCGTCCTCATCTGGGGGGCGACCGGTGGTCTCGGAGCCTTCGCCGTGCAGCTGGTCAAGAATGCGGGCGGAATACCCGTCGGTGTGGTCAGTTCGGAAGAAAAGGCCGACATTCTGCGTGCTCTCGGATGCGATGTCGTCATCAACCGGAACGAGATCGGCCTGAGTGGCGATGACGCGCTCACGCCCGACCGCACCATCGAATTGGGCAAACGGCTGGGCCGGGCCATCAGGGCGGCGGTGGGCGAGGACCCCCACGTCGTCTTCGACTTCATCGGTCAGGCCACGTTCGGTATCTCGGTCTTCGTCGTCCGACGCGGTGGCACCGTCGTCACCTGCGGTTCGAGCACCGGTTACCAGCACCAGTTCGACAACCGTTATCTCTGGATGAACCTCAAGCGCATTGTGGGCAGTCACGCAGCGAACCTCCAGGAGCAGTGGGAGTGCAACCGACTGGTCCGACTCGGACGGCTGTCCCCTGTCCTCTCGGAGGTGTATCCGCTGGCCGAGGTTGCCGAGGCCGCCAGGCTCGTCCAGCGGAACCAGCACATCGGCAAGGTCGGCGTCCTGTGTCTGGCCCGGGAGGAAGGCCTCGGTGTCACCGACCCCGAGAAGCGGGCCGCCATCGGGGCCGAGCGGCTGAATCCGCTGCGCACCCCGGCCCGGAATGCGCCTGCCGAACGTGCGAATTCCCAGGAAAGGGCCACGTGACGTGACAGGAAAACGAATCGGAATCATATCGACCGGTTCCTATCTGCCCAAGGAGGAAGTGGGCAACGAAGAGGTCGCCACCCGCGTCGGCGTCACCGCCGAATGGATCGAGCGCAAGACGCAGATCGTGTCGCGCCGCTATGCGGCACCGCACGAGGCCACCTCGGACCTCGCCGCCCGCGCGGCCGAGCGGGCTCTGGAGCAGGCGGGGCTGACGGCCGAGGACATCGACTACCTGATCGTGTCCACCTCGACCGGTGACTATCCGCAGCCGCCCACGTCGTATCTGGTGCAGGACGCACTCGGCGCGTACCGGGCGGCCTGTCTCGACGTCAACGTCGTGTGCAGCGGCTTCGTCTACGCCCTGGAGGTGGCGCGCGGCCTCGCCCGGACGCGGCCCGGCTCCCGGGTGCTCGTCATCGGTGCCGACCTCTACTCCCGCATCCTCGACTTCGGCGACCGGCGCACGGCAGTGCTCTTCGCCGACGGCGCCGGGGCCGCGGTCCTCGGCCCGGTCGACGAGCCGTACGGCATCATCGGCACCGACCTCGTGAGCCGGGGAGACGCCCACGACCTCATCCGGGTGGAGGCGGGCGGCAGCAGGAACCCGACCTCCGAGGCGACCCTCGCCGAGGGCGGCCACTACTTCCGGATGAACGGCCGTGGAGTGCGCGACTTCGTCAGCGAGCACGTGCCGCCGGCCCTGACCGCGCTGGCCGACCGGGTCGGAGTCGGCATGGCGGCGGTGGACCACTTCGTACCGCACCAGGCGAACGGGGTCATGCTCGGCGAAGTCGTCGGACTGGCCGGGCTGACCGGCGCGGTCACGCACCGGACCCTGCAGAAGTACGGCAACGTCGGCAGCGCCTCGGTGCCGGTCGCGCTCGACGAGGCGAACCGCTCAGGCGCCCTGACTCCCGGCGACCTCGTACTGCTCGCCGGGTTCGGCGGGGGTATGTCCATCGGCGCTTCGCTGCTGCGCTGGGGGGTGACGGCATGACGGCCACACCGGTCGCCGAGGACGTCGAAGGCGTCGAAGGCATCGAACGGATCGGTGTCGTGGGCAGCGGCATCATGGGTGCCGGGATCGCGGAACTGTGCGCCAAGGCGGGCTGCGACGTCCGGGTCGCGGTCTCCTCCGACCGTTCCCTTCAGGCCGGTCCCGCGCGCGTCACCCGCTCGCTGGACCGGGCCCTGAGCAAGGGGAAGATCACCGAGAAGCAGCGCGACCAGGCGCTACGGCTGATCACGTTCACCCGGGATCTGGGCGAACTGAGCGACCGTCAACTCGTGATCGAGGCGGTGAAGGAGGACGAGGCCCTCAAACTCGACCTGTTCGCCTCGCTCGACAAGATCGTCCAGGCTCCGGACGCGATCCTCGCCTCGAACACATCCTCGCTGTCCGTCGCGCGCCTCGCGCACGCCACGGCCCGTCCCGAGCACGTCATCGGGATCCACTTCTTCAACCCGGCTCCGGTCCTGCCCCTCGTCGAACTCGTCGACTCGATCCTGACGGATCCCCAGGTGAGCCGCCGTACCGAGGACTTCGTGGTGGGCCGGCTCGGCAAGAGCGCCATCAAGTCACCGGACCGCGCGGGGTTCGTGGTGAACGCCCTGCTGTTCCCCTACCTGTTGTCCGCGATCCGCATGGTCGACTCCGGCCTCGCCACCGCCGAGGTGATCGACCAGGGCATGACGCTGGGCTGCTCGCACCCGCTGGGTCCGCTGCGGCTCGCCGACCTGATCGGCCTCGACACCACGGTCTCGATCGCCGAGGCCCTGTACGAGGAGTCCAAGGAGCCGTTGTACGCGCCGCCCGCCCTGCTGCTGCGGATGGTCGAGGCAGGACTGCTGGGCAAGAAGTCCGGCCGCGGCTTCTACGCGTACCCGTAGCACCTTCACCGCGATCCCCCCTCGCGGGCGCGGTGCGAGCAGCCTCGCGCGGCTGTCGTCGCACCCCGCCCGCGCCACTTCACGCACGTCCGCACGCCACGGTCCGGTCCGTCGTGTGCTGTTGTCGCCGACAGGAGAGCGAAGAACATGGCCATTCGTCCCGGATCCGATCGTCCGGAGGGGTATTCGGTACCGGACGACGCAATCGCTGTGGTGGGCGTCGCCTGCCGCTTCCCGGGTGCCCAGGACCCCGACGCCTTCTGGCGGCTGCTGTCCGGCGGCGAGAGCGCGGTCGGCCCGGTTCCCGACGGGCGTCCCGGGCTGCCGGCAGGCACCGACATCCGGCCCGCCGGATTCCTCGACGAGGTCGACGGATTCGAACCGGAGTTCTTCGGCGTCTCCCCACGCGAGGCGACGGCCATGGATCCGCAGCAGCGCCTGGTTCTCGAACTGGGCTGGGAGTCGCTGGAGAACGCGGGCATCGTCCCCGCCGAGCTGCACGACACCCCCGTCGGCGTCTTCATCGGCGCGATCTGGGACGACTACGCCAAACTCGGGCACCAGTACGGCGCCGAGGGCGTCACCCACCACACCATCACCGGTACCAGCCGCGGCATCATCGCCAACCGCCTGTCCTACGCACTGGGGCTGCAGGGCCCCAGCCTGGTCGTGGACACCGGCCAGTCCTCGTCCCTGGTGGCCGTCCAGCTCGCCTGCGAGAGCCTCCGCAAGGGTGAGTCCACCGTGGCGCTGGCCGGGGGAGTCAGCCTCAACCTGGCCGCGGAGGGGTTCACCGTCGCGGAGCGGTTCGGAGCGCTGTCCCCCGAGGGGCGGACGTACACCTTCGACCAACGGGCCGACGGGTACGTACGCGGTGAGGGCGGCGGCGTAGTCGTCCTGAAGACGCTGCGGCAGGCGATCGCCGAAGGGGACGCGGTGTACTGCGTCATCCGCGGCGGTGCCGTCAACAACGACGGCGGTGGCGAGGCCCTCACCACCCCCCGCGGCGCCGCCCAGGAGGACCTCCTCCGCCAGGCATGCGCCGCGGCCGGGGTCGAGCCGTCGGCGGTGCGGTTCGTGGAGCTGCACGGCACGGGAACCCCGGTCGGCGACCCCATCGAGGCGGCGGCCCTCGGTACGGTCCTCGGCGCCGGCCGCGCCGCGGACAACCCTTTGCTCGTCGGCTCCGTGAAGACCAACATCGGGCACCTGGAAGGCGCGGCGGGTATCGCGGGGCTCATCAAGGCGGCGCTGTGCCTGCGTGCCGGGACCCTCGTGCCGAGCCTCAACTTCGCCCGTCGGAACCCCGCGATCCCCCTCGACGACCTGGGCCTGGCCGTCGCCACCGGGACGGCCGCGCTGCGTGGCGACGGCGACGAGCCGGTCTTCGCGGGTGTCAGCTCCTTCGGGATGGGCGGGACCAACTGCCACCTCGTCCTGTCCGACTGGCGGCCGGTGCACGAGGCCGGCTCCGTGCCGACCGGCACCGACGTGGCCGCTCCGGTCCTCGCGCCCCTGTCCGCCAGGACCGGGGACGCGCTCGGTGTCCAGGCCGACCGGCTGGCCCGCCGGCTGCTGGACCACCCCGAGCTGGCGCCGGCCGACGTGGCGCACTCCCTCGCCACCACCCGGACGCACTTCAAGCACCGCGCCGTCGTCGTCGCTGAGGACCGGTCCGCGCTGCTGGCCTCGCTGAACGCGCTGTCCGCCGGGGACCCCGCGCCCGGTCTCGTGCGCGGGGTGGCGGGCGACGGCGCCGTGGCGTTCCTGTTCACCGGTCAGGGCAGCCAGCGCGCGGGCATGGGACGTGAGCTGTACCAGGCGTTCCCGGTGTTCGCCCGGGCCCTGGACGAAGTGTGCGCCGTGGTGGACGCCGAACTCGACCGGCCGCTGCGGGAGGTGATGTTCGCCGACGCGGACTCCGCCGACGGTGCGCTGCTGCACCGCACCCGCTACACCCAGCCGGCCCTCTTCGCGTACGAGGTCGCCCTCCACCGGCTCCTCGACCACTGGGGGGTCGCTCCCTCCGTCGTCCTCGGCCACTCCGTCGGCGAGCTGGCCGCCGCCCATGTCGCGGGTGTGCTGTCGCTGCCGGACGCGGCGGCGCTGGTGGCCGCGCGCGGACGGCTGATGCAGGCCCTCCCGGGCGGCGGCGCCATGGTGTCGGTCCAGGCGTCCGAGGAGGAGGTGCGCCCCACCCTGGCGGGACGGGAGCACCAGGTGGCGTTGGCCGCCGCCAACGGCCCGCTGTCGACAGTGATCGCGGGCGATGAGGACGCCGTCCTGGAGGTCGCCGGGCACTGGGCGGAGCAAGGGCGCAAGACCAAGCAGCTGCAGGTCAGTCACGCGTTCCACTCGCCCCGTATGGACGCCATGCTCGACGCCTTCCGAGACGTTGCGGCACGTCTGGACTACGGCACTCCCCGCATCACGGTGGTGTCCAACCTGACGGGTCGCGCGGTTCCGGCCGAGGAGATCGGCACGGCCGAGTACTGGGTGCGCCACGCCCGCGACAGCGTTCGCTTCCTCGACGGCATGCGCGCGGTGGAGGAGTCCGGCATCCATACGTATCTGGAGGTGGGCCCGGACGCCGTGCTGGCGGCGATGGGGCGCGACTGCCTCACCGAGGACGCGCTGCTCGTCGCCTCCGCACGTCGCACGCGCGCCGACGTACCGACGCTGCTGGCGGCGCTGGCCGAGCTGTACACCCGCGGTGTGTCCGTCGACTGGCACCGCGTCGCCCCCGGTCACCGCGTCGAGCTTCCCACGTACGCGTTCCAGCGGGCGTCCTACTGGCTGTCGGCGCCTGGCGATGCCCCTGCGCGGTCCGTCGCCGCTGCGGGCGACGCCGACGTCAACGCCGCCGCCGAGGCCGGACCGTTCCCCGCGCCGCGGGCCGCGGGTCCGCCGGCGGAGCGCCTCGCCGGGCTGTCGGAGGCGGAGCAGGAGCGGTCCGTCGCTGATCTGGTCCGGCGTGAGGTGGCCGCCGTGCTGGAGTACGCGTCCACGGCGTCCGTCGACATGGAGCTCACGTTCAAGGAACTCGGGTTCGACTCGCTCACCGGCGTCGAGCTGCGCGACCGGCTCAGCGCGGCAGCGGGGCTGCGTGTCCCGCACGGCCTGATCTTCGACCACCCCACCGGGGACGCCGTCGTGCGCTATCTGCGCTCCGAACTGCTCGGTGGCGCGGGCTCCCCGACGGCTGCCGTGAGCGGCCCGAGCGACTCCGGCGACGACCCGATCGTCGTCGTCGGCATGGGCAGCCGGCTGCCCGGCGGAATCGGCTCGCCCGAGGAGCTGTGGGAGCTGGTGGCCTCCGGCGGCGAGGCGATCTCCGACTTCCCGGCCGACCGCGGCTGGGACCTGAACGCGCTCTACGACCCGGCCGGGGAAAGCACCGGGACGTCGTACACACAGCGAGGCGGTTTCCTGCAGGGGGCGGCGGACTTCGACGCGGAGTTCTTCGGGATCTCCCCGCGCGAGGCGCTGGCCATGGACCCCCAGCAGCGGCTGCTGCTGGAGACCTCCTGGGAGGCTCTGGAACGGGCCGGGATCGACCCGACGAGCCTGCGCGGCAGCGCCACCGGCGTCTACGCGGGGACGTTCACGTTCCGCGACCAGGGCGGCGCGGGCGGCGCGGAGGGCCAGCGCATGACGGGGTCGGCGGCCAGCGTGCTGTCGGGCCGGGTGTCGTACACCTTCGGGTTCGAAGGTCCCGCCATCACCGTCGACACGGCCTGCTCATCGTCCCTCGTCGCCCTGCACATGGCCGCCCAGGCCCTCCGCAGCGGCGAATGCGACCTCGCCCTCGCCGGCGGCGTCACCATCATGTCCACCCCCGACACCTTCATCGAGTTCAGCAGGCAGAAGGGGTTGTCGCCGGACGGGCGCTGCAAGTCGTTCGGCGCCGGGGCGGACGGCACCGGCTGGTCCGAGGGTGTGGGTGTGCTGGTCGTGGAGCGGCTGTCGGACGCCCGCCGTAACGGGCACGCCGTTCTCGCGGTCGTCCGCGGCAGCGCCGTCAACCAGGACGGCGCAAGCAACGGCCTCACCGCCCCCAACGGCCCCGCACAGCAACGCGTCATCCAGGCAGCACTGAGCAATGCGGGAGTGGGGCCGGCCGACATCGACGCGGTCGAGGCCCACGGCACCGGCACCCGCCTCGGCGACCCCATCGAGGCACAAGCCCTCCTCAACACCTACGGCCAGGCCCACACCAACGAACAGCCCCTCTGGCTCGGCTCGTTGAAGTCCAACATCGGCCACACCCAGGCCGCCGCCGGCGTCGGCGGCGTCATCAAGATGATCCAGGCCATGCGCCACGGTGTCCTCCCGGCCACCCTCCACTCCGACGAGCCCTCCCCCCTCATCGACTGGGACACCGGCAACGTCCGCCTCCTCCACACCCCCCAGCCCTGGCCGGACACCGGCCGCCCCCGCCGCGCCGCCGTCTCCTCCTTCGGCATCAGCGGCACCAACGCCCACGTCATCCTCGAACAACCCCCCACCGAGGAAACCGCGGCGTCCGAACGCGAGCCGGAGGCGACCGGCACCGCGGTAGCCGTCCCGCTGTCCGCCCGCACCCCGAACGCCCTGCGCGACCAGGCACGACGGCTCACCGACCACCTGGAACAGCACAACGACACCGACCTGCCCGCCCTCGGACTGTCACTCGCCCTCCACCGAGCCGCACTCGGTCATCGCGCACTGGTCCGAGCCGAGGACCGGGAGGGGCTGCTGGCGGAGCTCACGACGCTGGCCGAGGGCGGCTCGTCGAGCCGTCTCGTGCAGGGCGAGGCGACCACGGGCGGTGTGGCGTTCCTGTTCACCGGTCAGGGCAGCCAGCGCCCCGGCATGGGACGCGAGCTGTACGACACACAGCCCGTCTTCGCCCGGGCCCTGGACGAGGCGTGCAAGCACCTCGACGGACACCTCGGGCGATCCCTGCGCGACCTCATGTTCGGCACGGAGGAGGACCTCGACGGCCAGGCCGAGCTTCTGGACCAGACCGTCCACACGCAGACCGCTCTGTTCGCGCTGGAAGTCGCGCTGTACCGGCTCGTGGAGCATCTGGGGATCACGCCGCAGTTCGTGGCCGGGCACTCGATCGGCGAGCTGGCGGCCGCTCATGTCGCCGGGGTGCTGACCCTGGAGGACGCCTGCACCCTGGTGGCCGCCCGCGGCCGGCTCATGCAGGCACTGCCCGGGAACGGCGCGATGGTCTCCGTCCTCGCCACCGAGGAGCAGGTCGCCAGGCATCTCGCCGGACGCGAGCACGAGGTCGCGGTCGCCGCCGTCAACGGACCCACCTCGACCGTGATCTCCGGTGATCTGCTCGCCACGCTGGACGTGGCCGAGCGACTGGCGGAACAGGGGGTCAAGACCCGGCGGCTGCGGGTCAGCCACGCCTTCCACTCGCCGCACATGAACCCGATGCTGGAGGAGTTCGAGGCCGTGGCGCGCAGCCTGGCCTTCCACGCCCCGAGCATCCCCGTCGTCTCGAACGTCACGGGTGCCGTCGCCACCCGGGAACAGCTCACCTCGCCGGACTACTGGGTACGGCACGCCCGGGAGGCCGTGCGCTTCCACGACGGCATCACCACCCTGCACGAACAAGGCGTCACGACGTATCTCGAACTCGGGCCGGACGGTGTGCTGTCCGCCATGGGACGTGCCTGCGTACCCGAAACAACCGATGTGGAGCCGGAGTTCGTCCCGGCACTACGCAAAGACCGTCCGGAGCCCCTCGCCCTCGACAGCGCACTGGCGCGACTGTGGGTGCGTGGGACCGCTCCGGACTGGCGGGCCGTGTTCGGCGGCCCGGTGGCGCGGCGGGTCGATCTGCCCACTTACCCGTTCCAGCACCAGCGCTACTGGCAGCCGAACACGGCCCGGCCCCACAACCCCACCGCGGTGGGGCTCGGTGAGGTGGACCATCCCCTGATCGGAGCCGCCCTCACCCGCGCCGACACCGATGAGTCGCTGTTCACCGGGCGGCTCTCGCTCGACTCCCAGCCGTGGCTGTCGGACCACATGGTCCTGGACCGTGTGCTGCTGCCCGGTACGGCCTTCGTGGAACTGGCTCTGCGGGCGGGCGGCGAGGCACTGACCGGCGTACTGGAGGAGCTGACACTGCAGGCTCCGCTCGTGCTGCCGGAGCGGGGCGGCGTGCGGTTCCAGGTGGTCGTGGGTGCCCCCGACGAGTCGGGGCGGCGCGAGCTGACGGTGCACTCCCGGCCTGAGGGCGACGACCCCGACCGCCCGTGGGTCCGGCACGCCGTCGGACGGCTCGCCCCCGAAGACGCGCGGTCCGGCCCGGACCTCACCGTCTGGCCGCCGCGGGGCGCCGAGCCGGTCGGTCTGACCGGCCGTTACCAGGAGCTGGCCGAGCAGGGCTTCCGCTACGGTCCCGCCTTCCAGGGACTGCGCGCGGTGTGGCGGCGCGGCGAGGAGGTGTTCGCCGAACTGCGGCTGCCCGACGACCGTGCCGAGAACGCACGTGCCTTCGGGCTGCATCCGGCGCTGCTCGACTCCGCGCTGCACGCCATCGAGTTGGGCGCGCTGCCCGGCACGGGTGAGCCCAGGCTGCCGTTCGCGTGGAGCGGGGTGCGCCTGTTCTCCACCGGGGCCACGGCCGCGCGGGTGCGGCTGGCGCCGGCCGGGGCCGACGCGGTGACGATCGATGTCGCCGACGCCTCGGGCGCACCGGTCGCCTCGGTCGAGGCGCTCGCGGTACGGGCGGTGTCCGCCGACCAGCTCCGGGCCGCCGACGGCCGCACCCACGACGCGTTGTTCCGCGTGGAGTGGGTGCCGAGCGGGCCGGGCGCCGCTCCCGACGCCACCACCGTCGTACGTCTGCGGGGCGGGGACTCGGTGCACGACACCGTGCACGAGGCGCTCGTCCGCGCCCAGGAGTGGCTGGCCGAGGACCGGCCCGCCGAGGAGCGGCTGGTCGTCGTGACCCGGGGCGCCGTCGCGGTCACGGCCGACGAGGACGTGCTCGATCTGCCCGCGGCGGCGGCCTGGGGGCTGCTGCGCTCGGCGCAGACGGAGAACCCGGACCGGATCGTGCTCGTGGACGTCGAGGACGGCGAGGACGGCGAGGGCCTGGACGACGACGCGGCGCTGGCGACCGCACTGGCCGCCTCGGACGCGCAGATCGCCGTACGCGGGGGCATCGCCCTCACCCCACGGCTGGCTCGGGTCGCCCTGACCGGGACCGGGACCGGCCCCCTGCCGTTCGCGGCGGACGGCACGGTCCTGATCACCGGCGCCACCGGGGCACTCGGCGGGCTGCTCGCCCGGCACCTGGTCACCGAGCACGGCGTACGCCGCCTGCTGCTGGTCAGCCGCCGCGGCCGCGCCGCCGACGGGGCGGTGGAGCTGGAGCGTGAACTGAACGCGCTCGGCGCGCAGACCACCCTGGCGGCCTGCGACGTCGCCGACCGTGCCGCGCTGGACACCTTGCTGGCGGGCGTTCCGTCCGAGCATCCGCTCACCGGAGTCGTGCACGCGGCCGGCGTCCTCGACGACGGCGTGTTCGGCACGCTGACCCCGGAGCGGGTCTCCGCCGTGCTGCGCCCCAAGGCCGACGCCGCCCGCAACCTGCACGAGGCCACCCGCCACCTGGACCTGGGCGTCTTCGCGCTCTTCTCGTCGATCCAGGGTCTGGTCGGCGGCGCGGGGCAGGCCAACTACGCGGCGGCCAACGTCTATCTGGACGCGCTCGCCCAGCACCGCCGCGCCCAGGGGCTACCGGCGGTCTCCCTGGCCTGGGGCCCGTGGGCCGAGGGCGGTATGGCGGCGGCTCTCGGCGAGTCCGACCGCGGCCGGTTCGCCCGGCTCGGCATGGTCGCGATCGCGCCGGACCAAGGGATGGAACTCTTCGATGCCGCCGTGGCACTCGGCTCGCCGGGCGCCGTACCGCTGCCGCTGAACACCTCAGCCCTGCACGCCCGGGCGGCGGAGCTGCCGGCACTGCTGCGCGGGCTGGTCCGTACGCCGCCGCGCAAGTCCGTCGCGGCCGGCCCGACCGACGACGCGGGACGGCCCTCCGTCGCGCAGCGACTCGCAGGGCTGACGCCCGAGGAGCAGGAGGCGCACCTCGTCGACCTGGTACGCGACGAGGTCGCCAGGACCCTCGACTACGGCGGCTCCGAAGCGGTGGACGGGCGCCGCGGCTTCAAGGAGCTCGGCATCGACTCCCTCACCGCGGTCGAACTGCGCAACCGCCTCAACAAGGCCACCGGGCTGCGCCTGCCGGCCACCCTCGTCTTCGACCACCCCACCCCCACCGCCGTCGCGAGCCTCCTGCTCGCCGAACTGGCGCCCGCTGCAGGGGAGTCGGACGCCTCGGCGGGCTCGTCGGCCGACAGCCTGGAGGAACGCGACATCCGCCGCATGCTCGCCACGCTGTCGATCGATCGGCTGCGCGGCTCCGGTCTGCTCGACCGGCTGCTCGACCTCACCGACCCGACGCCGGCCGTCGGCGCCGAGGGGACCGCCGCCCCGCCGCCGGACACCTCCGCACTCGACATCGACGCCCTCGACGTAGACGCCCTCGTCCGCATGGCTCGTGAGAGCCACGGCTCCTGAGTCCTGGAGAAGGAACAGCATGAACAACACCCCGTCCGAAGCGGTCGTGGCAGCGCTGCGGGACTCGCTGAAGGAGACCAGCAGACTGCGGCAACAGAACCAGGAGCTCCTCGCCACCGCCCGGGAACCGATCGCCGTCGTCGGCATGAGCTGCCGCTACCCGGGCGGCGTCACCTCACCCGAAGGCCTGTGGAGCCTCCTGGAGCAGGGCACCGACGCGATCTCGCCGTTCCCCGCGGACCGCGGCTGGGATCTGGAGCGACTTCACGACCCGGACCCGGACCGGCCCGGCACCTCGTACACGCGCGAAGGCGGATTCCTCCACGAGGCGGCGGAGTTCGACGCGGAGTTCTTCGGGATCTCCCCGCGCGAGGCGCTGGCCATGGACCCCCAGCAGCGGCTCTTCCTCGAAGCGTCTTGGGAGGCCTTCGAGCGGGCCGGGATCGACCCGACGGGTCTGCGCGGCAGCGGCACCGGCGTGTACGCGGGCATCATGTACCACGACTACGGTCCTTACCTGTTCGAGCCCGTGGAGGGAGCGGACGGCCACCGCCTCACCGGTGGGGCCGGCAGCGTGCTGTCGGGCCGGGTGTCGTACACCTTCGGGCTGGAGGGTCCGGCGGTCACGGTGGACACCGCCTGCTCCTCGTCCCTCGTCACCCTCCACCTCGCGGTCCAGGCGTTGCGTCAGGGCGACTGCTCACTCGCGTTGGCGGGTGGTGTCACGGTGATGTCGTCCCCCGGCACGTTCGTGGAGTTCAGCAGGCAGAAGGGGTTGTCGCCGGACGGGCGCTGCAAGTCGTTCGGCGCCGGGGCGGACGGCACCGGCTGGTCCGAGGGCGTCGGCGTCCTCGTCCTGGAGAAGCTGTCGGACGCCCGCCGCAACGGACACACCGTTCTCGCGGTCGTCCGCGGCAGCGCCGTCAACCAGGACGGCGCAAGCAACGGCCTCACCGCCCCCAACGGCCCCGCACAGCAACGCGTCATCCAGGCAGCACTGAGCAATGCGGGAGTGGGGCCGGCCGACATCGACGCGGTCGAGGCCCACGGCACCGGCACCCGCCTCGGCGACCCCATCGAGGCACAAGCCCTCCTCAACACCTACGGCCAGGCCCACACCGACCAACAGCCGCTCTGGCTCGGCTCGTTGAAGTCCAACATCGGCCACACCCAGGCCGCCGCCGGCGTCGGCGGAGTCATCAAGATGATCCAGGCCATGCGCCACGGCGTGCTCCCGGCCACCCTCCACTCCGACGAGCCCTCCCCCCTCATCGACTGGGACACCGGCAACGTCCGCCTCCTCCACACCCCCCAGCCCTGGCCGGACACCGGCCGCCCCCGCCGCGCCGCCGTCTCCTCCTTCGGCATCAGCGGCACCAACGCCCACGTCATCCTCGAACAACCCCCCACCGAGGAAACCGCGGCTCCCCACACCGACCCCGGTCTCACCCCGATACCCGTCCCCCTGTCCGCCCGCACCCCGAACGCCCTGCGCGACCAGGCACGACGGCTCACCGACCACCTGGAACAGCACAACGACACCGACCTGCCCGCCCTCGGACTGTCACTCGCCCTCCACCGAGCCGCACTCGAGGAGCGGGCCGTGCTGCTGGCCGACGGGCCCGACACGTTGCGGGCCGGTCTGGCCCTGCTGGCCGAGGGCGAGTCGGCGGCGGGCCTGGTGCGGGGCACGCCCGTCCTTGGCGACACGGCGTTCCTGTTCACCGGTCAGGGCAGCCAGCGCCCCGGCATGGGACGCGAGCTGTACGACACACAGCCCGTCTTCGCCCGGGCCCTGGACGAGGCGTGCGAGCACCTCGACGGACACCTCGGGCGATCCCTGCGGGAGGTGATGTTCGCCGAGGACGGCGAGCTCCTGGACCGCACGCTGTACACCCAGACCGGCCTGTTCGCGCTGGAGGTCGCGCTGTTCCGGCTGGTCGAACACTTCGGGCTGCGGCCGAAGTTCGTGGCCGGGCACTCGATCGGCGAGCTGGCGGCCGCTCATGTCGCCGGGGTGCTGACCCTGGAGGACGCCTGCACCCTGGTGGCCGCCCGCGGCCGGCTCATGCAGGCGCTCCCGGCCGGCGGGGCCATGCTCTCCGTGCTCGCCACCGAGGAACAGGTCGCGGGCCACCTCGCCGGACGCGAGCACGAGGTCGCGGTCGCCGCCGTCAACGGACCGGCGTCCACGGTGCTCTCGGGAGTCGAGGAAGCGATCGCGGAGATCGACGGGGCGCTCACTGCCCTCGGCTTCAAGACGCGGCGGCTGCGGGTCAGCCACGCCTTCCACTCGCCCCTCATGGAACCGATGCTGGAGGAGTTCCGCCGGGTCGCCGAAGGGCTCACCTACGGCAGGCCGCGGATCCCCGTCGTCTCCAACCTCACCGGGGACCTCGCCACGGCCGAACAGCTCGCCTCACCCGGGTACTGGGTGCGGCACGTCCGCGAGGCCGTCCGCTTCCACGACGGCATCCGCGCCCTGCACGCGCGCGGCGTGCGCACGTACGTCGAGCTCGGCCCCGACGGCGTACTGTCCGCGATGGGGCGGGCCTGTGTGCCCGAAGACGCCGATTCGGAGACGGAGTTCGTCGCGGTCCTGCGCGGCGACCGCGCGGCGGCGGACTCCCTCACCACGGCGCTTGCAATGTTGTGGACGCGCGGTGCGGCTCCCGACTGGCAGGCGGTCTTCAGGGGCCGCGAGACCCGGCACGTCGATCTGCCGACGTACGCCTTCCAGCGACGGCGGTACTGGCTGAAGCACGACGACTCGCGCAGTGCCGACACGGAAGCGGCCGGTCTCGGGCTCGGTCCGGCCGGGCACCCGCTGCTCGGTGCCGCCGTCTCGCTGGCCGACTCCGACGCTCTGGTGCTGACGACACGGCTGTCCCTGGACGACCACCCCTGGCTCGCCGACCATGCCGTACTGGACACCGTCCTCCTCCCGGGGACGGCGCTCGTCGAACTCGCGCTGCGGGCGGGAGACCTGGCGGGCTGCCGGACGGTGGAGGAGCTGACCCTGGAGTCGCCGCTGAGCCTGCCCTCGACGGGGGGTGTACAGGTCCAGGTGTCGGTCGGGCCCGCGGACGAGTCCGGGCGCTGCTCCTTCAGCGTCCACTCGCGGTCCGCGAGCGAGTCGGCCGAGGGGCCGTGGACGCGGCACGGCACAGGCGTCCTGGCTCCCGACAACGCCCGGGAATCCGCCGGGGAGACAGGACTGGCCGGCTGGCCGCCGCAGGACGCGGAGCCGGTGGACCTCGATGACTGGTACGGGACCCTCGCCGCGAAGGGCTTCGCCTACGGCCCCGCGTTCCAGGGGCTGCGGCGGGTGTGGCGAACCGACGGAGCGGTGTTCGCAGAGGTCTTCCTGGCGGAGGAACAGGCCGTCGACGCGGGGCGGTTCGGACTGCATCCGGCTCTGCTCGACGCGGCGTTGCACGCCCTCGAACTGGGGGTCCTGGACGCGTCCGCGCAGCCGCGGCTGCCGTTCTCCTTCAGCGGGGTGCGGCTGCATGCGTCCGGTGCTGCCATGGTGCGGGTGCGGCTGGCCCGGGTCGGCCCCGACACGGTCTCGCTGCTGGTGGCGGACGGCGCCGGGGAACCGGTCGCCGAGGTGGCCGAGCTGGCGCTGCGCACGGTCTCCACCGCCCAGCTGCGCGACGCGCTGCGCTCCGGCGGCCACGACGCGCTGTTCCGGCTGCGGTGGGTGCCGGTGACGCCCGGCTTCGCCGCCTCCGACGTGCCCGCAGCGACCGTGCTGCGCGTCGACTCGGGCGGCTCGGTGCACGACACCGCGCACGAGGTGCTCGGCCGGGTCCAGGAGTGGCTCGCCGAGGACCGGCCCGAGAGCGAGCGACTGGTCGTGCTCACGCGGGGCGCGGTCTCCGTCGCGGGCGAGGCGCCGGACCCGGTCGGCGCGGCCGTATGGGGTCTGCTGCGCTCGGCGCAGACGGAGAACCCGGACCGGATCGTGCTGGTGGACGGCCTCGACGACGCGGCCGACACGGAGCGGGCGTTCACGGGCGGGCCGGTTTTCGCGGGCGAGCCGCAACTCGCCGTGCGGGACGGCCGGTTCCTCGCACCGCGGCTGGCCAGGGCGACCGTGCCGGAGGCCCGGCAGTCGCCGTTCGCCGCCGGGGGCACGGTCCTGCTCACCGGGGCCACCGGTGCCCTCGGCCGGTTCTTCGCCCGCCACCTCGTCACCGAACACGGCGTGCGTCACCTGCTGCTGGTCAGCCGTCGTGGCCGGAGCGCCGAGGGCATGGACGAACTGGAGCGGCAGCTGACCGCGCTGGGCGCCGAGGTCACGTTCGCCGCCTGCGACGTCGCCGACCGCGCCGCCCTGGACGACCTGCTCGCCGCGATCCCCGCCGATCACCCGCTCACGGGCGTCGTGCACGCGGCCGGCGTCCTCGACGACGGTGTGTTCACCTCGCTCACCCCCGAGCGCGTCTCCGCCGTACTGCGTCCGAAGGCGGACGCGGCGCGCAACCTCGACGAGGCGACGCGGGGGCTGAACCTGTCCGTCTTCGCGCTGTTCTCCTCCGTCGCCGGCTCGTACGGCACGGCGGGCCAGGCTGCCTACGCCGCGGCGAACGCCTTCCTGGACGCGCTGGCGCAGCGCCGCCGCACCGAGGGGCTGCCGGCGGTGTCCCTGGGCTGGGGCGCGTGGGCCGATGACGGGATGGCCGCGACGCTCAGCGAGACCGACCTGGCACGGCTTGCGCGCACCGGCATCGGGCAGCTGGACCCGACGCTGGGTCTGGAACTGTTCGACACGGCGCTGGCGCTGGACGTGCCGGACGTGGTGCCGATGGCGCTGGACACGGCCGGCCTGCGGGCGCGGGGCGGCGAGATACCGTCCGTTCTGCGGGAGCTGGTCCGTACGACGGCGCGCCGGACCGCGCAGACCGGGACCGGCCCGTCCGCGGGTTCGCTCGCCGAGCGGCTGGCCGGGCTCCAGGGCGAGCAGCGCGCGGCGTTCGTGCTCGATCTGGTCCTGGGTGAGGTCGCCGGAGCGCTGAACTACGCGGGCGCCACGGCGGTGGACGGGCGCCGCGGCTTCAAGGAGCTCGGCATCGACTCCCTCACCGCGGTCGAACTGCGCAACCGCCTCAACAAGGCCACCGGGCTGCGCCTGCCGGCCACCCTCGTCTTCGACCACCCCACCCCCACCGCCGTCGCGAGCCTCGTGCTCGCCGAGCTCGAACCGGCCGGTGCGGTCTCCGAGACACCCCCGGTCCCTTCGGCTCCCAGGGACACGGCCGTCGACGACGACCCGATCGTCGTCGTCGGCATGAGCGGCCGTTTCCCGGGCGGGCTCGACTCGCCCGAGGAGCTGTGGGACCTCGTCGCGACGGGTGGCGACGCGATCACCGGCTTCCCGGCCGACCGCGGCTGGGACCTGGATTCCCTGTTCGACTCGGACCCGGACACGCCCGGCACCTCCTACGTCCGGGAGGGCGGTTTCCTGCAGCGGGCGGCGGACTTCGACGCGGAGTTCTTCGGGATCTCCCCGCGCGAGGCGCTGGCCATGGACCCCCAGCAGCGGCTGCTGCTGGAGACCTCCTGGGAGGCTCTGGAACGGGCCGGGATCGACCCGACGAGCCTGCGCGGCAGCGCCACCGGCGTCTACGCGGGCGTGATGTACCACGACTACGCCAGCCGCCTCGCGTCGGTGCCCGGAGACCTCGAGGGCTATGTGGGGACCGGCAACACTGGCAGCGTCCACACCGGCCGGGTGTCGTACACCTTCGGGTTCGAAGGTCCCGCCATCACCGTCGACACGGCCTGCTCATCGTCCCTCGTCGCCCTGCACATGGCCGCCCAGGCCCTCCGCAGCGGCGAATGCGACCTCGCCCTCGCAGGCGGCGTCACCATCATGTCCACCCCCAGCACCTTCATCGAGTTCAGCCGCCAACGCGGACTCGCCGCCGACGGGCGCTGCAAGCCCTTCGCCGCCTCCGCGGACGGCACCGGCTGGTCCGAGGGCGTCGGCGTCCTCGTCCTGGAGAAGCTGTCGGACGCCCGCCGCAACGGACACACCGTTCTCGCGGTCGTCCGCGGCAGCGCCGTCAACCAGGACGGCGCAAGCAACGGCCTCACCGCCCCCAACGGCCCCGCACAGCAACGCGTCATCCAGGCAGCACTGAACAACGCCCGCCTCACCCCCGCCGACGTGGACGCCGTCGAGGCCCACGGCACCGGCACCCGCCTCGGCGACCCCATCGAGGCACAAGCCCTCCTCAACACCTACGGCCAGGCCCACACCAACGAACAGCCCCTCTGGCTCGGCTCGTTGAAGTCCAACATCGGCCACACCCAGGCCGCCGCCGGCGCCACCGGCGTCATCAAGATGATCCAGGCCATGCGCCACGGTGTCCTTCCGGCCACCCTCCACTCCGACGAGCCCTCCCCCCTCATCGACTGGGACACCGGCAACGTCCGCCTCCTCCACACCCCCCAGCCCTGGCCGGACACCGGCCGCCCCCGCCGCGCCGCCGTCTCCTCCTTCGGCATCAGCGGCACCAACGCCCACGTCATCCTCGAACAACCCCCCACCGACGACGAACCCGCACCGGAGCCGATCTCGCCGCCGGTGACGGTCCTGCCGCTGTCGGCCCACACGCCCTCCGCCCTGGCCACGCAGGCCGAGCGGCTCGCGGCGCTGCTCGGCGAGGTGCCCGGCCGCGATCTCGGGTTCTCGCTGGCGACCACCCGGGCACGGCTCGACGTACGCGCGGTGGTCACGGCGACGGACGAGGACGGGCTTCGTCAGGGCCTGGAAGCGCTGGCCGGCGGGGGTTCCGCGCCCACGCTGGTGCGTTCCCACCGTGAGCAGACCGAGCTCGGTGGCGCCCCGGCGTTCCTGTTCACCGGTCAGGGCAGCCAACGCCCCGGCATGGGACGCGAGCTGTACGAGGCGTACCCCGTCTTCGCCCGGACGCTGGACACCGTCTGCGCGGTCTTCGACCGGCATCTGGACCGGCCGTTGCTGGAGGTGATTTTCGCCCCGGAGGGCTCGGCGGAGGCCGGGCTGCTCGACGAGACGCTGTACACACAGACCGCGCTCTTCGCGGTCGAGGTGGCGCTGTACCGGCTCGCCGAGTCATGGGGCCTGCACCCCGGGCAGCTGATGGGACACTCGATCGGCGAGGTGGTGGCCGCGCACGTCGCGGGCGTGCTGTCGCTGGCGGACGCCTGCACCCTGGTGGCCGCCCGCGGCCGGCTCATGCAGGCGCTCCCGGCCGGCGGGGCCATGCTCTCCGCGCTCGTCTCCGAGGCGGAGCTCCTGCCCCTCCTGGCCGGGCGGGAGCACGAGGTGGGCATCGCCGCCGTCAACGGGCCCGCCTCCACGGTCATCTCGGGGACCGAGGCCGCCGTCACAGCCGTGGACGACGCACTGGCCGAACGCGGCGTCAAGACCCGTCGGCTGCGGGTCAGCCACGCCTTCCACTCCCCCCTCATGGAACCGATGCTGGAGGAGTTCCGCACCGTCGTCGCCGGGCTGTCCCTGATGGAACCGCAGATACCGGTGGTGTCGAACCTGTACGGCCGCCTGGCCACCCCGCAGGAGTTGTGCTCGCCGGAGTACTGGGTCCGCCACGTCCGGGAGGCGGTCCGCTTCCACGACGGCGTCGCCGCGCTCGTCGAGGCGGGTGCGGTGACGTTCGTGGAACTCGGTCCGGACGCGGTGCTCACCGCGCTCGCGCAGGAGTCCCTGGCGGAGCGGCCGGAGGCGGCCGCTCTGGTGCCGGCGCTGCGTCGGGGCCGCCCGCCGGTCGAGACCTTCCTCGCGGCCGTCGCCACCGCCCATGTGCGGGGCGCGGACGTCGACTGGCAGGCGGTGTACGCCGGTTCGACGGCCCGCAAGGTGGAGCTGCCGACGTATCCCTTCCAGCGGCGGCGCTACTGGATGGAGGCGGACGGCTCGCCCGGCGGCCCGGCGGCCGACTCGGTGGAGGCCCGGTTCTGGGCGGCGGTCGAACGGGAGGACCTCCGGTCGCTGGCCACCGCGCTGGGCGCCGAGGAGGACGCGCTGGGCGAGGTGCTGCCGGTCCTGTCGGCCTGGCGGCGCCGGCACCTCACGCAGCCGACGGCCGTGGCGGAGCCGGAGTCACCGGCCGCTGCGGAGCCCGTCCAGGACCTGTCCGCGACGCTCGCCGCGCTCTCCTCCGACCACCGGGAGCGCCGTCTGCTGGACCTGGTGCGCGCGGAGATCGCCGAGGTACTGCAGTACACCGGCAAGGAGGCGGTCGAGCCGCGGCGCCAGCTCAAGGATCTCGGCTTCGACTCCCTCGCCGCCGTGACCCTGCGCAACAGGCTGGCCGCGGCGACGGGGCTGGCGCTGTCCGCGACGGTGGTGTTCGACCATCCGACCCCGGTGTCCCTGGCGGCGCATCTGGCGGCGGAGCTCACGCCGCACGGTCCGGACGTCGTCGACGTGGACGGCGAACTCGACCGGATCGGCGCGGCCTTGGCCGCTACGGGCGACGACGGAGTGCGGGAGCGGGCCGCGGCCCGCCTCCAGGAGCTGCTGTCCGAGCTGACCGTCACGACCGGCACGCCCTCGGCCACGGAGCCCGCCGACGACCTGGCGGACCGGCTGGAGGACGCGGACGACGACGACCTGTTCGACCTCATCGACTCCGAACTCGGCTCGTCCTGACCCCTGCGGACGGTCACCGACCCCCTTCTTGAACCAGCGAGGTACACGATGTCTGAGTCCGACGAAAAGAAGCTCCGGGAGTATCTGAAGCGGGTGACGGTCGAGCTGCGCGAGTCCCGGCTGCGGCTGCGCGAGGCCGAGGAGTCGGCGCACGAGCCGATCGCCGTCGTGGGCATGGGCTGCCGGCTCCCGGGCGGTGTCCGCTCGCCCGAGGACCTGTGGTCGACGGTGGCGAACGGCACCGACGCCATCTCCGAGTTCCCCTCCGACCGCGGCTGGGACGTGGAGGGCCTGTACGACCCCGAGCCGGACCGGCCGGGCAAGTCGTACACGCGGCGGGGCGGATTCCTCTACGACGCCGCCGAGTTCGATGCCGAGTTCTTCGGGATCTCTCCGCGCGAGGCACTGGCCATGGACCCGCAGCAGCGGCTCTTCCTGGAGACCTCCTGGGAGGCCCTGGAGCGGGCCGGGATCGACCCGGGCACCCTGCGGGGCAGCGACACGGGCGTCTTCGCGGGCTGCGTCACCTCCGACTACCAGGTGCTGCTGACAGCCGCGCCGGAGGAGATCGAGGCGTACCGGATGACGGGGTCCGCGCCGAGCGTCCTGTCGGGCCGGGTCGCCTACCTGTTCGGGCTGGAGGGCCCCGCGGTCACCGTCGACTCCGCCTGCTCGTCCTCGCTGGTGGCGCTGCATCTGGCGGCCCAGGCGCTGCGTCGCGACGAGTGCTCGCTGGCGCTGGTCGGCGGAGTCACGGTGATGGCCACGCCGACCGGGTTCGTGGACTTCAGCCGGCAGCGCGGCTTCTCTCCGGACGGGCGCTGCAAGGCGTTCGGGGCGGGCGCTGACGGCACGGGCTTCGCCGAGGGTGTGGGTGTGCTGGTCGTGGAGCGGCTGTCGGACGCGCGCCGCAACGGACATCGCGTCCTCGCGGTGGTCCGGGGCAGCGCCGTCAACCAGGACGGCGCAAGCAACGGCCTCACCGCACCCAGCGGTCCGTCCCAGCAGCGCGTCATCCAGGCAGCACTGAACAACGCCCGCCTCACCCCCGCCGACGTGGACGCCGTCGAGGCCCACGGCACCGGCACCCGCCTCGGCGACCCCATCGAGGCGCAGGCCCTGATCGCCACCTATGGGCAGGGCCGGGACGCGGCACAGCCGCTGCTGCTGGGCTCGGTGAAGTCGAACCTCGGGCACACGCTGGCCGCGGCCGGGGTCGTCGGCGTCATCAAGATGGTCAAGGCGATGGAGCACGGGGTGCTGCCCCGCACCCTGCACGCCGACGAGCCCTCGCCGTTCGTCGACTGGACGGCCGGCGCGGTCGAGCTGCTGACCGAGCGGCGTGCCTGGCCAGAGACCGGGCGCGCGCGCCGTGCGGGTGTCTCGGCGTTCGGGATGAGCGGCACCAACGCCCATGTACTGCTCGAACAGGGACCGCCCGCACCGGTGCCGGAGGAGTCCTCGCAGACGGCACCGGAGGTCGTTCCGTATCCGCTCTCGGCCCGCGGCGAGACCGCCCTGCGCGCCCAGGCCGCCCGGCTGCGCGCCCATCTGCGCACCCACCCCGAGCTCGCGCCCGCGGATGTCGGCCACTCGCTCGTGGTGACGCGCGCGGCCCATGACCACCGCGCGGTGGTCATGGGTACGGACGCGGACGAACTGAGCGCCGGCCTGGAGGCCCTGTCCTGGGGCAAGGCGAGCGCGCTGCTCGCCACGGGGGTCGCGAAGGAACGCGGTAAGACCGTGTTCGTCTTTCCGGGCCAGGGGTCGCAGTGGGCCGGGATGGCCGTGGAACTGCTGGACTCCGCGCCCGTCTTCGCCGAGCGGCTGCGCGCCTGCGACGACGCCGTCCGGGCACACGTCGGCTGGTCGGTCGAGGACGTCCTGCGGGAGCACCCTGGGGCGCCGTCGCTGGAGCGCATCGAGGTCGTGCAGCCCGTGCTGTTCTCGGTGATGGTGTCGCTCGCCCAGCTGTGGCGGCACCACGGGGTCGAGCCGGACGCGGTGGTGGGCCACTCGCAGGGCGAGATCGCGGCGGCCTGTGTCTCGGGTGCGCTCACCCTCGACGACGCGGCGCGGATCGTGGTGCTGCGCTCGCAGCTGTTCGCCGACGAACTGGTGGGGCGGGGCGCGGTGGCCTCCGTCGCGCTGTCGCGGCGGGACGCTGAGGAGTGGCTGGCGCCGTACGGCGACCAGTTGGCTGTGGCGGGCGTCAACAGCCCCCGTCTGGTGACCGTGGCCGGGGCACCCGAGCCGCTCCAGGAACTGGTGACGGCACTGACCGACCGGGGGATCCGGGCCCGGATCGTGCCGGCGACGGTCGCCTCGCACTCCCCGCAGGTCGACCGGCTGCGTGGGCGCATCGCCGAGCTGCTGTCCTTCGTACGCCCCCGTAAGGGCAGTGTGCCCCTGTATTCGACGGTCACCGGCGAGGTGTTGCGCGGCGATGAGCTGACGGCCGACTACTGGTTCGAGAACTGCCGGCGTCCGGTGAACTTCGAACCCGTCGTGCGCCGGCTGCTGGACGACGGCCACGACGTCTTCATCGAGTCGAGCGCCCACCCGGTGCTGGTGCTCGGTGTGGAGGAGACCGTCGAGGACGCCGGTGCCGACGCGCTCGTGGCCGGCACGCTGCGGCGCGCCAACGGCGACCTGAAGCGGTTCCTCACCGCGCTGTCGGAGGCATACGTACGCGGGCTGCGCGTCGACTGGCAGGCGGTGCTCGGCGCCGGGCGCCCCACAGTGGAGCTGCCCACGTACCCCTTCCAGCGGCAGCGCTACTGGGTGGAGCCGCCGGCGGACCGTGCGAGCGCCGCCGATCCGGTGGACTCCGAGTTCTGGGAGGCCGTCGAGAACGGTGACCTGCGCGGCCTCGCCGCGTCGCTGCGTCTGACGGACACGGCGGCGCTCGCCGAGCTGCTGCCCGCGCTGTCCTCGTGGCGGCGGGACAGCAGGGAGCTGGGCGCCGTGGACTCGTGGCGTTATCAGGTGGTGTGGCGGCCGGCCACCGAGCCCGCTCCGGCTGCCCTGTCCGGCTCCTGGATCGTGGTGCGCCCCGCACACCCCGCCGCCGATGGGGTCGCCGCCCGGGTGGCCGCGTTGCTCGAGGACGCCGGCGCACGCGCCGGCACCGTGACGGTCGGGACGGAGGAGAACCGTGCCGGGCTCGCCCGGAGTATCACGCGTGCCGTGGCCTCCCTGGACGACGGCGCACCCGTGGCCGGCGTCGTCTCCCTGTTGCCGCTCTCCCCGCCGGAGCCGTCGTCCGCTGTGGTGTCCGCGGGCCTCGACCGGACCGTCGTCCTGCTCCAGGCCCTGACGGACGCGGACGTGCCGGCTCCGGTGTGGACGGTGACGAGCGGCGCGGTGCAGGCCGAGCCGGCCGACCGGGTCACGGCGCCGGAGCAGGCCCAGGTGTGGGGTCTGGGACAGGTCGCCGCGCTGGAGACCCCGCGGCTGTGGGGCGGTCTGGTGGACCTTCCCGAGGAGCCGGACGACCGGGCGCTGTCGCGGCTGGCCGCACTGCTCGCGGCACCCGGCGGGGAGAACCAGGTCGCCGTGCGGTCCTCCGGCGTGTACGTGCGCCGGCTGGTGCCCGCCTCCTCCCCCGCCGCCGCCCCGGTGTTGCCCGGTGAGGGCGGCACCTGGCTGGTCACGGACGGCGTCACCGGCCCGGGCAGGCACATCGCCCGGCTGCTCGCCGGCAAGGGGGCGGCCCGGCTGCTGCTGACCGCCCAACCTGGCACGGACGCAGGGCTGATCGCCGCCGCCGAGGCCGAACTGGTCGCGCTCGGCGCACGGGTGACGCTGGAAGTCTGCGACGTGGCCGACCGCCAGGCCCTGGCGCGGGTGCTCGCCGGTATCACTGACGACGCTCCGCTGACCTGCGTCGTGCACACGGCCGGGCTGCTGGAGGACACGCCGCTGGACAGTCTGACCGGGGCCGATCTGGAGCGTCTCCTGCGCACCGGGGTGCTCGGCGCGCGGAACCTGCACGAACTGACCGCGGACAGCGACCTGTCGGCGTTCGTGCTGTTCTCCTCCGTGACCGCGACCTTCGGCGGCGGCCTCGGCCTCGCCGCCCACGCGGCCGCGAACGCGCATCTGGACGCGCTCGCCGCCCACCGCCGCTCCCTGGGCCTGCCCGCGCTGGCGCAGGCGTGGGGCGTGTGGCGGGGCGAACCGGCCGATGCGGAGGCCGAAACGCTGGAGGCCTCCCGACGGGACCGGCTGGGCCGCCGGGGGCTTCCCCTGCTGCGTGCGGAACCGGCGGTCGCCGCCTTCGAGCGGGCCCTGGACTTCGGGGCGCCGTCGATCGTGCTGGCCGACATCGACTGGGGCCGGTTCACCCGGGTCTTCGACGGCGACCGGCCCAGCCCGCTCGTCGCCGAGATCCCGCAGGTCCGGCGGGCCCGCGGAGAGTCGGCCGGGTCCGGGGCCGGCACGTCCGGTCTGCCGGACCGGCTGGCCGGGCTGTCGGCGGCGCGGCGGCGCGAGGTGCTGCTGGGCGTGGTCCGAGCGGAGGTCGCCGCGGTGCTCGGACACAGCGATCCCGGCGCGGTGGCGGCCGGGCGTGAGTTCCTCGAACTGGGCATGGACTCGGTGACGACCGTCGCCCTGCGCAATCGGCTGAACGCGGCCACCGGGCTGCAGTTGTCGGCCCGGGTGATCCTCGACCGGCGCTCGCCCGAGGCACTGGCCCGGCATCTGGCCGACCAACTGGCCGGTGCCACGGCCGCTTCGCCGACCGGCAGCGGCCTGGCAACCGAGTTCGCCGCCGAAGTGACCGCCGCGCTCGACGGCGGCGGCGACGGCACAGCGGCGCTGGACCGGCTGGCGCAGGCGGCCCGGCAGCGGCCGTCGTTCACCGTGCCGGAGCAGGGCGACCTGCCCCGGCCGGTGCGGCTCGCGGACGGCCAGACCGGGCCCAGGCTGCTGTGCTTCCCGACAGTGCTGGCGACCTCCGGTGCCCATCAGTACGCCCGGTTCGCCGCGCCCTTGGCCGGTGAACGGGAGGTGCTGGCGCTGGACCTGCCCGGCTTCCGGCCGGAGGAACGGCTGCCCGCGACCCTGGCCGCGCTGGCGGAAGCGGCCGCCGAGGCGGTGCGCGGGAACGCGGACGGCATGCCGTTCGTGCTGGTCGGATACTCCTCAGGAGGCATCGTCGCCCATGAGACCGTCCGACTGCTGGAGGCGTCGGGGCTGTTCCCGGAGGCGCTGGTCCTGCTGGACACCTACGCGCCGGACGACGCGGCGCTGCGCGCGGCCACCCCGCGGCTGCTGGCCGGAATGACCCACAGGCTCGGCGAGCTGGGGCCCGTCGACGACTCCGCGCTCGTCGCGATGGGCGGCTATCTGCGCCTGTTGGAGGAGTGGCGGGCCGCGCCGGTGAAGACCTCGACGCTGCTGGTCCGCCCGGTCGAGCCGTTGCCGGGCCGGTCGACGGCGGAGGTCTTGGAGCCCTCCTGGCAGCCGGAGCACGACGTGGTGGAGGTTGCCGGGGACCACTTCTCGATGGTCGAGGAGCACGCGCTCACGACGGCCGAGGCCGTCACCGGCTGGCTCACCGCCATCGACAGCCGGGAGCCGGCGTGAAGTCACAGGAGAAGCCCCAGGAGGACTCCCCCGAGACGTCCCCCGAGCGAACGGAGAGAGCGGACATGACAGGCCGGACGACCGTGGTGATCGTGGGGGCCGGGCCCGTGGGCCTGGCCGCGGCCTGCGCCCTGTGGCAGCGGGGCGTACCCGCCCGGGTCCTGGAGGCTCAGCACACCCCGCACCAGGGGTCACGCGCCGTACAACTGCACGCGCCCACCCTGCGTGTCTTCGGAGAACTGGGGATCCTGGAGGAGGCCGAGCGGCGGGGCCTGCGGATCCGCGCCAACGAGTACCACCTGGCGAACGGCCGCACGCTGCGCATCGAACTCGGCGCGTCGAACGAACCGTTGATGCTCCCGCAGGAGATCACCTGTGAGCTGCTGGAGCGTCGTCTGCGGGAGCTCGGCGGCCGGGTGGAACGCGGATTCGAGGTCGCCAAGACGCTCGCGTACGACGACACGGTCACCGTCGAGGCGAACGGCCCGGACGGCCCGGTACGCATCGAGACCGACTGGCTGATCGCGGCCGACGGGGTGCGCAGCCAGATCCGCGAGCAGCTCGGCATCGACTTCCCCGGCAGCCCGGTCCCGATCAACTTCCTCCTGGCCGAGGGCACGATCGAGGGGCGGCCCGCGGACGACGCGGTGCACTACTTCCTCGGCCTGTCCGGTTCGGTCGTCTTCGCGTCGATGCCGGGTGGCCGCGTCCGCGTCTCCGCGGCGGTTCCCGCCGGTCACCCGCTGACCGAGGAGGGGGTGCAGCAGATCCTGGACGAGCGGGGCCCGGGCGGGCTGCGGGTCGGCTCCCTCGACATGGTGAACAACTTCAGCAGCCAGGAGCGGATCGCCACCAGGCTGCGCGAGGGCCGGGTCTTCCTGGTGGGCGACGCCGCCCACACGCACTCCCCGCTCGGCGGCCAGGGTCTCAACCTCGGGTTCCAGGACGTGCACAACCTGGTCTGGAAGCTGGCCGGTGTGATCGAGGGCAGGTTCGCCCCCGCCGTGCTGGACAGCTACGGCACCGAACGGCGGTACGCCGCCGAGCAGATCGTCCGCAACACCCACCAGTTCCTGCGGGTGTTCACGCTGGGCCCCGCCGCCGCACGGATGCGCAACACGGCCTGGGGCACGCTGGAGTCCCTGGGCGTGCTGCGCCGTTGGTTCGCCCCGCTGCTCGCGGGCTGGCGCGTCCACTACGACGCCGCCCAGGTGCCCGGCGGGCGTGGACTGCCCCGGCCCGGCACCCGCTCGCCCCACTGGTCCGGCTCGGCCCGCACGGCCGACCGGTACCGGCTGGTGACGCGCGGCAGCCGCGAGGCACGGCTGCGCGGCCTGGACCTCGCCGAACAGAGGCCCGGCCTGGTCAGTCACGGGCATGTCGAACGCGGCCGCCCCGGGTTCGTGCTGCTGCGGCCCGACGGATACGTGGCCGCGAGCGGTACGACGCCGGCGGACTGGGCGGGCGTCGAGCGCCTGCTCGCCGAGAGCGCGGCATGACCCGTCCGACCACCCCGGTGCCGGGCACGGCACACCAGGCCCAGAAGGAGGATGGCGTGACGTCCCAGGAACGTCTCGACGAACTGCACGTGCTCAAACAGGCGGCGCGGCAGGGCCCCGACGCGCGCGCCACCGAGCGGCAGCACGCCCGGGGCAAGCTGACCGCGCACGAGCGCGTCGAACTGCTCCTGGACAAGGGCTCGTTCCAGGAGATCGAGGCACTGCGCCGGCACCGGGCCACCGGCTTCGGGCTGGAGAACAAGCGCTACCCGTCCGACGGTGTGATCACGGGATGGGGCACCGTGCACGGCCGGACGGTCTTCGTCTACGCCCATGACTTCCGCGTCTTCGGCGGAGCGCTCGGCGAGGCGCACGCCGCCAAGATCCACAAGTTGATGGACCTCGCCGAGGCGGCGGGAGCTCCCCTGATCAGCCTCAACGACGGGGCCGGCGCTCGCATCCAGGAAGGCGTCACCGCCCTGGCCGGCTACGGCGGCATCTTCCAGCGCAACACCCGCAACTCCGGTGTCATCCCGCAGATCAGCGTGATGCTGGGGCCCTGTGCGGGAGGCGCCGCCTACTCGCCCGCCCTCACCGACTTCGTCTTCATGGTCCGGGACACGGCACAGATGTTCATCACCGGCCCCGACGTGGTCCAGACGGTGACCGGCGAGTCGGTCACCATGGACGGCCTCGGCGGCGCGGACGTGCACGCCTCCGTCTCGGGTGTGGCGCAGTTCGCCTACGACGACGAGGAGAGCTGCCTGGAGGAGGTCCGCTACCTGCTGTCCCTGCTGCCCGCGAACAACCGCGAGCTGGCCCCGGTGGTCCCGTCGGGGGATCCGTCGGACCGGAGCAACGACGCGCTCCTGGACCTGGTCCCGGCCGACCCCAACCAGGCCTACGACATGCGGGCCGTGATCGAGGAGATCGTCGACGACGGCGAGTACTTCGAGGTCCACGCCGCCTGGGCGACCAACATCATCTGTGCGCTGGCGCGGCTGGACGGACACGTCGTCGGCATCGTGGCCAACCAGCCGGCCTCGCTGGCCGGAGTGCTCGACATCCACGCCAGCGAGAAGGCCGCCCGGTTCGTCTCCACCTGCGACTCGTTCAACATCCCTCTCGTGACACTCGTGGATGTGCCGGGCTTCCTGCCCGGAGTGGACCAGGAGCACGGTGGGATCATCCGGCACGGCGCGAAACTGCTGTACGCGTACTGCAACGCCACGGTCCCCCGCGTCTCCCTGGTGGTACGCAAGGCCTACGGCGGTGCATACATCGTCATGGACTCACGCTCCATCGGCACCGACGTCGCCCTGGCCTGGCCGTCCAACGAGATCGCCGTCATGGGCGCCGAGGGTGCCGCCAACGTGATCTTCCGCCGCGAAATCAACGCGGCCGAGGACCCCGACACGGTGCGTCGCCGGAAGATCGACGAGTACAGGACTGAGCTTATGCACCCTTACTACGCGGCGGAGCGCGGCCTCGTCGACGACGTGATCGACCCCCGGGACACCCGGCTCGTGTTGATCCGGTCCCTGGCCATGCTGCGCAGCAAGCACGCCGACCTGCCGTCGCGCAAGCACGGCAATCTTCCGACGTGAGAACCGAGCCATGAGCACGAAGACGTGAGAACGAAGGCGGAGAGATGAGCGCAGTCAAAGTCGTACGCGGGAAGCCCAGTGAGGAGGAGTTGGCCGCGGTGCTGGCCGTGCTGCTCTCGGTCGGACAGCAACCCGACGCCCCGACCGGCTCCGACCGGGCGAAGTCGCCCCTGAGGCAGACGCGGTGGAGCCGGGGCGGTCGCGCCTACCCGGCCCCGGCGGCTTCCTGGAAGTTCGCCTCATGAGCGCGCGGAGGAGCAAGGTGCGCAAGGTGCTCATCGCCAACCGTGGCGAAATCGCTGTCCGCGTGGCCCGGGCCTGCCGGGATGCCGGGATCGCGAGCGTGGCCGTATACGCGGATCCGGACCGCGACGCTCTGCATGTCCGCGCTGCGGATGAGGCGTTCGCCCTGGGCGGTGACACCCCGGCAAGCAGCTATCTGGACATCGAGAAAGTCCTCAACGCGGCACGCGAGTCCGGCGCGGACGCCATCCACCCGGGCTACGGTTTCCTGTCGGAGAACGCCGAGTTCGCCCAGGCCGTCCTGGACGCCGGCCTGATCTGGATCGGCCCGCCGCCGCAGGCCATCCGCGACCTCGGTGACAAGGTCGCCGCCCGGCACATCGCCCAGCGCGCCGGCGCCCCGCTCGTCGCGGGCACCCCCGACCCGGTCTCCGGCGCCGACGAGGTCGTCGCCTTCGCCGAGGAACACGGCCTGCCGATCGCGATCAAGGCCGCCTTCGGCGGCGGCGGACGCGGCCTGAAGGTCGCCCGCACGCTGGAGGAAGTGCCCGAGCTCTACGACTCCGCGGTCCGTGAGGCGGTGGCGGCGTTCGGGCGCGGGGAGTGCTTCGTGGAGCGGTACCTCGACAAGCCCCGGCACGTTGAGACCCAGTGCCTGGCCGACACTCACGGCAACGTCGTGGTCGTGTCCACGCGTGACTGCTCGCTGCAGCGCCGCCACCAAAAGCTGGTGGAGGAGGCTCCCGCCCCGTTCCTCTCCGAGGCGCAGATCGCCCAGTTGTACGGGGCGTCGAAGGCGATCCTTCGCGAGGCGGGGTATGTCGGTGCCGGCACCGTGGAGTTCCTGGTCGGGGCCGACGGCACGATTTCGTTCCTGGAGGTCAACACCCGCCTCCAGGTCGAGCACCCGGTCACCGAGGAGGTCACCGGCATCGACCTCGTGCGTGAGATGTTCCGCATCGCCGACGGCGAGGAACTCGGCTACGACGACCCCGTCATCCGTGGCCATTCGCTGGAGTTCCGCATCAACGGCGAGGATCCCGGCAGGGGCTTCCTCCCGGCGCCGGGCACGGTCACCACGTTCGCCCCGCCGACCGGCCCCGGCGTCCGCCTGGACGCCGGCGTCGAGTCGGGCAGCGTGATCGGCCCGGCGTGGGACTCCCTGCTCGCCAAGCTGATCGTCACGGGCGCCACCCGTCAGCAGGCGCTCCAGCGCGCCGCCCGCGCCCTCGCCGAGTTCCAGGTCGAGGGCATGGCCACCGCGATCCCGTTCCACCGCGCGGTCGTCAAGGACCCGGCCTTCGCGCCCGAAGTCCATGGTCAGGAGGGCCCGTTCACGGTCCACACCCGCTGGATCGAGACCGAGTTCGTCAACGAGATCAAGCCCTTCGCCACCCCCGCCGACGCGGAGGCGGACGAGGAAGCCGGCCGCGAGACGGTCGTGGTGGAGGTCGGCGGCAAGCGCCTGGAGGTCTCCCTCCCGTCCTCGCTCGGCATGAGCCTGGCCCGCACCGGCCTGGCCGCCGGCGCCAAGCCCAAGCGCCGCGCGGCCAAGAAGTCCGGCCCCGCCGCCTCCGGCGACACCCTCGCCTCCCCGATGCAGGGCACCATCGTCAAGGTCGCCGTCGAGGAAGGCCAGGAGGTCAAGGAAGGCGACCTCATCGTCGTACTCGAAGCGATGAAGATGGAACAACCGCTCAACGCCCACAAGTCCGGCACCATCAAGGACCTGTCCGCCGTCGTCGGCACCTCCCTCACCTCCGGCGCAGCCATCTGCGAGATCAAGGACTGACACAGAGCGACGACTGAACGACAAGAGGACCGCCGGGCGTGGGCCCGGCGGTCCTCTTCAGAGCTTCCTGGCCAGTTCTTACGAGAAGAACCCGTACAGGCGCCGCACCTGCCCGTTCTCCACGGCGGCGAAGTCGTAGCCGATGGCGATCGGCTGGCCGTCGGCCGGACCGACGTGCCAGGTGAACCGCGCCAGGTCGTGGTGGCTGCTCACCTCGCCGGCGAGCGAGAAGACCGCGCCGGCGAGCTCCTTCTGCGTCTGCGCGATGTAGTCGTCGAGAGCAGCGCGCCCCTCGATCTGCACGTTGTTGTCCACGTACTCGACGTCCTCGGTGAACAACGCGTCGATCGCGGCGCGGCGCTGGTCCGCGTCCAGGATGTTCCACGTCTCGATGTACTTCTTCACCAGCGCGGTGATGTCACTGCTCACGTCCTGCACTCCTTCTTACTTGGTCTTCCCTGAGGGGGTTCCTGTGTTCCCGCGGGGGTTCCTGGACCGGTGACGGCCCCAGGTCTAGTGGCGCGGCCTGACGGCCACCGGAAGCTCGGCCAGGCTGCGGATGGCCAGGGCTCCGTTGGTCGGCGGTGTCGGGTTCCGCAGCTCGACGTCGTAGGCGACCAGGGCGTTGAGGGCGACCTCGGTGATCAGCTTGGCGATGGGCGCGGCCACGCAGAAGTGGATGCCGTGCCCGAACCCGACCTGCCGGGCGCCGCGGCGGGTCAGGTCGAGGCGGGCGGGGTCCTCGTACACGCCGGGGTCGCGGTTGGCGGCGCCCAGCAGCATGAAGACCTCCTGATCGGCCTTGACCGGCACGCCGCCGACCTCGGTGTCCTGCAAGGCGGTCCGGTTGATCAGCTGGACGGAGGTGTCGAACCGCATCAGCTCCTCGACGGATCCGGCGGCCTCCTCGGGGTGCTCCCGGTACCACTCCCACTGGTCGGGGTGGTTGAGCAGGGACAGCGCGGCGAGGCCCATCGCGGCCTGGGGCGCGCTGAAGCCGGCGAGGAAGATGTTCGCGACGGTGGTGAGCAGTTCGATCTCGTTGAGCCGCTCACCGTCCTGTTCGACGAGGACCAGCTCGCTCATCAGATCGTCCACCGGCCGTGCCCGGCGTTCGGCGATCAGTTCCTGGGCGATGGCGACGTAACCGTCGCGCGCCTTGAGCCGGTTCTGGAGTGCGTCGGGGCTGAGCGTGTAGGCGGGGTCAAGGCCGCGGCCGGCGTCGTTGGCGTACTCGATGCACTGGGCGAGGTACTTCTCCGGCACGCCGACCAGGATGTTCAGGACGCCGGCGCCGAGCGGCCGGAACAGCTTGGCGGTGAGGTCCACCGTGCCGTGGGCGGCGGTGTCCTGTGCCGCCTCGGCCACCAGCTTGGCCGCGAGTTCCTCGGCGGGACGCCGCAACCGCTCGATGGCGCGCGGGGTGAAGGCCTTGGTGACCAGGGCCCGTATCCGGGTGTGGTCCGGCGGGTCCATGAACATCACGGCGGGCTGTAGCCCCGCCGGGGTGGGTATCAGCGTGTCCTGGTAGCCGGCGCCCTCGCCCCGGCCCAGCTTGGGATTGCGCAGCACTTGCTGGACGTCGTGGTAGCCGAGTACGGCGACGCCGGCGGCGGTGCGGATCACGGAGCCGCTTTCCGCCCGCAGTTTCTCGTAGGTGGGGTACGGGTCGGAGTGGAAGTCGGCGTCGAACGGGTCGTACGGCAGGACCTCGGGGAGGTCGTCGGTGGGCACGGGCTGCACGGTCTCGGTCATGTCGGTTGTCCCGTCTGGTTCATTGCCGGTGTGCGATGGTCGTCAGCGGGCCTCGACTGCCGGGACCAGTTCGACCGGCATGTCGAGGATCACGGTGTGCTTGTTGTTGGGGGCGTACACGACCGGCCCGGTGAGCCGGACTTCCGCCACCCGGTCCAGCAGGGCCTCCAGGAAGAGCCCGATCTCCAGGCGGGCCACCTGCTCGCCCAGGCAGAAGTGGGTGCCCGTTCCGAAGGACAGGTGGGGATTGCGGGTCCGGCCGATGTCGAAGGTCTCGGGGTTGTCGAAGACCTCCTCGTCCCGGTTGGCGGACGGCCACCAGAAGGTGACCTTGTCCCCGGCCCTGATGAGCCGGCCGTGGAGTTCGACGTCACGGGTGGCGGTGCGCCGGTTGTAGGGGTTGGGGGGCGCCCAGCGCAGGATTTCCTCGATGGCCTGCGGGAGCAGGGAACGGTCCTTGCGCAGCGCCTGCCACTGCTCGGGATGCTGGGCGAGGGCGAGGACACCGCTGGCGATGGTGTTGCGGGGCTGCTCGAACCCGGTGATCAGCAGGAGTACGGCGTTGGCGTCGCGTTCCCGTGTGGTGAGCGGCGGCTCGCCGTGCTCCTGAGCGATGGCTCCGCGCGCGAGGACCGAGGCGAGATCCTCTGCGGGTTCCTGGCGCTTGCGGTCCAGCAACTCGGTGAAGTACGCGGACATGGCGTGGAAGACCTCGGTGGAGCCGGCGTCGACCGTGCCGGTCCGCCGGTTCACGAAGCCGAGGTTGACGCGCCCCCAGTCCGTCAGCCGGTCCCAGTCCGCGCGGGGAGCGCCCAGCAGCAGGGCAATGGCACGCAGGGCGTAGAGCTCACTGAGGTCCTTCATGAAGTCGGCCCGGCCGCCCCGGTCGAGGGTGGCGCCGAGCAGCTCTGCGGCGATCCCGCGCATCGGTTCGGCCAGCCCTTGGGCGACCTCGCCGGTGACGGCGGGCCGCAGCAGCCGCCGGATCAGCTCGTGCCGGGGGTTGTCCATCATGGCGAACAGCACACCGGCGTGCACGCCCATGGGCAGGTCCTCCAGGTGCGAGCCGCCCCCGACCCGGTCGCCGCCGCCTTGGGCGGAGAAGTCCTCGGAGGCCGCGGCGGCCACGATGTCGGCGTGCCGGGTGAGCACCCAGAATCCGTCACCGTCCGCGGTTCGCCCGCCCGGGTGGAAGAGCACCGGCGCTTCCCGGCGCAGCCGTGCGAAGAGCTCGTACGGCACGCCGGCGGCGAACCGTGACTGGTCCGCGAGGTCGAAGCCGCCCAGTACGGCGGGGAGTTCCTGGTCGCTGGTCATCAGAGCCTTTCGGGATCAGGTGGCGCCACCGCTCAGTGGCGGACGAGCCGGTCGGCGCCGCCGCCGTCCAGCCAGCGGCGGCTGATCTTGGCGTGGTCGGGTGCTGTGGTCGGCTCCAGCCGTGCGAGCAGCCCGGTGAGCCGGTGGCGGGCCTCGACGCAGTACACGTCGGCGAGTTCCTGGGGGTCCCAGAACGGGTCACCGTCCGGTGTCCCGTCCGCGCCTGCCCGGGCCAGGACGGCTGTGACGTTGAAGAGTTCGCCTGCGATGCGGCCGAGCAGCACCACGGTGCGCTCCTTGGCGTACAGCTGCTCGGGATCGGGATGGGTGCGGGTCAGCTCGACGGCGATCCGCCGAACGTCACGGAGATGCCTGCGCACGGCGGACAGGTGCGCCCGGTTGGCCGGCGACAGGCCCCCGGCCTCGTCCGCATCGACGCCGTCGGTCTCGGAACCGGCCTCGTCGGCGGCCTCAGCACCCGTCTCGGTCACGGCGTAGTGCTCGGCCAGCAGGAGCCGGCCCAGCTGGTTGTCGAGCTGGAAGTCGACATTGCCGGCGATGCGCAGTCCGCGCGCGTCGCGGAAGGCCCCTTCCAGAGGTACGGGGACGGCGCCTCTGCGAACCTTGCTGGCGACGGTCTCGAAGCCCTCGCCGCCGTAGAGCGACATGGTCCGGTCGACGATCCGCCAGGCGCCGCGCACCAGAAGGTTCTTGGTGGCAAACCGTTCGAACCAACGGTCCGTCAGCCCGCTGTCGAGCAGGCTCCAGCGAACGGCCGACTCCATGGCATAGACCTCGGCGAGGGTCGCGGTGACGATCCGCTGGATCTCGTCGTACTCACCGAGGCCGCGACCGTCGATGACCCGCCGGGCCACGAACTCCCGTGTCCAGCCCAGGCAACGCTTGGCGATCGCGAGGGCGGGGGCTCCGGTGAAGTGGATACGGCCGAGCAAGGCCACCAGACCGACTCGGTAGGGGAGTTGGTCCCGGTCGGGGTCGAGGAGTACGTGCTCGGCGGGAACGTAGACGTCGTCGAAGCGCAGCGAGCCGTTGGGCAGGCCTCGGCTCCCCATGAACTCCAGGCGGGTGTCGACGCGAAAGCCCGGGGAGTCGGTGTCGATGAAGCAGGCCCCGACCTTGGGGCCGCCGTCGCCGAGGACCGTGGCGGAGACGCCGATCAGGTCGGCCACGGGCCCGTTGCCCGTGAAGAGCTTCTCGCCCCGCAGCAGATAGCCCCCGTCGACCGGTGTCGCGGTGAGCGTCGGCAGGGCGTTGTTCTGCCCGGAGCGGTCGGTGTCGCCGAAGCCGGAGACGGTGCCCTCGGCAAGTCGTCGGCTGACGAAGTCGCGCAGCGGGCCGGGGGGCAGGGCGGGCAGCATGGCGGCCGCACCTACGCCGTTCTGGATGGCCACGATCTGCCCGACGGGCACGGAGTGTGCGCATAGGTGGCTGATGAGGCGGAAGGTGTTGTACGGCGAGAGACCGAGGCCGTTGAGTTCGGGGCCGACGCCGAGCCGGAAGTAGCCACGGTCCTGCAGTTCGCCGAGGAGTCCGGCGGGCAGTTCACGGGTGTCGTCCACCTCCGCGGCGTCGACGCGCTGCGCGAAGTACGTCTCGGCGTCGGCAATGAGCCGGTCGCCGCGTTCCTCCTCCGCGGGACTCTGCCGTGGGAAGTCCCGCCACCGGTGCCAGTCGAGGCGTCCACTGCGCAGACCGGTCAGAAACGTTGCGGGGGTCGCGTCACCATCGGGCAGTACGGGGGTCATCACTCATTCCTCTTTTCGGCGACAGGCGGCTTTCGATTGGCGCGCGACGTCAGGAACGCTAATGACGCTTTCCCCCTATCTCCAACCCCAGATCCGCGCCCGCTACCCCTATTCCTTCCGAACCGTCGGGCCACTCGGACACCGGGAACGCGGCCCAATCCGAGTGGTGAAACATAGGGGTTGTCGCGGCGAGTATCTCGGCTCTACCTTCGCCGTACGGTGAGCGAAGAGCGCCGCTTTCCGCAGGCGTCGCACGCCTCTCCGCCGGCCCGCCGTTCCCTGTGACGTCTCCCCGCAAGAGGAGGCCGGGCGGAGGCCGGACCGCGGACGCGGGTTCATGGCCGGGCATCCCCCGACCGGCCATGAACCCGCCACTTCCCAGTCGTCACCCGGCCGGGGCATGCCTCCGCGCGGGGTCCAGCGAACGAGGTCGACCGATGCCGGTACCCGAAGACAACCAGAGTCCCTGGACACGTGATTTCGCCGCGGCGGACGAAGGCGCGCCGCTGCTGGTCTGCTTTCCGCACGCCGGAGGGTCGGCGGCGTACTTCCGCCCTCTGGCACAGGCCGTCGCCCCCGGAGTTCGGACGCTGGCCGTGCAGTATCCCGGCCGGCAGGACAGACGGCACGAGCCCCTTCTGGAGAGCGTGCCGGCCCTCGCCGAAGCCGCCTTCGAGGCCCTGCGCCCCGAGTTGGCCGGGCCGTTCGCCTTCTTCGGGCACAGCCTCGGCGCTGTTGTCGCCTTCGAAGTCGCGCGGCGTTTCGAGCAGTTGACCGCACAAGGACCCGCGCGGCTGTTCACGTCGGCGCGGCGCGCCCCGTCCGTGGTGCGCGAGGAGCGAGTCCATCTGCTGGACGACGCGGGGCTGCTCACGGAGCTCGGGCGCCTCGGCGGCACCGACACCGCGGTGCTGGCCGACGCCGATCTGCGCGCCCTCGTCCTGCCCGTCGTACGGGCCGACTACCGCGCGGTGGAGACCTACCGGGCCGCCCCGGGAACGCGCGTGACCTGTCCCGTGACGGTGTTCGTCGGGGACGCCGATCCGGTCACTGCGGTGTCCGACGCCGCCGCCTGGGAGGGGCACACGACCAAGGGCGCGGACGTCCAGGTCTTCCAGGGCGGGCACTTCTACCTCGACCGGCACACGGCCGCCGTGGCCTCGGCGATCGCCGCCGCGATATGAGCACCGGGCCCGCCAATTCCCGCACAGAGGCGGATATGGGCGAAGCCCCTATAGGGGTTGCACGGCCACAGGTGCCCGGCACCGGCTTCCCCTCCGACCCCTAACTTCGGGCCGAGCCGCCGGAAATGATGCCGCCCCGTGATAGAAAAATTCCCGAAGCCATCCCAGGAGCACGCCCTCGACTTACAGGACGAATTTCATGGCATCGAATTCACATAAGCCCGCCCATTCGACATACCCGCGTGAGTTACTGCATGAATTCCTGCTCGCGGCGGCGGCTACGTCACCGGACCGGCCGGCGGTGGTCGAGGCCTGCCCGACGGGCGAGCTGAGGACCGTGACCTACCGGGACCTGGAACAGCAGGTCTTCGGCTACGCCGCGGAGTTGAACACCCTGGGGCTGGCGATGGGCGATCGGGTGATCGTCGAGTCGGACAACTCCGCTTCGGCCATCGCGATGATCATCGCCTGTTCCTCGCTCGGCCTGGTCTTCGTCCCGGTCAGCCCCCAGACACCGCGGAAGCGGCTGGAGGCGATCATCGAGGCCGCCGTGCCCGTGCTGCACCTCAGGGCCGCGGAGGGAGACCGGGAGGACCTGCCGGAGTCCGTCGGCACCGGTGTCTTCGGCCCCGGCACCCTGGAGTGGCACCGCCGACCCGTGCCGCGCCCCCGAGTCCGGCGGGAGGCCGTGAGCGGCGACCCCGCGTACATCATCTTCACCTCGGGCACGACGGGACGCCCGAAGGGTGTGGTGATGAGCCACCGCGGCGTCACGTCCTTCTTCCGCGGCATGCTCTACCACGGAATCGTCGAGGCCGACTCGCGCGTCGCGAGCACCGCACCGCTGTCGTTCGACTTCTCCCTGCTCGACATCGGTCTCGCCCTCGGCAGCGGTGCGACCGTCGTTCCGGTGCCGCGCGACCGGCTGCACTGGCCGCGCCGGTTCGTGCGCTTCCTGCGCGACGCGCGCGTCACCCACGTCAACGGCGCGCCGTCGGTCTGGCGTACGGTCCTGCGACACGAGCCCGAGCTGCTGGCCGAACTGCCCGTCAAGGGCGTGCTGTACTCCGGCGAGGCGTTCCCGCTGCCCGAGCTGCGGCACCTGCAGGAGCTGCTCCCCCAGGCCCGGATCGTCAACTGTTACGGCTCCACGGAGTCGATCGCGGCCTCGTTCACCGACGTACCCCGACCGCTGCCCGAAGAGACCGAGCTGATGTCGATCGGCTTTGCCCATCCCGGCGCGGAGATGGTCCTCATCGGGGAGGACGGCGAGCCGGTGCTGGAGGAGGGGGGCATGGGCGAGATCCATCTGCGCAGCCCCTCGCTGTTCCTCGGCTACTGGGGCGACCAGGAGGCCACTGACCGGGCGCTGGTGCGCGACCCCCTGAGCCCCCGCTCCGGGCAACTCGTCTTCCGTACCGGCGATCTGGCCCGGCGCGGTGCGCACGGCGAGCTGTACTTCGCGGGCCGGGCGGATCTGCAGGTGAAGATCCAGGGCAACCGGGTGGAGCTGGGCGAGATCGAGCGCAAGCTGCTCGAGTTCCCGCACCTCGCCGCGGCGGCCGTGCTGCTGCGGGAGACCCCCGAGGGCGAGCCGGTCCTCAGCGCCTGCGTGACGATGGACTCCGCCTCCCGCGCCTTCGACAAGGCCCAACTGCGGGCGCACTGTGCGGAGGAGCTGCCGGAGTACATGATCCCGCAGGAGATCCACGTCCTGGACAAGCTGCCGGTCACCGCCAACGGCAAGGTCGACCGCAAGGCACTCCTCGAACGCTTCACCGAACGTGACGACGAGACCGCCCCGCTGGAAGGACAGCCGGCATGACCAGCCACGGCATTGCGCCCAACCTCGCACTGGACCAACTCGTCGCCCGGCGACGCGCGAAGGGCGAGTCGATCGTCCATCTCGGTTTCGGCGAAGCACGCCTTCCCGTGTTCCCGCCGCTGGCCCAGCGGCTGGCCGCGGGGGCCCATCGCATCTCCTACGGTCCGGTCGCCGGCGACGCCGCCACCCGGGCCGCGGTGGCCGGCTACTTCGACCGCCGGAACCTGCCCACCGATCCCGAGCAGATCGTGGTGGCCCCGGGCAGCAAACCGCTGCTCCTCGCCCTGCAACTCGCGATCCCGGGTGACGTCGTGCTGCCCAGGCCGGCCTGGAACACCTACGCTCCCCAGGCCCGGCTCGCGGGCAAGACGGTCCACGAGGTGCCCATCCCCGACGACTGCGGCGGCGTACCCGAACCCGAGGCACTCCTGCGCACGATCCGTGAGGCCCGCGCGGCCGGCCGCGATCCCCGCATCGTGGTGCTCACCCTGCCGGACAACCCGACCGGGACGGTGGCTCCCCCGGAAGTGATCACCCGGATCGCCGCCATCGCCCGGGAGGAGGACCTCCACATCGTCTCCGACGAGATCTACCGGGATCTGGTCTTCGATCCCGCAACGGTCGTCCTCAGCCCCGCCGAGGTGGCGCCCGAACGCACCACCGTGGTCACCGGGCTGAGCAAGAACCTCGCGCTCGGCGGCTGGCGCATCGGCACGGCGCGCTTCGCGACGAGCCCGGAAGGGGAACGGATCCGGGAGCACGTCACGGCGCTCGCCAGCGAGATCTGGTCCTCGTTGCCCGGCCCCATGCAGGAGGTCGCCGCATACGCGTTCGCGGAGCCGCCGGAGGTTGTGCTGCGTCTGGCGGCCAGCGCCCGGCTGCACGGCACGGTCACCCAGGCGGTGTACGACAGCCTGGTGGGTGTAGGGGTGCAGTGCCGTCGCCCGACCGCGGGCTTCTACCTCTATCCGGATCTGCAGCCCGTGGCCGAGACGTTGCGGCGACGCGGCATCACCGACTCCGCGTCCCTGCAACAGCAGCTCATCGACGAGTTCGGCATCGCCGTCCTGTCCGGTGCCGTCCTGGGTGACGATCCCGCGGCACTGCGGTTCCGGATCGCCACCAGCCAGCTCTATGGGGACACCCCGGAGCAGCAGCAACTGGCCCTGGAGGCGAACGATCCGCTGACCCTGCGGCACGTGGCGGAATCCCTCGCCCGCATCCAGGAGAGCTTCACCCAGCTCTGCCGCTGACCCCGGCCCCCACCGGGGGAGCACGCCCAACTTCAAGGAGTACCAGTGACATTGGCCAACGGCACCACGGCCACGCGGGTCCCCAGCCGGAAGTTCCAGGTCTACACCAGCAAGCACCTGGACGGACTCCTCGCTCGGGCCGGACTGTCCGAGCGGGAACGGCTGGCCGCGCGCGCGGTCGCGACCGTGCTGCCCTTCCGCACCAACAACTACGTCGTCGACGAACTCATCGACTGGAACGCCGCACCGGACGACCCGATCTACCGCCTCACCTTCCCGCAGGAGGACATGCTTCCCGAGGACGAGGTGGCGCATCTCGCGGACCTGCTGCGGCGCAAAGCCCCCCTCGCGGAGCAGAACCGTGCCGCCAACCGGGTGCGGGCCAGGCTCAACCCGCATCCCGCGGGCCAGCTCCAGCTGAACGTCCCCTCGCACGACGACGAGCAGCTCGCGGGCGTGCAGCACAAGTACGACGAGACCGTGCTGTTCTTCCCCAAGCAGGGCCAGACCTGCCACGCGTACTGCACGTACTGCTTCCGCTGGGCGCAGTTCATCGGCGAACCGGACCTCAAGATGGCCGGCGAGGACGTGGACCGGCTGCGCGACTACCTGCTCAAGCACCCCCGGGTGACCAGCGTCCTGTTCACCGGCGGCGACCCCATGATCATGACGGCGCATGTACTGCGCCGCTATATCGAGCCGCTGCTCGAACTGGACCAGATCGAATCCATACGGATCGGTACCAAGTCCCTGGCCTACTGGCCTTACAAGTTCACCACCGACAACGACGCCGACGAAACACTCCGGCTCTTCTCCGACGTCGTTTCATCCGGGCGAAATCTCGCTTTCATGGCACATTTCTCACACCCCCGGGAGCTCGAACTCCCCGTCGTGAGCGAGGCAGTGCGTCGAATACGGGAAACCGGAGCCGTCATACGCACCCAGGCGCCGCTCATCCGGTCGATCAACGACGATCCTGCCCTCTGGGAATCCATGTGGCGTACGCAGACGGCCATGGGCATGGTGCCCTATTACATGTTCGTCGAGCGGGACACCGGGCCACAGGATTATTTCGCCGTTCCGCTGGCCAGGGCCTACGACATCTTCCGGACCGCCTATCAGAACGTCTCCGGGCTCGCCCGGACGGTCCGCGGCCCGTCGATGTCCGCCACCCCCGGAAAGGTGTGCGTCGACGGCGTGGTCGAGCTGTTCGGAGAGCAGGTCTTCGCGTTGCGGCTGATCCAGGCCCGGAACGCCGAACTGGTCGGAAAGCCCTTCTACGCGAAGTACGACCCCACGGCCGTCTGGGTTGACGATCTCAAACCCGCTTTCGCGGACCAATTCCCGTTCGATTCCTCCCAATAGTCAGCTAGGTCTTGTTTGTTCCGAATGCGGCGGGGCCGGACAATACGGTCTCGGATTCGCGAAGGCACGGCCCTGCCCAGCGCACACCCGAACAGTTCCGAATACGCATGGAGCTCGCTCGACTGCGTGCTGTAACGTGCTGATCATGCTCTTCGGATTGTTAGGGCCGCTTGTGGCTTGGGGGGAAGACGGTGAGACGGTTCGCGTTCCGGAAGCCAAAGTTCGGATGCTGTTGGCCATCCTGCTCATCAACGAGGGCCAGCCGGTCTCGACAGCGCGACTGATCGAGTATCTGTGGGGCGAAGACGTACCCGCGAACCCGGCTTCCGCTTTAAGGACCAAAGTATCCATCCTTCGGCGTCAGTTGGCCCGTCTCGATCCGAGAGGACGCCAACTGTTGGTCTCCACGCCGGCCGGATACCGACTCAATGTGGAGCCGGACCGGGTCGACGTCACTCAGTTCCAGGACATCACCAACAGAGCGTACGAAAGCAAGGATCCGCAGGACCGGGCCTCCCGACTGGCTGAAGCGCTCGCCCTCTGGCGGGGTCCGGCTCTCGCGGACTTCAGCGAGCACGACTTCGCGCAGGGCACGATCACGCGTCTGGAGGAAAAACGTCTCACCGCGATCGAGGAGTGGGCGGAGGCGCGGCTGCTGCTCGGTGAGCACAGTCTGCTGGTGGGCGATCTCAATGACCTGGTGGTCCGGCACCCCATGCGGGAACGCCTGCGGGCCGCTCACATGCTGGCCCTGTACCGCACCGGCCGGCAGAGCGCGGCCCTGGCGAGCTACACCGATCTCAGAAGCCGTCTCGGCAAGGAGTTCGGACTCGACCCGGGAGCCCAGGTGTCGGCGCTGCACGAGTCCATTCTGGCGAACGCGCCGGAACTGGAGCCCGCGGCGCCCCCCGTCACCTCGATCACACGTCCACGTATCAACATCCCGTCGGCGCTCACCGAGTTGATCGGTCGGGCCGCCGCGGCGCGGACGGTGAAGTCGCTGATCGCTTCCGACCGGCTCGTCACGCTCACCGGCCCGGGAGGCGTGGGCAAGACGCGGCTGGCGCAGGAAGTCGCCCACCAGTTGGCGGCGGAGTACCCCGACGGCGTCTGGCTGGTGGAGCTGGCCGAGATGCGTGGTCGCACCGCGCAGGGCGGCCGGCCGTCGGTCAGCGAGGTCGCCGAGACCGTGGCCGCGACGCTGGACCTGCGCGACAACATCGGTCGCGTCGGCGGGCTGCCCCTGGACACCCCCAGCAACGTGCTGACCAAGCTGGGCGCCGCCGTGCGCGGCAAGGACATGCTGCTCGTCCTCGACAACTGCGACCATCTGATCGAGCCCGTCGCCGAACTGGCGGACACGTTGCTGCGCTTCAGCCCCAAGCTGCGGGTGCTGGCCACCAGCCGTGAGCCCCTCGGGCTGCTGGGCGAAGTCGTTTGGTCCGTGCTTCCGCTGGAGTTACCCGAGACCGACGAGGGCACACCGGAGAAGCTGCTGCAAGACAGCAGTGCCGTGCGGCTGTTCGTCGAGCGCGCGAAAGCCGCCGTCGCCGGGTTCACCCTGAACCGGGACAACGTCCAGGCGGTGACCGCCCTCTGCCACAAGCTCGACGGCATTCCGCTGGCCCTTGAGATCGCCGCGACCAGTCTGCGAGTCCTCGACGCGCACGAGCTGCTGGCCCGGCTGGACGACCGCTTCGCCCTGCTCGACCACGGGCCGCGCGGGGCGCCCCCGCGCCAGCAGACCCTCCGGGCGGTGATCGACTGGAGCTGGCAGGTGCTCGACGAGCCCGAGCGGGCCGTCCTGCGCCGTCTCGCCCTGCTCAAGAGCGGCTGGACGGTCGAGTCGGCCGAGACGGTCACCGCCTTCGGCGACATCGCCAAGCCGCAGGTGTTCTCGCTGCTGGCGCGGCTGGTGAACCGCTCGCTGGTCGCCACGGTCCGCTCCTCCACCGGTACCCGCTACCGGCTGCTCGGGGCAGTCACCGCCTACAGCCTCGAACGGCTGGAGGATGCCGACGAGTTCGAGGAGACACAGCGGCTGCGGGACCTCCACTACACCGGCCTGTGCGAACGCGCCCTGCCGCACCTGCGGGGCGTCGGACAGAACGAGTGGCTGCGCCGGCTGGACGCCGACCTGCCCAACACGCGGGCGGCGCTGGAGAGTGCGCTGCGCGCCGAGGAGCCGGTCCTCGCGTTGCGCATGATCAACGCCCTGTCGTGGTACTGGCTGCTCCGCGGCCGGCTCGACGAGGCGCACCGGTGGACCAGCCTGGCGCTGGCCCGGGTGACCGAACCGAGCCCCGAGGCGGCCGTGGCGTCCGCCTGGCAGGCGGGCTTCACCATGCTGGTCGGCGCGGAGCCCGGCGGCCCGGAGCACACAGCCGAAGTCCTGCGGAACTTCAAGGAGTTCCCGGACGAGCACAACCTGGCGTTCGCGGAGTGGTTTCTGGGATACGCGCATCTGAGCACGGGCAACATCGACGACAGTGAGGCACTGGTGCTCAGCGCCCTGCGCAGGTTCAACAAACTGCGCGACCAGTGGGGGGTGGCAGTGGCGCTGAGCACGCGCAGCCTGCACGGCATCTTCCGCAGCGACTGGCGAGCGGCGCAGCGCAACGGCGAGATCAGCGAGCGGATCTTCCGGGAACTCGGCGACCGCTGGGGGCGGCTGCAGGCGCTCGACACCCTCGCGTCGCTGGCCGAGATCTCCGGCGACTACGTCCGGGCCGGCCGGCTGAACCGAGAGGCGCTGCACATCGCCGAGGAGCTTGGCCTGTGGAGCGAGGTCTCCCACAGCCTGTCCCGGCTGGGGCGGATCGCTCTGCTGGAAGGCGCCTACGCCCAGGCGGACGAACTGCACGAGCGGGCGGCACGCCTGGCCCGGGAACAGAGCGACCACCTCGGCGAGCGGTACGCGGAGATCGGCCTGGCGCTCTCGGCTCGCCGGCAGGGCGAACTCGACATGGCGGAAGAACGGTTGTGGCGGCTGCGCGAACGCGGGCCGGGCGGGAGTCCTGACCACAGCGACGCCCTCGTCCTCGGCGAACTGGGCTTCATCGCGGAACTGCGCGGTGACCCGGCCGAATCGACCCGGCTCCATCTGGAGGGCTACCGGGTGGCCCACCGGCTCGGGGACCCCCGGGCTGTGGCCCTGGCCCTCGAGGGCCTGGCCGGGGCTCGCGTCGTGGCCGGCCACTTCGAGGGCGCGGCACAGTTCCTCGCCGCCGCCGAAGCCGCAAGGAAGTCGGTGAAGGCGCCGCTGCCCGATGCCGAACGCGCGGACGTGGACCGGATCGAGGCGGCCGTACGCGACCGTCTCGATCTCAGGAGCCTGTCCGAGGTGTGGCGGCAAGGTGCCCGCCTCAGCCCGCAGGAGTGCGTGCGGCTGATCCTGGGGATCGACGACAGCCCCGCCGCGCTGCCGTTGTGCTCGTAGCGGATGCGTGACTCCTCCGGTACCGCCAGCGCCGGATCGCGGGCGGCGACGTACCTCCGTCGCCGCCCGGGCCCGTTGCCGACGCGGTCCGGTCGGCCTGCGCCCGCAGGTCACCGGTCCGCGACCGCCGCCTCACCCCGGACCAGCTCCACGATGGCGTCGATGGTGCGGAAGTTGTCCATCCGCATGGCGTCCTCGGGGACGGTGATCCCGAAGGTCTTCTCGACGAACCTGACCAGCTCGACAGCGAACAGGGAGTTCACATAGCCGAGCGCGAAGATGTCGTCACCGCCGGCGATGTCGGCCTGCGGATAGCGTTCGGTGATGAACCGACGGACCGTGTCGTGTTCCGGCGTCATGCGCTCGCCTCCGCCTGCTCGGCCCAGTTCGGCTGCTCCAGGATCTCCAGCACTGCGGCGGAGTAGGCCCATCCGTTGCCGACGCCACACAGCACCACCTTGTCGCCGGGGCCCACCTGGCCGGTTTCGAGCAGGTGGGTGAGGCCGGCGGCCTGGTCGCCGGCGCCCAGGTGGCCGACGGTGCGACCCCAGGGCCACGTCGTGCGGGACTCGTCGATGCCCATGGCCTTGCGGGACTCCCAGTCCTGCAGGACGCGCCCCACGGCCGGGAACACGAAGCGCGCCACGTCGTCGACCGACACACCGGCCTCGTCCAGCGCCGTACGCAGGGACTCCTCCTGGTTCCTGGTGATGCTGCCGATGACCCCGAGCAGATCCGCTCCAGCGGCGAAGTACCGCTCCTTGCGGGTGCGCAGGTCGACCGGCCACCCGTCCTCGCCCGGGGCCTGGGTCCAGGTGTCGCCCCGGTAGACCTGCTCGTGCGTGGCGTCGCCGATCACCACCGAGGACAGCAGCCTGGCCACTCCCGGCTCACGGGAGAGCACCAGGCCGGTGGCGCCGTCGGACAGGATCATGCCGTTGTCCGTGCGGAAGCGGTTCCAGCCGGGGGCGTTGAACTTGTCCGCCGTGGTCAGCAGCGCCGCGGCGGACCCGGACGAGGCGGACAGGTAGGAGGCGGCCAGGTGCAAGGCGGCCATGCCGCCATTGGACGCCTGGCGGACCTCGATGGCGGCGGCGCTGCCACCGACCGTCCTGCCCTGGACGTACGACGCCGGCGCGAACTGGTCGACGCCCTGGTGCCCGATGTGCGAGTGGAGCAGCAGGGTCACCTCCTCCGGCGCCGTGGCGGACCGCTCCAGCGCGCGGCGGGCGGCCGTCACGGCCATGTCGACCGGGACGTCGGCCTCGGCCGCGACCCGGACGCTGGCGAGGTCGTCGGAGATCGCCTCGTCCTCGTCGTACCGGCCGTCGGCGACGGCATCGCGTACGTCCTCCCGGCGACCGAGCCACATCGCCGTGCCGGCCACATAAACATCGGACCATTTCATGGTGCAGCAACCTCGTCATGAAGAGTCGAAAAATACGGGCAGTATCACGGGCGGAATTCGCCGCTACCCAACGGATTTCACGCTCGAATTCGCCATGAATCCCAGCGAGTTACCAGATGCCATTCGCTTGCACGTTATGAGCCGGCACCCCCTAATCACAACCCGGCTCATGCCGGTCGTGACCCCTATTTCTCAGGCAGCGCTCACCCCGTCCACCGCATCGTCCACCAGATCGCCAGGAAGGTCGTCCCGCCGCTTGACCTTCAACTTCCGGTAGACCCGCGTGAGGTGCTGCTCCACCGTGCTCACCGTGATGAAAAGGCGGCGAGCGATCTGCCGGTTGCTCATGCCTCGCGCCGCCAGGGCCGCGACCCTCAACTCTGCTTTGGTCAGCACCTCCGTCGACGCCTGCGGGACCGCGGCGTGTTCGGTCGTCTCGCGGTCGCCCCGCTCGACTCCGGACGTCGGGGCGGCGATCGCGCCGACGGCGTCGAGCAGTTGCCCGGAGCGCCACTCGAGCATCCTCGCCTTGCTCTCCTGCCCGACGGCACGCAGCGCGTCGGCCTGATCGGCGAGCACGTACGCCAGTTCGATAGGCGCTTCGCGTCCCGCCATCGTCTCCACCGCCTGCTCCAGCAGGTTGAGGCGCTCGTACACCGGACCGCACAGGGCCACGGCCCACAGGGCTGTCGCGCGCTCGCGCCCGGTGTGTGGCGCGCACCGCTCCAGTTGCTCGGTGGCCAGTTGCCGGGCCTGACGCTCACGCCCCAGGCGCAGGCAGGCCCGTACCGCGTCGGTGCGCCACGGGAACAGCGCGGGCTCGTCGCAGTTCCAGGCCGAGACGCGCCGCCCGACCGTCAGGAAGTCCTCGAGTGCCGCGGCCGGCTGATTGATGGCGAGGAAGTACCGTCCCCGCGCTGTCAGATAGCTCATGCCGAGGGGCGAGCGGAACATCGCGGCCGGCAACGTGACACGGGTGAGTTCCGCCGCACGTGCGTAGCTCCCGGTCAGCGTGAACACCTGCAGGAGCACCGCGAGCGGCCGCCCGGCGCCAATCCCCCAGTGCTCCACGGGCACGAGGGTCAGCGCCGTTTCGGCGTGCCGTTTCGCCTCGTCCAGGGCACCGCGCCGCAGTGCGATCTCCGCGCGCGTGGCCGCGTACATCCCGCGCCAGATGCGCGAGGGGTGGCTGTCGGCCTCGGCCTGGTAGCTCTTCGCCCAGCGGTCGGCGGCCACCGTGTCGTCCCCCGCGGCGACCACGAGCAGGGCCACCACCAGATCCAGCATCGCGACCACGCCCACCTTGGACGCCCGCAGAAGTCGCTTGGCGTCCTCCACCACCTCGGGCGAAGGACCGGCGGTGAGCGCCGACTTCAGCAGTTCCACGGCTTCTCTGCCGCGGATGTTGAGCACGCAGCTCCCCTGCTGTCGCTCACCGGACTCTGCCATGGCCTGCGCGGACTCGGGATACACAACCGACAACCACATCCGCAGCGTCTCCGCGGCGCCCCACGTGGCACTGTCACATCCCGGGAGCGCGTCGCCCCTGCGCAGCGTGTCCATGGCACTGCGGCTGTCGCCCAGCACCAACTGGAGCATGCCCACGGAGGCTGCCAGGGGCCCGGTCAGCTCACCGTCGAGCACGGCCCTGGTCAGCAGCGGCACCCGTCGCGCGGCGGCGCCGGGGTCGACGTGGAACTCGACGCCGGCGAGCATCACCGTCGTCCTCAGCCCCTGGAGGCGGTCCTGGTCGTTGCGGGCCGCCGTCTCCAGAAGGTCCAGCGCGAGCCGGGCCTCCCGCACGGACCAGGCGTGCGCGGCCGCCTCCTGGAGGACCGGGACGTCGTGCTGGCGCACCGTGTGACCGGCGGCCAGCAGTTGCCGGGCAACGATGGGCGCCGGGACGTTGTGCTGGAGCATCAGATCAGCCGCCCGGCGGTGCTGCTCGCTGCGTTCCTCGTACGTCATCGCGTCGAGCAGGATCGTGCCGGTGCCCTGGTGGCGGAACCGCACGCCGTGCACAAGACCGAGCTGGTGCAGATCACGCAGGGCCCGATCCGTCGACTTGCGGTCCAGGCCGAGGAACTGGCCGAGCAGCCGCTCGCTCACGGCGTCGCCGAGCACCGCGATGGCCCGGGCCACTTCGAGGCCGGTGCAGTCACAGCGGTGGAGGCAGGCCAGCACCGCCTTGCTGTACTGCGCGCCGAGGGTCAGCGAATCACCGTTGTCAGCGACCGGCAGACGGTTGTCGTCCACCAGACCCCGCGCGAACTGCGGGTTGCCGCCGCAGATCGCGTGCACCTCAGACGCCCAGCGCTGCGCGGCCACCCGGCCGAGCTCGTGCTCCAGGAGCTCCCGGGTGCCATGCGCCGTGAGTGCGGGCAGCCGCACCGGCACCGAGTACGGCGACGGCGGGATGTCGGCGTGGAACGGCAGATCGAGCAGCTGGCCGTCGCCCGGCACGGTCAGGATGACGAGCAGCCGCGCCGCGCGCACCCGACGCACCAGGGTGAACAGGCTCTGCATCGAGGCGTGGTCGGCGTAGTGGAGGTCGTCGATACCCACCACCAGCGGACCGGCGGCCGACTCCTGCTCGACCAGTTCCAGCAGGGCCCGGTGGACACGCTGGAAGGTCCTGCCCGCAATGGGCGAGGCGGGGTCCCGCGACAGCAACTCGGACAGGTTGTCATTCACGGGCGGGACCAGCTCGGCCACCGGATCGTGCGGCAGATCGGAACCGTCGAAGAGCTGGGTGAGCACACCGAACGGGACCTTCTGCTCGGTGCGGGAGGCCGTTGCCGCCAGATATGAGGCGCCGGCGGCAACGGCCTGGGCGGCAAACGCGTGCATCAGCTCGGACTTGCCGAATCCCGTGGGCCCCGATACCACTGCCAGCCGCGTGCTGCCCCGACGGGCAGCGGCCAACAGTTCGTGCAGCACGCCGAATTGCTCGGCACGGTCGTACAACCGTGGTGCCACGACGTGTGATGTCGCTATGACATCGGGTCCCTGCGCCCTCCATCGAGAGGGCCGTTCTATCGGTAGAGACTCACGCATTTGCCATTCCCCCATTTTTATTTTGAAGCGGGCGATCAAGCCCGGCTGTCCCCCACGGAAGCGACATCCGCGGACGGGCTCTCTTGTGGGTCCGTGGTCTCCGCGAGGTCCTCGCCGCCCTGCCCGGTGGTCTTGAGCACCACGAGAGCGAGTACGGCCAGCACGGCGGCGATGGCCGCGTTGATGCCGGCGCTGACATTGAGTCCGTCCGCGAACGCGTCGCGTGCCGCGGCAAGCAGCTCGGGCATGTTGGCGGCGGCATCCGCCGCACCGGCCATCGAGTCGCGCACGTCCTCCGCCGCTGAGGCATCCAGGCCGGACGGAACGGCGTCCTCGATTCCGCTTCGGTAGACGGCGGTGCCGATGGTGCCGATGGTGGCGACACCGAACGCGATGCCGAACTCGGAGCTGGCCTCCGACAGCGAGGCGGCCGAGCCGGCCTTCTCCGGCGGCGCCGAACCCACCACGAGATCGGTACCGAGTACCAGGACCGAGCTCGTACCGACGAACGCGACGGTGACGCCGGTGATGAGCACGGGCAGTCCGGACACGCTGTCCACCTGCGTCAGCAGCAGGTAGCCGACGGCCGAGATGCCCATGCCGATGCCGACCACCACACGCGGGGCCAGTCGGGCGGCGAGCGCCGGGGTGGCCATCGAGCCCATGATCATGCCGATCGCGGAGGGCAGCATCCACAGACCCGCCTTGATGGGCGACATGCCCTCGACGGACTGCAGGAACTGCGTGTAGAAGAGCACCGTCCCGCCGACCGTCGCCATGCTGAGCAGCAGCACGATCAGGGAGACGCTGAACGCGCGGTGCGAGAACAGGTTCAGGTCGATCAGCGGCTCGTCCAGCTTTCGCTGCCGGCGCACGAAAACGACGCCGAAGAACAGACCGACGAGGATCCCGGCGAGGCTCTGCGGGTCGACGCCCTCCTCCGCGAACCGCTTGATGCCGTAGATGACCGGCAGCACCGCAAGCAGGGACAGCACGACGCTGCCCAGGTCGATGCGCCCGCCGTCCGGATCCCGGTACTCCGGGAGCAGGACGGGTCCGGCCACCAGCAGCACGAGCATGACCGGAACACCGATCAGGAAGACCGAGCCCCACCAGAAGCTGTCCAGCAGCAGGCCGCCGACCAGCGGGCCGATGGCCGTACCCGCGGAGAAGCACATCATCCAGACGCCGATGGCGCTGCCGCGCTGTTTGGCGTCCTGGAACATGACGCTGATCAGCGCGAGCGTGGACGGCATAAGCGTGGCGCCCGCGATACCGAGGAGGGCTCGGGCGAGGATCAGCAGCTCCGCGCTGGGGGCGTACGCGGCCAGGACCGACGCGGCGCCGAACGCGGCCGCGCCGATGAGCAGCAGCTTTCGGCGGCCGATCCGGTCACCCAGCGTCCCCATGGTGACCAGGAAGCCCGCGATCATGAACCCGTAGATGTCCATGATCCACAGCAGCTGCGAGGTGCTCGGCAGCAGGTCCGCCCCGAGATGAGGCACCGCCAGGTACAGGACGCTCATGTCCAGCGCCAACAGCAGGGTTGGTAGGGCCAGGATTCCCAAGCCGAGCCACTCGCGGGCCCCTGCCCGCGGCGAGACTCCGGCTGATGAGGGTGATGACATCGTGAGCATCCCTCTTCTTGTCAGGCGTGATGTCGAAGTGAGTGAAAAGAACACGAGCCGGAAAGGCGGCTGGCGAGATCGGTCCCCCGACCGCCACGGTCCCGCGACCGTCGTCAGTATGCTGAGCAGGGATTGTGTAAACGTGTTGAAAGCCTTTCGGCCCTCCGACACCCATTCCGTGCTGCCGAAACCCTCAGCTCCGTCAGGAGCGTGCGCAGCATCGGACTTGAGAGCCCATCAGCAAACCCGGCCATATGGTTGCCCCGCCAGACCCACTCACGACCTCAGCACCACGGGATCGAAGGGACAACCATGCACATCGGAGTCATCGGCGCCACCGGCGGTATCGGAAGCCGGGTCGTCACAGAAGCTCTCGGCCGGGGACACCGCGTCACGGCGCTGACCCGCGATGCCTCGCTGATCAGCGAGAAGCCCGGTGACGTGGTGGGCCGGGGCGACATCGAGTGGAAGAGCGTCGACGTACTGAACGCGGACAGCATCGCCGCGATCCTGCCGGGACTGGACGTCCTGATCAGCGGGTTCCAGCCCGGGAACGCCGCCAAGGACCTGGCCGGCGCCGTGCAGCGTTCCATAGCCGAACCCACCCTCTTCTCCACCGCGGCCCGGGCCCTGCTGACAGCAATGGAGAGCCACCCCCGCACCCGCCTCGTGGTCATCGGCGGCGTCGGCAGTCTGGAAGTCGAGCCCGGTCGCGTCCTGGCCGACTCCGACGAACTCCTGCACGCGACCCTCGACGAACTCGGGCTCCCCCGGGAGTACGCCGCCGCAGTGCGCGGCCACCGGGACGCCCTTGACGTGCTACGCCTTTCGAATCGGCGGTGGACCTACTTCAGCCCTGCCAAGGAGATCTTCCCGGGCCGGCGCACCGGCCGATTCCGCCTCGGGGACGATCAACTGGTGGTGGACGCGGACGGGCGCAGCCGCATCTCCATGGAGGACGCGGCTGTGGCCCTGGTCGACGAGGTGGAGTTGCCTCGATACGTGCAGCGCCGATTCACGATCGGCTACTGACACGCGGTCACGGTCCTCCCGCAGGCCAGGGGTGGCCACCCCGGCCGTCGCCTCGGTGCGGAGTCAGTCCTTTTTCTCGGCGCTCTTGCCGGACCTGCCGTTGTCGGCCGGGTCCTGGCTCTGGCCATTGCCGGTGGCGCCGCCCCCGTCGGACTTGTTCTTGGGCCCGTTCGTCGGCCCGCCCTTCGCCCCCGCCAACTGCTCGACGCAGTACACGGCCACCCTGTCCGCACCGCCCGCCGCCGCGATGAGCCGCTGCCAGGCCGTCGAGTCCAGGGCGTTGCCACGCTCCTTGACCTGGTCGTACGCGCGGCACTCGGCCTCGGTGTCCTGGGCGGTGGTCGGGTGGGCGGGCTTGGCGGAGGTGCCTTCGGGCGCCGCGGAGCGGTGCGCGGCGGCCGGCCCGTCGGAGGCGCCGGCCGCCGGGGTGGGCCTGGCCCTGCCCTCGCCGGGGGCCTTCGACGAGTCGGACGAGCCGATCGCGGCGGCCGCCACGCCGCCCAGCGTGAGGCTCGCGACGAACAGGGAGAGCGTGGTCTTCACCGACAGCGCCAGCCGGCGCGGCTCGCACGGCCGCCAGTCGTCCCGGCGCCGGGTGCGTGCCCGGTGTGCCCCCGCGGCACGGGCGGCGCGGAACGCGGCCACGGCACGCTGCTCGCCCTCGGTGTCCACGCGGTGCCCGCGCAGTACTGCGGCGGAGAGCAGCGCCTCCAGTTCGGCGTCGTCGAGGGCCACTGCCGGGCCGGAGCCGTGACCCCGGGCCCGGTCGTCAGGGTGCGCACGCCGACGGCCGGGTTCTCCGCCGCCGCTCTGCCGTTCACCCATGTCCGTCTTCCCGTCCCTGTCCGACCTGCTTGGTTGGGCTGTGCCGCCCTTTGGCTGCGCAACCGCTGCGACCTGCGTGGGCCCCACGCCCACGTGACCGCCGGCCGCCCGTGCGTCCGCTGTTACAGCCGTGACGGTCCGACCGCTGTGACTGTTGTGACCGCTGCGGCTTACGAGCTCCTTAGAGCCTGTACGTCCGTCACGCCCCGTACGACTCACCGCGCCCGCCGCCTCGCCTCATCGAAGCGCCGTGACGCAGTACTGCCGTACCGCCGTCGTACCGATGCGCGATGCGCCGCAGCGCCGCCCGTCAGCCGCCGGCACCCTCACTGTTCATTTCGATTCCCCCAGCGTCCGAGGGCCGTCATCCGTCACACCTGCGACGCCGAGCTGCTCGGACAGGCGCTTCAGCCCCCGGTAGGCGGCCGTCCGGACCGCGCCCGGGCGCTTGCCGAGGACGCGTGCGGCGGCGGGGGCGTCGAGGCCGACGACGACCCGGAGCAGTACGGCCTCGGCCTGGTCCTTCGGCAGCCCGCGGACCAGTTGGAGGGCATGCTCGGTGGAGATCGACTCCAGGGCCTGGTCGTGCGTGTTCTGCGGACCGGGCAGGTCCAGTACGTCGTGCTCCAGCGCCGACGACCGGGGCCGTACCTTCTGCCGGCGCAGATGATCCAGCGCCCGGTGCCTGCCGATGGTCGCGCTCCAACCCCGGAACCCGGCGCCGTCACCCCTGAACCGGCCGAGGTCCCGGGCGATCTCCAGCCAGGCGTCGGACGCCACGTCCTCCGCGTCGTCCCCGACCAGCCCGCGCAGGTACCCGAGCAGTCCCGGCTGCACCAGCCGGTACGCGACCGCGAAGGCGGCCTCGTCACCTTCCTGAGCCCGCGCGACGGCCGCGCTCAACTCCCCGTCGTGCGCGTGTCCGCGGCGGGGTTCCCCTCCCTGGCCCAAGAACTGTCCTCGTCCGTACCGGTTCGCGGCGGATTCGCACCCCGCGGTGCGGCCACCCTTGCCCACGCCCCTCCACGGTCAACAGCGCCCGGCCTCACAGAAGTGTCACAGGGGCCGTACACGTGACTGGTCGCTACAACCATTGCCGCTCATCGGAAGTCACAGTCGCCGCGACCTGCGCACAGCCCCGTCACAGGGATGACATACGATGCGCGCGATCCGCATAAAGTTCACATAAGAGGATGTAACGCCATGTCAGTTCGTAGCCCCTTTCGCTCCCTTCGCGGCATACCTTCCGTCGTCGCCCTGCTCGCGATCGGCGCGGTGGGGTGCTCGGACGTCACGGATGCCGTCGACAGTGCCAAGGACGGCGCGAAGAAGGTGGCCCGCCAGAGATCGGTGTTCTCGCTGAACGTCGGGGACTGCTACAACCCGAACAACAAGGGCGAAGGCACGGAGATCCTCGTCGAGATCGTGCCCTGCGCCGAGGCGCACACGGGTCAGGTCGTCGGCGACTTCAAGATCGAGGAAGGGTCGAAGTACCCCGGCGACGACGCGATCGCCGCCATCGCCGACGAGCGATGCCCGGCCGAGGCCGGGAAGTTCGCCCCGGACACCTGGGCGCTCCCCAAGGGCGTCGCCCTCCTGCACTACACCCCGACCAAGGAGAGCTGGGCGACCGGCGACCGCGCCGTGAGCTGCAGCTACACCAAGGAGTCGGGCACCTTCACCGGTGCGCTGAACGCGAAGTCCCTCAAGCCCGAGCAGACCGCGTACCTGAACGGTTCGAACGGCGTCTACGACGCGCTCTGGGCCAACCAGTCCGAGAAGGACACCGTCGAGGCGGACTTCGACGGCTACAAGGCACAGGCCAAGGCCGTGGCGGCCGCCCTCGACGCGCATGTCAAGGGCATGAAGGGCATCGACGGCGCGGAGGTCGGCAAGCTGCGCGCCGACCTGACCAAGACGGCCGAGCAGTGGAGGAAGGCCGCGAGCGCCGCCGACACGGACACGTTCTACATCGCCTACGACTCGGCCTTCACCGGCATCGATCCGAAGAAGACGGTCGCCGCCCGCAAGGAACTGGGCCTGGCCACCACCGTCCCGGCCGACGAGGCGGAGGTCTGGGCGAGCTGACGCCCCCTCGGACCCGGCCGGGGCGCCGCCCGTTCACGCAGCCCCGGCCGGGCCACCGCCACTCCCGCCTACAGCTGTACGGCGTCCCGGCACAGCAATCGCAGCGACCCGTCGCCGGCGAAGCACCGCCGCGCCTCGTCGATCGGATCCCACAGCCGCCCATCGGGCGTACGGATCCAATGGTCGCCCCCCGTCGCCCACCACTCGGCGCCGGTCTGACGGGCGATCACCTCACCGGCGTACGCGCCGAGACCGCGCAGCGTGTTCTCCACGGCGGGATACGGCGTCCGCTCCCGGCGCAGCTCCTCGATCATCCGGTCGACCCGCCACAGGCTCTGCGCCGAGTAGTCGAGTCGCAGCCGCGCCCCCTCGCGCATCGTCGCCACCGCGTCCGCCGCCCACCGCACCGGCCTGGTGGCGGCTGCGGGCCTGGTTTCCTGCTGAGTCGTCACACCCTGGAAAGCGTGCCTGAACTGGGATTCGTCACCCGGATCCGGCGACTTCCCCGGACCGGTGCAGGACCGCCCCAGCTCGCTCCCATGACAGTCACACGACTCCCCCAGGAACGAGGTTTACCCGGGAGTGACGCTTCGCAGCCCCCGTGCGCTTCAGTCACTGATGAGCCTGTACTTCCATCTCCGAGCGGTGCCGCCTCCGGCACTGCGCAACAGCGCGACCTGGTTCCAGCGCCTGTTCGAGGACGACTGGGACACCGTGCGCCGACGGCTCGACCGGCACCTCGACGAGATGCTGGACCAGCGGTACGCCGACCAGCACGCCCTCTACGCGGGGCAGGCCCAGGACGGGCCGCAGGCCGACGTGGTCCTGGGCGGCCGGCCGGTGACCCACCCGGTGCCGGAACACCCGCCGTTCCTGATCCTCACCGCGGCACAAGTCACCCGCGTGGCCGACTACCTCGGATCGACCGGCTTCGAGACGCTGTGGCGCGCACTACCTGCCACAGCCCCTCCCGAACCGGAAGTGCACTCCATCCTCGCGGCGGCCCACCGCGACCTGACGGCCTTCTACACCCGAACCGCAAAGTACGGCGACGCGGTGGTGAAGTGCCTCCTGCGATGAAGGCAGGAGTCCTGCAACGCCTCAAGGGTCGCGGGGAACTGCGCGCCCAGCCCCCACGCACCCGCACCCGCCCGACAACCCCCCGCGGCACTCCCTCAGGCGCCCGGCACCACCCGCGGAGCTGTCCACGGAGCTATCCGCGGAGCGTCCGCGCACGCCGGGAGACCACCGCCCGCAACACCCGCCGCCCCTCCGTCGACACCTCCAGCGCCCGGCGCAACCCGTTCGCGCCATGCCCGGCCAGGATCTCCAGGACGCTGATCTGGCGGCGCAGTTCCGCGGCGACGAGCGGCGACATGCCCTGCGTACGGCCCTCGGCCGTAGTCCCCTCCGCGCGGGCCGAGCTGAGCGCCTCGGGGAGGACGCCGGCCGAGGACGCGTCGTCCTCCGCGGGGTCGAGGAGCCGGTGGATCTGCAATGAGGCGACGGAGCAGGCGTCGGCCCAGATGCGTGCCTCGGCGGCGGACCGTACGGCCGGGGCCGCGGCCAGCATCCGCCGGGCGAGCAGGGCGGCCTCGTCCTCGACGTCCGCGTCGTCCATGACGTCGGCGACGCCCAGCTTCCCGCGTACCTGCTCCAGCAGTTCACCCCACGCGGCGGAGTCCCCGCCGTCCGCGAGGTTCGCCCACAGCGGCCGCAGCACCTCGTCGTCACCGCCGAGCAGCGGAACGCACCGATCCAAACAAGCCAACCCGCTGGCGGCCAGTCCGCGTTCGTCGGCCTGAGCGATCAATTCCACCAGGCTCATCCACGCCTCCCTAAGCGGGTCTTTCCTGAGGGTCGGGGTCCCCGCACAGAACCCTGGCGGGCACCGTCCTTTACGGAGCCCGCACTTCCCCTTACTGCGCGCAACGGCCCGGGAGTGTCACAGCGGCACGACGCCGAGCCGGTCGAGCAACCGGAAGAAGAGGTTTTCGGCCATTGGGTCCGCATCAGCGGTGAGTACGTCGACGACGGACTCGGCGTTCACCTCGTGCCCGGCCTCGGCGGCCCAGGCGACGGCCCGTTCGGCGGCGTCCGGGGGCTCGAGGAAGTAGTCCTCCAGCGTGAGCCCCTCGCTTCCGGCGCCGAGGTACCCGGCCATCGCGCCCCGCGCCAGACAGGTCGTCCACGCCCCGCTCTCCGGCGCCCCCGCCTCCACCACCACGCAGTCGCTGTCCATGACGTAGCCGAAGAGCGCGGGCGCCCCGGTCTCCAGGGCCAGGGCGTTCATGCTCCCGACGTCGGCGCCGCCGCTCGGGTACTCCCACACCTGCCACCCGCCGGGCGCCTGGGCCCGCAGGGTCATCCCCTCGGCGCCCGCCAGCGCGTCCAGCTCCGCCAGCGGCCGCTCGCCGCGGCCCACGACGAAGTACCCCCAGTACCCCATTTTCGGTTCCCCCTGGCTGTTCGGTACGGCTCGGGCCGAATACACCACAGTCGCACGGGGGTTCGCAGCCGTATCGGCCAAATCCGCGGCTCAGTCCAGCCGGTCGGCGAGCGCCCTGAACTCCGCCCAGGACAGTTCCGGCGCACCCGCGTCCCACAGCTTCTGCACCGTCGCCCGCAGCGGCATCCGGATTCCGGCCGCGACCTGGGCCTGCGTCTGCGAGTTCGCCAGATCGCACCACACGGCGAAGGACCCGCCGAGGATCTGGCCGTCGTACTTGGCCGGCACGGCCGTCGTGCCGCGCAGGACCCGCGGTGTCCACTGCTCGTAGATCCGCTGCCCCGTCGGATAGACGAAGGTCTGCGGCTCCCCGAGCACGTAGTAGAGGAACTCGTCGTTGTAGTTGATGACCTTCCGGCCCGTGCTCAGGTACTCGACCGGCGCCCGGGCGCCGATCTCCTTGCCCGTCCAGTACGCCACCTGGATGTCCTTGTCCGGCTGCACGGAGGTGCCCCGGAAGAAGCCGTCGTTCCACGCCCGCGGCGTGCGGTCGTCGGCGCGGACGGTGGCGGCGCGGCCGTTGAGCCACCCCGTGGCGAGGTCGGCGACGGTGGCGCCGGAGCCGTAGGCCTTGCGGGCGGCGGCGGCGAGCTGCGGGTAGGACGCCTCGGGATTCGAGACGACCAGCGCCTGGTACTCGTCGCCGCCGAGGTGCCACTGGTTGCCGGGGAAGAGGCCGGCGTACTCGTCGAGCAGGTCGTCGACGATCTCGGCGGACTCGGGCTTGGAGATGTCGATGGCGCCCCGGGTCGCCACGCCGTTGACATTGCGCAGCTGAAGATCGGGGTGCGCGGCGATGACCGCTCCCAGATGCCCCGGCGAGTCGATCTCGGGCACGATCTGGATGTGCCGGCTCTGGGCCAGCTTGACGATCTTCTGGACCTGGGCCTTGGTCAGGTGCTGCTGGGACACGATCTCGGGATGCGACGTGGACTCGATGCGGAAACCCTGGTCGTCGGAGAAGTGCAGCCCCAGCTGGTTGTACTTCAGGTCGCCGAGCTCCCGCACCCGGTCCTCGATCCAGTCCGCGGTGAAGAACTTGCGCGCCATGTCGAGCATGAACCCGCGCACCGGCTTGGCGGGCTCGTCCCGTACGACGCCCTCCGGCGCCGTACCCCCGTCGAGGACCTCCTGCTTGAGCGTCCGGGTCCCGTAGAAGACCCCCGCCTCACCGGGCCCGCTGATGGTCACCCGCCCGCCGCGCACGGTCATGGCGTACGACTCAGGGTCCGCGCCCTCGTCGTCGTTCAGAGCCAGCCGCACGTCCCCGGCCTGCACGTCGTCCTTCTCACCGGCGTACTTCAGCCCCAGCTCACCGGCGATGAGCCGGCCCTCGTCGGCCAGGTCCGCGTCGCTCACGACGACCCGCGCACTCTGCGCGGGACGCCACCCGGGCCCACGGGCGGCGGTGTGGGAGGTCACGGACGGAATGGTGCTGGGGGCCTTCGAGAGCGGATACGACCGGGTTGGCGTAGGAGTCGGAGCCGCCCCTCTCGGGGTGGAGGACGAGGCGGCCTCGCCGGTGCCCGGCCCCGACCGCCGCTGCTCCGACCGGGCCGACGATCCGTCGTCGCCGGTGGCCAGGAGTCCGATGCCCACCCCGGCCCCGACCGTCACGAGGACCACCGCGACGATCAGCACCCACGTCTGCTTCAGCGCCCTCCCGGCCGGTGCCCGGCGCCTGTGCTTGTGCTGGCTCACATCGCCAACCTAGGCCCTTTGGGCTCGGCCCGCCGTCCGACGGGCCGTCCAGCGAGCGTTCCGAAACTCTCCCGTTCGACTGAAATTCGGGCATCCGTCGGACACCTCACGTCCACACTCGGTAACGTGGCGCCACTCCTCCCCCAAAATCTTCTGTCGAAACCACGTGACGCCCACACACCTTCCTGGCCGAGTCGCCATACCGTCGCTGCCCGAGCAGACCCGCACTCCACCGTCCGCGGACGCGCTGGTGGCGTTCAACGCTGCCCCCGCCGACGAGGTCCGGCACACCCTCCTGACCTGCCTGCACAGCCCCCGTTGGGCCGACCGCCTCGCCGACCACCGCCCGTACCCCGACGTCGACTCCCTGCTGGCCGCGTCCGACGAGGCGGCCTACGACCTGGCTCCGGGCGATCTGGCCGAAGCCCTGGCAGGAGAAACGTTGCCGGTGCTGCCGGAGGGTGTGTACGCAGCGGCCCATACGGCACTCAGCGCCGCACATGCCGCATATGAGGCGAAATTCGGCCACGCGTTCGTGATCTGCGTGGACAACCTGCCGCCGAACGAGGCCCTGGACCAGGTCCTGGCAGGAATCCGGTCACGTTTGGCGAACGATCCGGAGGAGGAGCGGGTCGTCGCGGCAGAGGAACTGCGCCGCCTGGCGAAGGGGCGGCTGCTGCATTCCCTCAGGGGCGCGGGGCTGTAGTCGACGTGCCGCCAGGGCCGCGCGGGCGCGCGACCAGCCCCAACGGCTCCCCACTCGGCCGATAACCGAATGTTCCATCCCATTGGCCGCCAATACCCCATCCGCGTGCCACTTTGATCACATACCCAGCCCCCCGCTCAGCCGCGCGGCGCCACGTGGATACGATGCTGAGGGCCGGTGGACCGTACCCGGCCGGGCCCGACCGACAGCACAAGCCGGCGCGGCCCCAATCCCCGCTCCCGGAGGAACTTCCGTGCCGGCTGGAACGCTGTACCGCGGCCGGGAAGGAATGTGGTCCTGGGTGGCTCATCGAGTCACCGGCGTCCTCATTTTCTTCTTCCTGTTCGTTCACGTGCTGGACACCGCTCTCGTCCGCGTCTCTCCCGAGGACTACGACAAGGTCGTAGCCACGTACAAGACCCCGATCGTCGCGCTGCTGGAGTACGGCCTCGTGGCCGCCATCCTCTTCCACGCGCTCAACGGCCTGCGCGTCATCGCCGTCGACTTCTGGTCGAAGGGCGCTCGCTACCAGAAGCAGATGCTGTGGTCCGTCGTCGGCCTGTGGGTCGTGCTGATGCTCGGGGCGATCTACCCCGTCCTCGGCCACGCCGCTCGTGAACTGTTCGGGAGCTGACGCGTATGTCCACCACTGAGAAGACCGCCACCGGTATCGGCCCGGTCGAGGGCGAGTCCCTCTACAACGTCGACAATCCGGCCCCCTACATCGAGGCCCCGCGCCAGCGCACCAAGAAGACCCCGAAGTCCACTCGGGGCAACTTCGAGATGGCGGCCTGGCTGTTCATGCGCCTGTCCGGCGTCGTGCTGGTCGTCCTGGTCATCGGCCACCTGCTGATCCAGCTCGTGCTGGACGGCGGCGTGTCCAAGATCGGCTTCGCGTTCGTCGCGGGCCGCTGGGCGTCCCCGTTCTGGCAGGTCTGGGACCTGCTGATGCTGTGGCTCGCCATGCTGCACGGCGCCAACGGCCTGCGCACGGTCATCAACGACTACGCGGAGCGCGCGAACACCCGGCTGTGGCTGAAGGGCCTGCTCTACACCGCCACGGTGTTCACCATCCTGCTGGGCACGCTGGTGATCTTCACCTTCGACCCGAACATCCGCTAGGCACGGGGCTGAGGCAACCACCATGAAGATCCACAAGTACGACACCGTCATCGTCGGCGCCGGTGGCGCCGGTATGCGCGCGGCCATCGAGTCGACGAAGCGCAGCCGTACCGCCGTGCTGACGAAGCTCTACCCGACCCGCTCCCACACGGGCGCAGCGCAGGGCGGCATGGCCGCAGCGCTCGCCAACGTGGAGGAGGACAACTGGGAGTGGCACACCTTCGACACGGTCAAGGGCGGTGACTACCTGGTCGACCAGGACGCCGCCGAGATCCTGGCGAAGGAGGCCATCGACTCGGTCCTCGACCTGGAGAAGATGGGCCTGCCGTTCAACCGCACCCCGAACGGCACCATCGACCAGCGCCGCTTCGGCGGTCACAGCCGTAACCACGGCGAGGCCCCGGTCCGCCGGTCCTGCTACGCGGCCGACCGCACCGGCCACATGATCCTCCAGACGCTGTACCAGAACTGCGTCAAGGAGGGCGTGGAGTTCTTCAACGAGTTCTACGTCCTCGACCAGCTGATCACCGAGGTGGACGGCGTCAAGCGGTCCGCCGGTGTGGTCGCCTACGAACTGGCGACCGGCGAGATCCACGTCTTCCAGGCGAAGGCCGTGATCTACGCGTCCGGCGGCACCGGCAAGTTCTTCAAGGTGACGTCGAACGCGCACACGCTGACCGGCGACGGCCAGGCGGCGGTCTACCGTCGCGGCCTCCCGCTGGAGGACATGGAGTTCTTCCAGTTCCACCCGACCGGCATCTGGCGCATGGGCATCCTGCTGACGGAGGGCGCCCGTGGTGAGGGCGGCATCCTCCGCAACAAGGACGGCGAGCGCTTCATGGAGAAGTACGCGCCGGTCATGAAGGACCTCGCGTCCCGAGACGTCGTCTCGCGCTCCATCTACACGGAGATCCGCGAGGGCCGTGGCTGTGGTCCCGAGGGCGACCACGTCTACCTGGACCTCACGCACCTCCCGCCGGAGCAGCTGGACGCGAAGCTGCCCGACATCACGGAGTTCGCCCGCACGTACCTCGGTATCGAGCCGTACACGGACCCGATCCCGATCCAGCCCACCGCGCACTACGCGATGGGCGGCATCCCGACGAACGTCGAGGGTGAGGTCCTGAGCGACAACACGACGGTGGTCCCGGGCCTGTACGCGGCCGGCGAGGTCGCCTGCGTGTCCGTCCACGGCGCGAACCGGCTGGGCACGAACAGCCTCCTGGACATCAACGTGTTCGGCCGCCGGGCCGGCATCGCCGCGGCGGAGTACAGCCAGAAGGCCGACTACGTCGAGCTGCCGGAGAACCCGGCGGAGCTGGTGGTCAGCCAGGTGGAGCGCCTGCGCACCTCGACCGGCACCGAGCGGGTGGCCGCGCTCCGCAAGGAGCTGCAGGAGACCATGGACGCCAACGTCATGGTGTTCCGCACCGAGCAGACGATCAAGACGGCCGTCGAGAAGATCGCGGAGCTGCGCGAGCGCTACAAGAACGTCTCGATCCAGGACAAGGGCAAGCGGTTCAACACGGACCTGCTGGAGGCCATCGAGCTCGGCAACCTCCTGGACCTCGCCGAGGTCATGGCGGTTTCGGCCCTGGCCCGCAAGGAGTCCCGCGGCGGTCACTACCGCGAGGACTACCCGAACCGCGACGACGTCAACTTCATGCGCCACACCATGGCGTACCGCGAGGTCGGCGACGACGGCACGGAGTCCATTCGTCTCGACTACAAGCCGGTCGTCCAGACCCGCTACCAGCCGATGGAGCGTAAGTACTGATGGCAACCCCCGTTATGGACAAGGTCGAGGCGGAGTCCGCGGACTCCCCGTACATCACGGTCACGTTCCGGGTCCGCCGCTTCAACCCGGAAGTCTCCGCAGAGGCTGTGTGGGAAGACTTCGAGCTGGAGATCGACCCGAAGGAGCGCGTCCTCGACGGCCTCCACAAGATCAAGTGGGAGATCGACGGCACGCTGACCTTCCGCCGCTCGTGCGCCCACGGCATCTGCGGCTCGGACGCGATGCGGATCAACGGCAAGAACCGTCTCGCCTGCAAGACGCTGATCAAGGACATCAACCCCGAGAAGCCGATCACGGTCGAGCCCATCAAGGGCCTGACGGTGCTGAAGGACCTCGTGGTCGACATGGAGCCGTTCTTCCAGGCGTACCGCGACGTCATGCCCTTCCTCATCACGAAGGACACGAACGAGCCGACGCGCGAGCGCTTCCAGACGGCCGAGGACCGTGAGCGCTTCGACGACACGACGAAGTGCATCCTCTGCGCCGCCTGCACGTCCTCGTGCCCGGTGTTCTGGAACGACGGCCAGTACTTCGGCCCCGCCGCCATCGTCAACGCGCACCGCTTCATCTTCGACTCGCGCGACGAGGCCGGCGAGCAGCGCCTGGAGATCCTCAACGACAAGGACGGCGTGTGGCGCTGCCGCACGACGTTCAACTGCACGGACGCGTGCCCGCGCGGCATTGAGGTCACGAAGGCGATCGCGGAGGTCAAGAAGGCGCTGATCACACGGCGCTTCTGACCCTCCCAGGTCCACATCAGGGCCCCGTTTCCGTCACTTCGGGAACGGGGCCCTCTGCTGTTTTCGGCTGGGTCGCGCTGCCACTGAAAGGAATGGCCTACAGCTGGCTCAGGATCGTCGGATCCGTGATGCTCCCGTCGTCCGCCAGCATGACCGCCTTGCTGAGGATGACGCCGAGCATGCGATCGCCCTCGTACGGCAGGTACCCCCCCTGCGGCGCCGAAGGGTTGGACTTCGGGACGATGCAGAGGTACTGGTCGTTCGGGGTTCTGAGGATGTTGCCCGAGCCGAGGTGGATCTTGTAGGTGTGGCGGTCGCCCTTCACGTGCAGGAAGCGGCCCTCGATCGTGCAGCGGTCGGCGATGGCCAGTCTCGGGACCAGGCGTTCCAGCAGGGCCCGGCGGGTCTCGGCGCTCGCGCCCAGTTCGCCGAAGCCGTAAGACGTCCAGTACTCGCGGAAGCGGCCGCCGGGGCCGCCGTCCTGCCAGGTCGGGTCGTTGCCGACGCTCGCCACGCCGACGAACAGGTCGACGTCGCGCAGGACTTCGGAGAGGACCAGGGGCGGGACGTCGGTCAGGGGCAGCGGGTCGACCGGGTCCGCGCCGTCGCGCAGCCACATGCGGTACTCGCCGCCGTCGCAGTGCGCCCAGTTCTGCGGGGCGTCGATCGGGTAGAAGCGGACCTGGTCCGTGCGCAGGCGCAGGAAGCTGCCGGAGTCGGTGATGTCCTCGTAGTGCTCGCCGCCGTCGCCCTCGATCCAGTACTCGGCGCGCAGCCCCCATTGGGGCAGCTCGCGAGTGGCAGGCGGTGCCTCGTCGTCGACGGCCAGGCGCAGCTTGTTGTTCCAGCCACGGATCGCCGCCAGCGAGTGGAACTGGTGCTGGCGAAGGAAGTGCGCGGCGAAGCGGTTGGAGTACGTCCCCGTCACGCCCTCGGCGTCCGTGAGCAGGTACACCTCGCGGTGGGCCTGCTTGAAGGGCTGCGTGATGCCGTGCCGCTCCAGCCAGTCCCGCCAGGCGACGATCTCGGCGGGCTCGTGGCCGACCGGGTGCCACAGCTCGACGCGGCCGCCCTCGGCCACCGGTGCGTCGGCCAGGGTCCGCAGCTCGCCGTCGGCGTACCCGACGGTCGTGCCGTCGACCGTCCAGAGCAGGCGGCGCGCGAGCGTGCCGACCAGGGAGTGGTCGAGGTAGCGCTCGCGCCAGGCGGCGTACGGCCAGGTGCGGCGCGACAGGAACTGGCGGTCCAGGCGCTCGCTCTGGGCCGACAGCATCTTGTCGATGTCCTTGACCGCGGCCTTCAGCTCCTTGAGCTCCTCGGGATGGTCGCGGCGTACGGCGGCGGGGACGCTCCTGACGGCCTTGCCGCCCGCGTTGCGCCAGCTCAACACCGCCTTGGCGCCGCGGACCTCCAGCAGCGCCGTGGCCTCGCCGAGCCGGTGCTCCGCGCGGCCGACCTCTGTCAGGCCGTACCCCGGTACGGCCAGTTCCTCGATCTCCTCCCGGCTCAGGCCCATCGCCTCCGCGCGGGCGTCCAGAGCTGTGTTGAGGACCTTGAGCGTGCCCTTGAAGGTGACGCGGGCGGCCAGGCGGGCGAGTTCGGCGAGGGCCGGCTCGGCGTCGATGCGGCCCAGCGCGATTACGGCGGCGTTGGCGACCTTGGGGTTCACCGGTCCGAGACCTGCGACCTTGCGCAGGGCGGTCTCGACGAGAGCGCCCAGGGTGCGGGCGGTCTCCGGGTGTGCGGGCAGGAGGGAGAGAAGCCAGGCGAGGCCACGCAGGGCGTCGGCGTTGTACGGGTCGTAGGTGGCGTTGGGGTTCGGGCCGTAGCGCGGTTCGAGCAGGAGGCCGGTGCGCGGCCTGCCCGCGAGCCGCAGCCAGGACAGCAGCCGCTCCCGCACCTCGTCGGCGTCGAGTGCCGCGATCAGGGCCCGGCCGGTCCGGTCCCACTTCGCGGACGGGCGGGCGCTGGTCGCCGTGGCCGCGTGGGCGAGCAGTCGCCGCCAGTCGTCGCCGAGCTCGGCCACCTCCGCGAGGGCCCGGTCGGACCATGTCTCGCCCGGGTTCACCGGCGGGCCGTCGAGCCGTGCGACCAGGTCCCCCAGGCGCTTCTTGCCGTTCCACACCGTCAGATACGAGCGGCGGATCACGGCGACGAACTCGCCGGACAGCTCCCGCCCGTCGGCGAGTTCCTGATCGGCGAGCCGGACCAGCCCGCTCGGGTCGTGATGCACGTCCTGGTCGGCGATCAGGCCGATCAGCGCGGCGCGTGTGACGGGCGGCTGTCCCTCGGCGGCGGCCCGCAGCATCCGGAAGCTGTTGAGCAGGTCCACGATGTGGCGGCGCCCGGCCGCGCCGGGCTCCAGCTCGTGGTACCGGGCGGCCAGCCCGTGCAGGAGCCGCGCCTGGAAGGCGGTGTCCGCGGCATAGACCGCCTCGGCGACGTTGTGGCCGTCGCGGCGCCACTTGCCGTCGGTCATCTCGAACAGCCCGAGCAGTTCGGGGACGAGCCGCTCGGCGTCCTCGGCCTCGATCAGGTCGAGGGCCTCGCCGACCAGTGCCGCGTGTTCCGGCGTCGAAGCGACCATCAGCCACCCACCAGCGCCACGAGCTTCAGGAACGTGATCTCGGTGCCGAGCCCGAGCTCGATCTCGTCGTCGAGCTCGGTGACCTGACGGTCGCCGACCAGCACAAGGAATCCATTGCCGGCGAAGGCCTTGAGCGCCTGCTCGGTCTGGGCTTCGGGGTCTATCCGGCGGCGGGTGCGCACCGCATAGCCGTTCAGCACGCGCTCCGTGTCCTGCGGCTGCACCAGGCCCTGGAAGACCTCCGGCGTGCGCGCGTTGTACTCGGCGACCTCCTGGAACACCCGGCGCCGGATCAACTCGCGCACGGTGAGACGCTCCTCGGCGATCTCGATCCCCCAGCCGTCGCTGCGGCCCCCGCTTGTCGTCTCGTCGACGAACGTCACGATTCCCATGACGCCGACAGTACGAGCCGGCACTGACAATCACCGGTTCCGGCCGATCATCGCCTTACCCTGACGGTATGTCAGATGACGAGTCGTACGAACTGCTCGGGTTCGACAACGTGCTGCTTCCGGTCGGCGACCTCGGCGAGGCCCTCGCGTTCTACGAGCGCGCCGGGTTCGCCGTCGGGTTCCGGCTCGACGAGGCCGGGATCGCAGGGCTGAAGGTCGGCGGCGAGACGCCCGGGATCCTGCTCCGCACGGAGGAGGGGCTGGGATACCGGCAGCCGACCTGGCCCACCACGCGCGTGTGGCTGGAGGTGCCGGACGCGCGCGCGGCGGCGCGGGCGTTGACCGCGGTGGGCATGGTGCTGCTCGACGAGCCCGCCTCCGTGGCCACCGGCTGGACCGTCGAGATCGCCGACCCCTGGGGGAACGTCGTCGGGTTCACGGACTACACCAAGCGGCCGATGCTCGGGCGCAGGCCCTGACCGAAGCCACGGCGGGCTGACGGACTCCCTGCCGGACGCCCGCCGTCGGCGTGACACAGGCGCGTGACGCAGACACGTAACGCAGACGCGTGACGCAGGCCTCACGCAAACGAGTTGAACACGTTCAAAGACAGCTCTAGAGTCTTCACTGTCAGCATTTTGAACGTGTTCAAGGAGGGGGAGGCGTCATGGACCGCACGGTCATCGCCTACGTCATCTACCTGGTCGTCAGCATCGCCCTGACCATCTGGGTGGCCCGCACGCTCAGCCGCAACGGACGGATCTTCCTCGCCGACGTGCTGCGCGGGAACGAGAAGCTCGCCGACGCCGTGAACCACCTGCTGGTGGTCGGCTTCTACCTCGTCAACCTCGGCTTCGTCGCCCTGTACCTGAGCGACGACGACACCGTCGTGAACATCCGCGGGGTCTTCGAGGCCCTGTCGACCAAGCTCGGCGTGGTGCTCCTGGTGCTCGGCGTGATGCACCTGGGCAACGTCTACGTGCTCAACAAGATCCGGCGGCGCGGGGTCATGGAGCGGGAGCAGACGCCGCCGGTCGCACCGCAGGACTGGGTCGCTCCGCCGGCCGGGGCGTGAGCGGATGCCCGGCGAGGCGACCGGCAGGACGGACGCGGTGGCGGACCGCGTCGCGACCGGCATGCCCGGTGCTCCGGTCCGCCGCCTGACCGTCCTCTACGACGCTCAGTGCTCCCTGTGCACCTTCCTGCACGACTGGCTCGTACGGCAGCCTCAGCTGGTGCCGCTGGACTTCGTGGCCGCCGGGTCCGACGAGGCCCGGCGGCGCTACCCCGGGCTCGACCACAGCGCCACCCTCGCCGAGATCACCGTGGTCGGCGACGCGGGGCAGGTCTACCGGGGCGGCGCCGCCTGGATCGTCACCCTGTGGGCCCTGCGCGAGCACCGGCCGCTCGCGCATCGCCTCAGCACTCCGTCGGGGGCACGGCTCGCCAAGGGGGCCGTGCTCGCGGCCGCCAAGTGGCGAGGGGCGCAGTGGGACGCGACACGCCAGGGCGGGCGTACCTATCGGCGCACGGACGGGTGGTCGTACGACACGAGCCGGGGCTGGACGTACGCGCCGCCGGGCTGCGAGAGCGGCACCTGCGCCACGCGATGAGGCGGGTACCGAGCGAGCCCAACTCGTCCTGAACGGCACGTTTTGGGTCACCGGTTTGGCATGCGCCCTTCCAAAACCGGCCCGGGGTTGGCACTCTGCGTCCCGGTTCACCACTGCGCACTCGCACCGACTGTCTGTCGTCCGCCGGGCGGCGCCCATCGGGCCGCCCGGTCCCCCCATCGCAGAAGGAGTACGCGTGAGAGGCATACCCCGCGTCACCCGCATACCCCGCCCCCTCCTCGACGCCCTGGTCGGCGTCACCGCGCTGCTCACCGCCGGCGCCCTCGCCACACCCGCGGGCGCCGCGCCGAGGCCGGACACCCCGGCCGACGTCCGCTCGGTCTCGGCCGGCGCACAGCAGCAGGCCCGTGAGTTCTGGACATCGGAACGGATGCGCGCGGCCGCCCCGCTCGACCTGGTGACCGTGAACGGGCACGTAGACGGCGGCTCGGCGCCCCGCAAGGGCAGGGCGACGACCATCGCGCCCACCACCCCGGCCGACCGCACCGCCTCCGACATCGGCCTCCTGGCCTTCCCGAACGGCGGCGGCCAGTGGACCGGCGGCGGAGCGGTCGTATCCACCGCGGGCCGCGTGTTCTTCACGTACCAGGGGCGTACGGCCTCCTGCTCCGGCAACGCCGTCACCAGCGCCAACAAGAGCACCGTGATCACGGCGGGCCACTGCGTGAAGCTGGAGGGCGCCTGGCACACCAACTGGGTCTTCGTACCCGGCTACCACGACGGCCAGGCCCCCCATGGCCGCTGGACCGCGTCGAAGACCCTGTCCACCCCGCAGTGGACGGCGAGCGAGGACATTAACTACGACGTCGGCGCGGCGGTCGTCGCCCCGCTGGACGGCAGACTGCTCACCGACGTCGTCGGCGGACAGGGACTGGCCTTCAACACCGGCTACAACCTGCGCATGTACGCGTTCGGCTTCCCGGCCGCCGCCCCGTACGACGGCGAGAAGTTCATCTACTGCAGCGGCAACACCAACCGGGACTTCCTGCTGTCCGACGACCACGGCATGAACTGCAACATGACCGGCGGCTCCAGCGGCGGCCCCTGGTTCACGCAGTTCAACGAGGCCACGGGCACCGGCCTGCTGTCCTCGGTGAACAGCTTCAAGTACAACTTCCTGCCGAACCGGATGTACGGCCCGCACTTCGGCGCCGACGCCCAGAACCTCTACCAGGCGGCACAGGCCTCCTGACCGGCGGCCGAAACGCCACTCGTTAGGCTCTCTTTCCGTGCCCTCGAAGAACGACAGCCCTGAACAGGGCGATGCGCCCAGCAAGTCCGAGCAGACCCGTGCGCTCATCCTGGAGACGGCCATGCGGCTGTTCCAGGAGCGCGGCTACGACAAGACGACGATGCGGGCGATCGCCCAGGAGGCCGGGGTCTCCGTCGGCAACGCGTACTACTACTTCGCGGGCAAGGAACACCTGATCCAGGGCTTCTACGACCGGATCGCCGCCGAGCACCGAGCGGCGGTCCGGGACGTCCTGGCCCGCGAGACCGACCTGGAGGCGCGGCTCGCGGGCGTGCTGAAGGTGTGGCTGGACATCGCCACGCCGTACCACGAGTTCGCGGTGCAGTTCTTCAAGAACGCCGCCGATCCCGACAGCCCGCTCAGCCCGTTCTCCGCCGAGTCGGAGCACGCGCGCGAGGAGGCCATCGACCTCCACCGGCAGGTGCTTGCGGGCTCGGCGAAGACCAAGGTGCCCGAGGAGCTCCGGGACGTACTGCCCGAGATGATGTGGCTCGGCCAGATGGGGCTCGTCCTGTACTGGATCTTCGACCGGACCGAGGGGCGCGAGCGCAGTTATCGGCTGGCCGAGCGGTCCGCCCGGCTGACCGCCCGGGGTGTGGCGCTGGCACGGTTCCGGGTGCTGCGGCCGCTCGTGCGCGACGTGCACGAGCTGTTCACGGACTTCCTGCCCGGCATGACGAACGCGCTGCCGGACCCGGCGAAGGACAGGACGAAGGGCAAGACGCAGGGCAGAACGCAGAGCAAGACGCAGGGCGAAGAGGCGCCCGCCGAGGACGAGCGCCCCTGAAGTTCCTTCCGCGCCGGTCAGTTGACGCCACCCCCGCGCGGCGCGGCGTCCACCTCGCCCTCGGCCAGCTCGACGTCGTGCACGAGCGGCCCGTCCGCCACGACGACCTGCCCCGCCCGCGACCCGTACGACGGGGCGGTCGTCGCCAGCAGATACGCCCCCGGCGTCGGCACGGACACGATGTACGAGCCGTCCGCCAGCGACGTCACCCGGTCCACCTGGCGCCCGCCCTTCGTCAGCAGCGTCACCGCCGCCCCGTCGACGGGCTCACCGTCGGCTGTGCGGACGTAGCCGTGCACGACCGAGGCCCGGCCCGCCGCGGCCGGCTCCTCCTCGGCCGCAGGCGCCGCCGCCTCCTCCTTCGGCTCGACCGCCAGGTGCGGCAGCCGCTTCTCCAGCCAGTCCGGCAGCCACCAGTTGGAGGTGCCGAGCAGGTGCATCGCGGCCGGCACCAGGGCCGTACGCAGGATGAACGCGTCCAGCGCGACGGCGGCGGCGAGGCCGATGCCCGCCATCGCGCCCTCCATGTCGCCGCTCAGCACGAACGCGCTGAACACGCAGATCATGATCAGGGCGGCCGAGTTGATGACCCGGCTGGTCTCGGCGAGGCCGACGCGGACCGCGCGCGCGTTGTCCTTCGTGTGCACCCACTCCTCGTGCATACGGCTCACCAGGAACACCTGGTAGTCCATGGAGAGGCCGAACAGCAGGGACAGCATGATGACCGGCAGGAACGACGTGATCGGGCCCTCCTTGCCGACGCCGATCAGCTCGGTGCCCCATCCCCACTGGAAGATCGCCACCAGGACGCCGAAGGACGCCGCCGCGGCGATGAGGTTCATCAGGGCCGCCGTCAGCGGGACAACCAGCGAGCGGAAGGCCACCATCAGCAGCAGGAAGCCGAGCGCGATGATCGTCGCGACGAAGTACGGCAGGCGATCACCGGTCACCGAGGCGAAGTCCTTGAAGACCGCCGTCACTCCGCCGACATGGGCCTCGGCCCCGGACTGCGGGATCACGTCGTCGCGCAGGCGGTCGATCAGCCGGTCCGTCTGCTCGGACTGGGGTGATGTGGTCGGTACGACCTGGATGACCGTGACGCCGTTCGCGGGCGGCACGGCGGCCACCTGGGCGACGCCCTCGGTCGCCCGGATGCCGTCGACCAGTCCGGCGGGGGCGTCGCCCTCGACGACCACCTGGAGGGGGCCGTTGAAGCCGGGCCCGAAGCCCTCGGCGAGCAGGTCGTAGGCCTGCCGGGTGGTGGTCGATTCCTGGTGGTTGCCCTGGTCGGTGGCGCCGAGACGGAGCGACAGCACGGGGATCGCCAGGACCGCCATGACCACGACGGCCAGCGCCGCTAGCCGACGCGGGCGCCTTTGGACGTACGCCGACCAGCGCGCCGCGAGGCCGCTCGCCTCCTCCGGCTCCGGTCCCGCCGCGACGAGCCGGCGCCGCTGACGCCGGCTGAGGACGCGCATGCCGAGCAGGCCGAGAAGGGCGGGCAGCAGGGTGACCGCGGCCAGCACGCTCAGGACGACCGTCAGGGAGGTCGCGACGACCACGCCGTCCAGGAACCGCATGTTCATCACCAGCATGCCGGCGAGCGCGATGCACACCGTGCCGCCCGCGAACAGCACCGCGCGACCGGAGGTGTTGAGGGCCGTCACCGCCGACTCCTCCGGCTTCATCCCCCGCAGGATGCCGCGCCGGTGCCGGGTCACGATGAACAGGGCGTAGTCGATACCGACGCCGAGGCCGATCAACGAGCCGAGCAGCGGGGCCACTTCGGGCACATCCGTGACATGGCTGAGCAGCATCGTCCCGATCAGGCCGGTGCCGACGCCCGCGAGCGCCACGACGATCGGCAGCAGCATCGCGAAGAGCGAGCCGAACGCGAGGAACAGCACGACCGAGGCGGCGAGGATGCCGACCGCCTCCGCCGTGCCCTGCGGCGGTTCCTGAGTGCGGGCGATCGCCTGGCCGCCCAGCTCAACCTGGAGTCCGTCGCGTTCGGCGGCCTGCGCCGTGTCGACGACGTCCTCGATCAGCTCCTTCGGGATGGCGTTCGCCTGCTCGGTGAAGGTGATCTGGGCGTACGCGATCCGCCCGTCCCGGCTGATCTGCGCGGCCCCCTGCGCCGCGTACGGGTCGGTGACCTCACCGACCCCCTTCATCCGCCCGATCTCCTCCAGCGCGGGCGCGATCCGGGACCGTACGGACTCGTCCCGGACGCTCGCCCCGCCGTCCCCGTCGACCTTCCACACCACTGTGTCGGTGTCGCCCGCGCGCTCCGGGAAGGCCTTCTCCATCAGGTCGTACGCGGTGGTGGAGTCCGTGTTCGGGAGGGAGAAGACGTTCGCGTAGTTCGTGCCCGCGGCCGAACTCGCCGCTCCCAGGCCGAACAGTGCCCCCAACCACAGCAACAGGACCACCAGCCGGTGCCCATAGCACCACCGTGCCAATGCCGCCACGCTCAACGCTCCTTATTCGGTTCGGTCGGTCCCCCAGGTCCTGGGCAACAGGATTGGCGGCGCCGCGCGCGCGTGGCAGGCAATGGCCATGACTCTCAAGGAACTCCAAAGCGGCCGGCCCACCCGACTGTCAGTGGCGCCACCGATACTGGGGGCATGACGACGGCTTCCGGCACCGTGCTGATCGTGGAGGACGAGGAGAGCATCGCGGACGTCCTCGCGATCGCCCTGCGCTACCACCGCTTCGAGGTCATGACCGCGGGCACGGTCCGCGAGGCGCTCACGCTGGTCGAGCGCACCTGCCCCGACGCGGCGCTGCTCGACGTCATGCTCCCGGACGGGGACGGCCGGGCACTGGGGCGTGAACTGCGCGAGCGGCGCCCCGACCTGGCGCTCGTCTTCCTCACCGCGCGCGACTCCCCCGCCGAGATCGTCGGCGCCCTCGGCTTCGGCGACGACTACATCACCAAGCCGTTCAACATCGACGAGGTCATCGCCCGCGTCACGGCGGTGCTGCGCCGCACCCGCCCGGCCGACGTCCTGCCGCAGCGCCCGCCCCTGCGGTACGGCGACCTGGAGCTGGACGAGACGACGTACTCCGTGCACCGCGCGGGCCGCACCGTCGAACTCACCCCGACCGAGTACGCCCTGCTGCGCTTCCTGGTGCGCAACGGCGGCCGGATCGTGCCCAAGGAGCAACTCCTGCGCCACGTCTGGCAGTACGAGCACACGCCGCCCGAGTCGACCGTCGTGGAGACCTACATCAGCTATCTGCGGCGCAAGCTGGACACCCTGGGACCGCCGGTGATCACCACCCGGCGCGGCGTCGGATACAGGCTGGCATGAGGCTCGCCGGGATCCTCGACGTCTGCCGCCGGCGCGGCATCCACTCGCTGCGCGGCAAGCTGACGCTGGCGAACGTCGCGCTGCTGGCCGTCGGCATCGTCGTGGCGACCGCGGTCAGCCTGATGACCGCGCGGTTCTACCTGCTCGACAAGGTGGACACCGAACTCCAGGGGGCGCGGACCGCCCTGCAGAACGCCGGGTTCACCCTGCGGCAGATCGAGTCGCTGAGCGAACTGGGCATCGCGCTGGACAGGTTCAACGGCGGCGGAGCCACGGACACCGATCCGCTGCCGAGCCCGAGCATGGTGTACGTCGCGGTCGGCTCCGGCGGGAAGCCGGTGGCCCTGGGCCCCTTGCAGCCGACGCCCCGGCAGCACGCCCTCGCCGCCGCCGCGAAGGACCCGGTCGCCTTCGCCGCAGACGAGGAGCCACGGGACGTACGAGTCGAGGGTGACCGCCACCGGATGGTCGGCGCACGGCTGTCGGACGGCACCGTCGTGCTGATCGCCATGCCGACCGAGGGCCTGCACGAGGGCATGGGCAAGGCACTGCGGATGGACCTCGCCGTGGGTGCCCTGCTGCTCGCCCTGCTCGGCTGTCTGACGATGTTCAGCGTGCGCCGCCGGATGCGCCCGCTGGAGGACATGGTGGAGACGTCGTCGGCGATCGCCGAGGGCGATCTGACCCGGCGCGTCCCCTCCAGCCGCGACCCGACCCTGGAGGTCGAACAGCTCCGGGTCGCCCTCAACTCCATGCTCCACCAGGTCGAGTCGGCCTACCGCACGCGCGAGCGCAGCACGGCCCAGCTGCGCCGGTTCGTAGGCGACGCCTCGCACGAACTGCGCACCCCGCTGTCCGCGATACGCGGCTACCTCCAGCTGTACGACAAAGGGATGCTCACCGACCCGGCCGAGCGCAGACGGGCCTGGGACCGGATGAACGGCGAGGTCGACCGCATGGGGCGCCTCGTCGACGAGCTGCTCACCCTTGCCCGCCTCGACCAGCGGCCCGAACTGCGCCTGCGCAACGTCGACTTGAGCCGCCTCGTGCGCGAGGCCGCCGAGGACCTGCGGGTGCAGCAGCCGGAGCGGCCCATCGCCGTCGACGCCGACGGCACGCTGCTCGTGCACGCCGACGAGTCGGGGCTGCGGCAGGTGCTGGGCAACCTGCTGAGCAACGTCCGCACGCACACGCCGGCCGATGTGCCGGTGCGGCTGGGGGTGGAGCGGGAGGACGGGGTCGTACGGCTGTGTGTCGTGGACAAGGGGCCGGGGCTGTGCCAAGAGGACGCGGCACGTGTCTTCGACCGGTTCTTCCGGGCCGGCGGGGCCGCGGGCAGCGGGCTGGGGATGGCGATCGTGCAGGGGGTGGTGGAGGCGCACTGCGGGGAGGTCGCGGTGCGGACCGCGCCGGGTGAGGGGCTGGCGGTGACGGTCACGCTGCCTTCGCGGTGAGTTATGAGCTGGCGTCGGCGAGGACGAGTGCCCACACCGTCTTGCCGTGCCGCCCCCGGCTCCACACGCCCCACGCCGCGGCCAGGTTCTCCACCAGGTGCAGGCCGCGGCCGGCCTCCTCCGACTCCCCCACCGACCGCAGGCGCGGCGCGTATTGGCCCTCGTCCGACACCTCGATCAGACAGGAACCGTCGGCGAGTGCGGTCACGGCGACCTCGAACTCGCGCTCCAGCAGAGGGCCGTGGCGTACGACGTTGGTGGCCAGTTCGGAGACGAGCAGCACCGCGTCCTCCAGCGCCGCATCCCTCTGCCCGTGCCCCCAGTCGGCCAGGTGGTCCCGGACCCGGCGCCGGGCGAGACCTACCGACGCCGGATGCCGGGGCAGCCGGAAGGCGTTGCGTCTCAGCACGTTTGCTCCTCACCCCGCGCACACCTTCGACACATGGTGCAGCGCCGAGTGGTCCCTGGCATCACCGGGCGGATGTCAAGGGCGCGAGATCGCGTCAGATCCGGGTGCGGCGTCAGGGCTCGGATGGGACGTCAGGGGTCGGATGGGACGTCAAGATCAGGTGAGACGTCAGATCCAGTTGAGGCTCCAGAGGCGGAAGAGACCGGTGCCGTCCGACAGATACTGGCCGCCGCCGACGTCCTCGCTGGTGACCACGTACTCCTTGGCCTGCCACAGCGGGATCACGGGGACGTCGCGGGCGACGGCCTCCTGCAGCGAGCGGAAGTCCTTCGTGGCCTCGCTGCGGTCGGCGTACTGCTGACTGGCCGTGATCAGCCGGTCGACGGCCTTGTCGCTGTAACCGGTGTTCATGCTGCTCTTGGTGCCGACGAGCGGGCCGCCGTAGGTGTCCGGGTCGGGGAAGTCGGCGACCCAGCCGACGGCGTACGCGTCGAGCTTGCCGCCCGCCCAGCGCTTCTGGAAGTCGGTCCACTCATAGCCCTTGACCGTCACCTTGAACAGTCCGCTCGCCTCCAACTGCCGCTTGAGCTCCGCGGCCTCCTCGGCGGTCGCGGCGCCCCGGCCGGTGGCGTAGCCGTAGGTGAAGCGGACGGGCAGGCTGACGCCGGCCTCGTCGAGCAGGGCGCGCGCCTTGATGGGGCTCAGGCTGGGGTAGCTGTCGAAGAACGACGTGGTGTGGCCGGTGATGCCCGTGGGGATCAGCGAGAACAGCGGGTCCACGGTCCCCTTGTAGACCGTGGCCGCCAGCCGCTCGCGGTCGATCAGCCAGGCCAGGGCCTGCCGCACCCGGACGTCGTGCAGCGGCGAGCCCGCCCGGGTGTTGAAGTACAGATTGCGGATCTCGGAGCTGTCGGCCTCGGAGACGCGCTGGTCCGGGTCGGCGGAGTTCAGAGCGGCGAGGACCTCGGGCGGCAGCGTGCGGGTGGCGACGTCGATCCGCTTCGCCTTCCACGCGCTGTCGAGGGTGTCCGCGTCGGAGTAGTAACGCAGCTCGACGGGGCGGCCGGTTCCCTTGAGGGCGCCTTTGTAGAGGGAGTTGGGCGCGAGGACTGCCTTGTTGTCCTTCGTATACGCGGTCAGGGTGTACGGGCCGGTGCCGTCGACAGCGTTGTCGGTGCGCAGCGCGTCGGCCGGGTACTTCTCACGGTCGACGATCGCGCCCGCCCCGGTGGCCACCTTGAGCGGGAACGTCGCGTCGGGCGACGACAGTTGGAAGGTGACCGTACGGCCGCCGGCACTCACCGAGCCGAGGGTGTCCAGCAGGGAGGACGGGCCGACGTCCGACTTGATCCGCTTGACCCGGTCGAAGGAGTACTTGACGTCCTGCGCGGTCATGGCGCGCCCGCTCGGGAAGGTGAGTCCCTCGCGCAGCTCGCAGCGGTACGTACTCAGGTCACTGCCGACGAACTCGCAGCTCTGGGCCGCGTCCGGCACGGGTGTGACCCCGCCCGGCTCGAACGTCAGCAGTGACTGGAAGACGTTGTTGAACAGCGCCCACGAGCCGGCGTCATAGGCGCCGGCCGGGTCGAGCGACGTGACGGCGTCCGTCGTGCCGACCGCGATGGTCCTGTTCTCGTCCCGCTGCGACGGCAACAGCTGCCAGCCGCCCACTCCCACGGCCGCCAGCACGAGCAGCGTCGCGAGAATCCGCATGCGAACCGAACGCATGGGTGTGCCCTCTCCCCGGCCCTGAACGGGCCCCGCATGAGCAGTAATTGCGCCGCCTCCCCTTGGCAGCGCGCACACCTAATCACACGTTTTTCAGCAGGGGGAAGAGGATTCTGGTGACATGGGAAAGAACTTACCTACGGGCGTTTCGGCCGTGTTTCACAGGTGGTCCGTAGTTCATTCACAGGCCGGGAGAGGCGAGTTGGGCGGGCCTGGCGCCGACCGGGCAGCCCTCGTCAGGCCTGACGGGACGCCAGCTCGATCACCGTGATGTCCGAGGGGGCGCCCACGCGCGTCGGAGGGCCCCAGGCGCCCGCACCCCGGCTGACGTACAGCTGGGTGTCGCCGTACCGGTCCAGACCGGCCAGGGTCGGGTTCGCCAGCTCCGCGACGAGATTGCCCGGCCAGAGCTGGCCGCCGTGGGTGTGGCCGGAGAGCTGGAGGTCGACGCCGTGGTCGACGGCGTCGTGGATCTGGATCGGCTGGTGGGCGAGGAGCACGCACGCGCGTGCCGTGTCCCGGTCGCCGAGGGCCTTGGCGAAGTCGGGGCCCTGGCCCTCGCTCTCGCCCGCAACGTCGTTGACGCCGGCCAGGTCGAAGTGGGGCAGTTCCGTGCGGGCGTTCTCCAGGGGGCGCAGGCCCAGGCGGCGTACCTCCTCGACCCACTGCTCGGCGCCCGAGAAGTACTCGTGGTTGCCGGTGACGAAAAACGCGCCATGTCTCGCCCGGAGCCCGGCGAGCGGGGCCGCGGCAGGGCCGAGGTCCTTCACGCTGCCGTCCACCAGGTCGCCGACCACCGCGATCATGTCGGGCTGCGTGCCGTTGATCGTGTCGACGACCTTCTGCGCGAAACCGCGGCCCAGAACCGGGCCCAGATGGATGTCGCTGACGACGGCGATCCGGTAACCGTGCGCCGCGCGCGGAAGCTTGGCCAGCGGGACGGTGACCCGCTTCACCTTGGGGCCGCGCACCACTCCGTACGTGCCATAACCGACGGTCCCTACGGCAGCTGCGGCGGCGGCACCGGCGAGGACTCTGGAGACGAAGAGGCGGCGGGTGGGGGTGGCCAGGGGGCGGGAAGGGGCTGTGGGGTCGGGGGTGGAGGCCGGGGTGGGGTCGGTCGCGGTTGTCGGCGCCGATCCGTTCGCGGATGTCGGGGCCGCCCCGTTCGCAGACGCCGGGGCCGATCCGTTCGCGGACGCCGGAGCCGCCCCGTTGGCAGGCGCCGGGGCCGATCCGTTCGCGGATGTCGGGATCGGGTCCGTCACGGGCGCCGAGGACGGGCTGGTGGTGAGGGTCGGAGACGGGTCGGTCGTGAGCGCCGGGGCCGCGCCGGTCTTGGTCGCTGCGGTAGCGCTCGTCGAAGGCGCCGCGGTCGAACCTGTCGTAGGTGCCGTGGCGGGACCCGCCGCGGGCGCCGTGGCCGGGACTGTCGTGGGCGCCGTGGCCGGGACTGTCGTGGGCGCCGTGGTCGAGCCCGTCGCAGGCTCCCCGGTCGGAACGGCCGTAGGCGCCGAGTCCGGGGCGGCCGTACGCATCGGCGTCGGGCCGGACGCGTGGGTGAGGGTCTGGCGGTCGGCTGCCCCCGTGTCGGGTGACGTGACCGGCGCCACACCCGCCGGCACCGGCTTGGGCTCGGACTCACCCGCGCGCGCCCGCCGCTCGAGCCACCGTCGCAGCAGTGGCCGTACTACCTCACCGGCCAGCACACCCAACATCAGGTACATCGACAGCGCCAGCCACAGGAAGCCCGGCCAGGCCAGGACCTGCTGGAGCCAGAAGGGCGCGCCCGAGCGCTCGGCGACCAGGGCCCCGATCGTCAGCGCCCAGCCACCGGCGATGACCACCACGCCCGCGCGGCGCACGAACCCGGGGCCGCGGGTCGTGTCGCGGAACAGACGGCGCCACAGCCACCAGTTGCCCGCCACCAGGACGGACAGCACCAGCAGTGCGACAAGCGCGAAGACGATGACCACGCCGACGTTCCCTTTCCGTTGCGTGCTGAGTGAACGCCCGGCGCGATGGCCGAGTTCCTATGACGTCCGGCGCAGTGCGCGCACTCCACGCAACCCGATGACCCCGACGACCGTCCCCAATACGAAGGAGACGACGGCGAGCAGCAGATGCACCCAGAAGTACGCCGTCGGGTGACCGTCGTCGAACGCGAGCCCGCTGCTGTCCTTGATCAGGTTTTTGACGAAAGTGACCCAGATGACCCAGCTCCACACCCCGAAGGCGAGCAGGAACCAGGAGACGGGGCGGCTGAGCTTCATGCGTTCAGTATCGCCGTCGCGTGTCCGGCCCTCCGAGCGGGGTGGGGGCAGAAGCGGGACTTCCATGGGAACGGCATGTACGTTCTCGCTCGTGTCCGCACCCAAGAAGACCACCGGGCGAGCCCTGCTGGTCACTTCAGCCGTCGTGTCGTCCCTCGCGCTGACCGCGCCCGTCTCCTACGCGGCCCCCAAGCCGTCACCGAGTACGAGTCCGTCGGCCACTCCCCCGGCGAACATGTCGACCGTGGGCGGCGAGCGGCTGGGGCGGCCCGGCACCCAGGCGAACCTCGCGGGCGGCGTCCCCGTCCTGCCCAAGGACCTGACCGCTCGCTCCTGGGTCATCGCCGACGCCGAGTCCGGCGACGTGCTCGCCGCGCACAACGCGCACTGGCGGCTCGCGCCCGCGAGCACCATGAAGATGCTGTTCGCCGACACGGTGCTGCCGAAGTTCCCGAAGTCCACGGAGCACAAGGTCGTCCCGTCCGACCTGGCGGACATCGGGTCCGGCTCCAGCATGGTCGGGATAAAGGAGGGCGAGACGTACAGCGTCCACGACCTGTGGCTCGGGGTCTTCCTGCGCTCCGGCAACGACGCCGTGCACGTGCTGTCGAAGATGAACGGCGGAATCGACAACACCGTCAAGGAGATGAACGAGCACGCCGAGGAACTGCAGGCCCTCGACACGCATGCGGTGTCCCCCGACGGCTACGACGCTCCGGGCCAGGTCTCGTCGGCGTACGACCTGACGCTGATCGCCCGCTCGGGGCTGCAGAAGAAGGACTTCCGGGAGTACTGCTCGACCGTCAGCGCCAAGTTCCCGGGCGAGACGAAGAAGAACAAGAAGGGCAAGTCCGTCCGGGAGACCTTCGAGATCCAGAACACCAACCGGCTGCTCAGCGGCGACTCCGACATCTCCGTCTACCAGGGCATCGCGGGTGTCAAGAACGGCAACACCACGAACGCCGGCTCCACCTTCACCGGCGTCGCCGAGCGCGACGGCAAGGTGCTGCTCGTCACCGTGATGAACCCGGAGAAGAGCGAGCACAACGAGGTCTACAAGGAGACCGCGAGGCTCTTCGACTGGGGCTTCCAGGCGGCCGGCAAGGTGCAGCCGGTGGGTGAGCTGGTGCCGCCGAAGAGCGCGGCGCAGGCCACCGCCCAGCCGGGTGCGAACGACTCCGGGGAGGCCGGCGGCACCGGGGACGCCGAGAAGTCCTCGAAGTCGGCGGTGGGTGCCTCGGCCGCGGACGGCTCGAGCGGCGTCGGGGTCGCGCTCGGGATCACCGGCGGGGCGCTGGTGCTGCTCGCGGCGGGCGCGTTCCTGATCAACCGCCGGTGGCCGCTGCCCGACCTGGTGCGGCGTCGGGGCCGTTCCTGACCTCGGGCTGCCCGGACTGCCCCTTTCCGGGCAGCCCCTTCCCGGGTTCGTCCTTCCCGGACTCACTCGTCTCGGGCTCGCCGGGGTCTTCGGACTCGTCGGCGAGCTCGACCTCCTTGCTCTGCGTCGCCGTCCAGGCGGCGCAGAACACCACCAGCTTCGAGGTGAAGTTGATCCACAGCAGCAGGGCGACGGGCACGCCGAACGCGCCGTACATGCTCTTCGTGGCCACGCCCTGCATATAGCCGCTCAGCAGGAGCTTCAGCAGCTCGAACCCGATCGCGCCGATCAGTGCGGCCACCATGAGCCGGCGGCGCGGCGGTTCGACGCCGGGCAGCAGGGTCAGCACGTACAGCAGAAGCAGGAAGTTGGCGAGTACGGCGACCAGGATCGCGGCGATCTGCAGCAGGATCCCGCCCCAGCCGCCCTCGTCGATGCCCAGCTGCCGGGTGATCCAGCCGACCAGGGCGGAGGCGACCGTGGAGGCCGCGATCGTCACGAGTACGGCGCCGCCGAGGCCGAGGAGGACGCCCGCGTCCTTGGCCCTGCGCAGGATGGGGTTCTCCTCGTCGTCGGGGAGCTCCCACACCGCGCGCAGGCACTCGCGCGTGGCGGTGACCCAGCCGATGCCGGTGAACAGCAGGGCAGCACCGGCGATGAGGCCGATGGTGCCGGCGTTCTGCACCAGCGCTTCGATGTTGAGCTGGTCGGAGATGCCGGGCACCTGGTCGGCGATCTTGTCCTCGAGCTTGGTCTGCTGCTCCGTGCTCAGCGTCGCGGCAGCGATCGTCGCGGCCACGGTGAGCAGCGGGAACAGCGCCACGAAACTGGTGAACGTCATCGCGGCGGCCAGCCGTGTCCAATGCACCCGGTCCATACGCTCGTACGACCGCCACGCGTGCGTGGTCATCAGCCTGGTCACCGCGGACCCGACGACGGGGAGCTTCTTCAGCCAGTCCATGATCCGACTCTGCCCTCCCTCCGGAAGACCAATGTGCGAGTGCCCCAAAACCGCAGGACCGTAGCCAGCACCATCCCGATTCCGGCTCCGGAGACCGTGTCCGCGCGCTGGGAGGTGAAGCCGAGCCCGTAGTGGCTCACGGTGAGACACAGCAGCTGTACGGCCGCCCCGCCGGCGTTCACCACGAGGAAGAGGGCGTAGGGGCGCAGGCCCCTCGGGTGGGTGTGGCGGTAGGTGCCGAGGGCGTTCCCGGCGTACGCGACCGTGCAGGCGGCCACGAAGGAGAGGGCCTTGGCGGTGAGGGGGCCGTGGGCGGCCGGGCCTCGCAGCCAGGTGAAGAGGGCGAGGTCGACGGCGTAGGCGAGCAGGCCGACGGTGGCGAAGCCGAGGAGTTCACGCCGGTCACCCCACACACGCGTGCCACCCGCCTCGCCCCCGCCCTCCCGCTCCCGCTCCCGCTCCCACACACGCGTACCCCCCGCCTCACCCCAGGGCTCCCCCACACGCGTGCCGACTCCCTCACCCACCCCCGCTCTCCCCCTCACGCAGGCCATCCCCGTCACCCCCGAGCTCAGCCACAGGCGTCCCGACCCCCTCACCCCCGCCGCCCCACGCACGCGTGCCGGCCACTTCGCGCCGGCCCCTCCACACACGCGTGCCTACCAATTGGCCACCGCCAACCCGTACATGGCCAGCCACACCACGCCGATGAGGGCGAGCGCGCGGTCGCGCAGGACGACGTCCTCGGGTTCGCCCGCGGTACCGCGGTCGGCGAAGACGGCGTAGCGCAGGATGGCGAGGATGAAGGCGACCATGGACAGCTGGCGCCAGGGCAGCACGCTCGCGTGCGGGACGCCGCCCTCCTCCAGGGCCCACAGGCAGTAGGCGAGCACGGCGACCCCGGCCGCCAGCTGCCAGACGAAGCGCAGATAGCCGGTGGTGTACTCGGTGAGCAACGCGCGCGTGGCGCCCGCTTTCCCGGCCATCTGCACGGCTTCGGAGTACCGCTTGGCCGACACCATGAACAGCGCCCCGAACCCGGTCGTGATCAGGAACCAGCGCGACAGCGGAATGCCCAGCGCGAGCCCGCCGATCATCGCCCGCATCAGGAACCCGGTCGTGACGACGGCGAGGTCGACGACCAGGACGTGCTTGAGGCTGACGCAGTAGGCCAGTTGCATGCCGATGTACGCCGCGAGCAGGGCCGCGACGGCCGGTGAGGTCAACCAGGCCGCGGCGGTCGGCGCGAGGGCGGCCAGGGTGCCTCCTACGGCGTAGGCGACCGGCACGGGGACCTGTCCGGCGGCGACCGGGCGGTGGCGCTTGGTGGGGTGCGCGCGGTCCGCCTCGGCGTCGCGGGCGTCGTTGATCAGGTAGACGGCGGCGGCACTGGCGGTGAAGAGGGCGAAGACGAGTGCGAGTTGGGTGAGGGCGTGGGCCGAGAAGAGCCGACCGGCGGCGGCCGGGGCGGCGATGACCAGGATGTTCTTGATCCACTGCTTGGGGCGCGCGGTCTTGAGGAGGCCTTTCAGCAGCGCGCGGAGGTCACCTCTGCGAGGTGGTGGTACGGCCCGCCGCGGGGGTGTGCGCTGCTCGTGGAGCGCCGCCTGCCTGATGCGCGCGGCGCTTGTCAGGTGCGCGGTCTCAGGCACGGGCGTCCCCCGTGCTCATCCAGCGCGCCCCGGCGCGCGCCGTGAGCGCCCCGAGCGCCATGCCTGCCGCCACGTCCGAGGGGTAGTGCACCCCGACGACCAGGCGCGACACGCACATCGCGGCGGCGAGCGGCACGATCATGTACGCGCCGAGCGCGCCGTAGGCGACGGCGGCAGCCGCCGCGGAGGCCGCGTGGGAGCTGGGGAAGGAGTGCCGGCCGAGGGTGCGCACCAGGGGCTCGACATGCGCCGGACGCGGGCGGCGCACCACCCGTTTCACACCCATGCTGACGAGGTGCGCACCCGCGGTGAGCGCCGTCCCGCGCAACCATGCGCCACGTCGCGCACCGTCCACAGCGGCCCCCGCGACGCCTGCCGCCAGCCACAGCGCGCCGTGCTCGCCCGCCCGGGAGAGGGCACGAGCGGCGGCGGCGACCCGTGGGTCGCCGCCACGGGCATGGAGTGCGGAAAGGATTCGGCGGTCCGCGCCCCGAAGGCTTCGCTGATCGATGTCGTCGAGCTGGTCCATGTGGACTCACTGTTCACGCCCACAGGGCCAGAATTACGGCAATATTGAGCGACATCCCATTAATCACCCATTTCGGGGAGAAGCTGGATGTTTCAGAAGTAATCCCTCAGAGACGGGCGCTACGGTCGCCGACATGTCTGCCGACACCGTCTCCGTCACGGGATGGGGCCGCACCGCCCCCACGACAGCCCGCCTGATCCGCCCCAGGACGTACGAGGAGGCGGCGGCCGCCGTCCGGGGCTGCGGGGCGCGCGGAGGCATCCCGAGGGGCCTGGGGCGGGCGTACGGGGACGCGGCACAGAACGCCGGGGGCGCGGTGTTCGACATGACCGGCCTGGACCGCATCCACGCGATCGACGCCGACGGCGGCGTCGTGGCCTGCGACGCGGGCGTCTCCCTGCACCGGCTCATGGAAGTGCTGCTCCCGCTCGGCTGGTTCGTGCCGGTGACGCCCGGAACCCGCTATGTGACGGTCGGCGGCGCCATCGGGGCCGACATCCACGGCAAGAACCACCACGTCTCGGGCGCCTTCTCCCGGCACGTCCTGTCACTGGAACTCCTCACCGCCGACGGCGAGATCCGCACCGTGCGGCGCGGCACGCCCCTGTTCGACGCGACCACCGGCGGCATGGGCCTGACCGGCGTGATCCTGACGGCCACGCTCCAACTCCAGCCGGTGCAGACCTCGCTGATGTCGGTCGACACGGAACGCGCGCGGGACCTCGACGACCTCATGGCACGCCTGGCCGCCACCGACGACCACTACCGCTACTCGGTGGCGTGGATCGACCTGCTGGCACGCGGCGCGGCGACGGGCCGCGCGGTGCTCACCCGCGGCGACCACGCGCCCCTGGAGGCGGTGCGCGAACGCACACGCGCGTGGCGAGACCCGCTCGCCTTCCGCCCCTCCCGTCTGCCGGCCGCGCCCGCGTTCCTGCCGGAGGGCCTGCTGAACCGCCGTACCGTGGGCTGGTTCAACGAGCTCTGGTACCGCAAGGCGCCACGCGCGCGTACCGGCGAACTGCAGCGGCTCTCCGCCTTCTTCCACCCGCTGGACGGCGTCCCGCACTGGAACCGGATCTACGGCCGGGGCGGCTTCGTGCAGTACCAGTTCGTCGTCGGACACGGCCAGGAGGAGACGCTGCGCCGGATCGTGCGGCGCATCTCCGAGCACCGCTGCCCATCCTTCCTGGCCGTCCTCAAACGCTTCGGGGAGGCCGACCCCGGCTGGCTTTCCTTCCCCGCGCCCGGCTGGACCCTGGCCCTGGACATCCCGGCCGGCCTGCCCGGCCTCTGCACTCTCCTCGACGCGCTGGACGAGGAGGTGGCCGCGGCGGGCGGGCGCGTGTACCTCGCCAAGGACTCCCGCCTGCGGCCCGAGTTGCTCGCCGCGATGTACCCCCGCCTGAACGCCTTCCGCGCGCTGCGCGCGGAGGTGGACCCGCACGGCGTGTTCGTGTCCGACCTGGCCCGCCGCCTGAGCCTGTAGCACCGGCCACCGGACCTCTCGCACCGTACGGACCTCTCGCACCGTCAACCCCTCATCCCCCGGACCCTCAGATCCCTAGGAGCTGTCGTGAAGGACGCCTTCGGCCTCCCCCAGTCCCTGCTCGTCCTCGGCGGTACGTCCGAGATCGCGCTGGCCACCGCTCGCCGCCTGATCGCGCGCCGTACCCGCACGGTCTGGCTGGCCGGCCGCCCGTCGCCCGCCCTGGAGCAGTCCGCGGCCGATCTGCGCGCTCTGGGGGCCGACGTGCACACGGTGGCCTTCGACGCCCTCGACCCCGAGTCCCACGAGACGGCGCTCGGCAAGGTCTTCACGGAGGGCGACATCGACATGGTGCTGCTCGCCTTCGGGATCCTCGGCGACCAGGCCCACGACGAGCGCGAGCCGCTGAGCGCGGTGCGGGTCGCCCAGACCAACTACACGGGTGCCGTGTCGGCGACCCTGGTCAGCGCGAGCGCCCTCCAGAACCAGGGCCACGGCTCCCTGGTCGTCCTGTCCTCGGTCGCCGGCGAGCGGGCCCGGCGCGCCAACTTCATCTACGGCTCCAGCAAGGCCGGCCTCGACACCTTCACCCAGGGCCTGGGCGACGCCCTGCACGGCACCGGCGTCCACGTCATGATCGTCCGCCCCGGATTCGTACGGTCCAAGATGACCGCCGGCCTGGAGGAAACCCCGCTCGCGACCACCCCGGAGGCAGTCGCGACGGCAATCGAAGTGGGCCTACGGCGCCGCTCGGAGACGGTATGGGTCCCGGGCGCACTCAGGCTGGTGATGTCAGCCCTGCGACACGTACCCCGAGCAATGTTCCGCCGCCTGCCGATCTAGGCCCCGCTGCAACTCCCTAGGGGCGCGGGAAACTACGCGACCGGCCACCACGAGCCCGCCGGCGAAGAGGGGCCACCGCACCAATACCACGGTCCGGCAACGCCCCTAGGGGCGCGGGGAACTGCGCGACCAGCCACCACGAACCCGCAGACGACCACCAACCGCCCCCGCCGAACCAGCGAAGTCAAAAGGGGTGTCGCAGCAATGCCGCGCCCCGACAACCCCCTAGGGGCGCGGGGAACTGCGCGACCAGCCACCACAAGCCCGCAGCCAATCAACGACCCAGAACCACCTGCGAAGCCATAAAAATGGGCTCACAGCACCAATGCCGCGGCTCGGCAACGCCCCCCAGGGGCGCGGGGAACTGCGCAACCAGCGACCACGAACACGAACCCGCAGCCAACGACCAACCGCCCCCGCCAAACCAGCGGAGCTACCCCGCCGGGATCGACCCGCGCTCCACCGCCCCCGCCTGCGGCGGCACCACGGAGCCGCCGAAGGCGAAGTCCCTCAGCCTGCGCCACACGCCGTCGGCGCCCTGCTCGTAGAGGGCGAAGCCGTTGCAGGACCATGCGGCCTGGTAATCGGCCAGCTCCTCGAAGGCGCGGTCCATCGACGCCTCGTCGATGCCGTGCGCGACGGTGACATGCGGGTGGTACGGGAACAGCAGTTCGCGGGCGACCGGCCCGGAGGCGTGGCGGATCTGCTTCTGCAGCCAGGTGCAGGCCGCGGCGCCCTCGACGACCTGGACGAAGACGACCGGCGAGAGAGGCCGGAAGGTGCCGGTCCCGGACAGCCGCATCGGGAAGGGGCGGCCGGCGGCCGCGACCTCGACGAGGTGCGCCTCGATCGCGGGCAGCAGCGAGGCGTCGACCTCTGTCGGCGGCAGGAGCGTGACGTGCGTGGGGATGCCGTGAGCCGCGGCGTCGCCGAAGCCCGCGCGCCGCTCCTGGAGCAGGCTGCCGTGAGGCTCCGGGACCGCGATCGACACGCCGATCGTTACGGTCCCCACGTCGTCTCCTGTCGTCTGTCGGTGAGCTCGCGCCTCGCGAGGCTCGTCCTGTTGTGAACTCATGCCCTTTTGGTGAGCGTGAGCGGCCGCCGATGCGGTCGCTCGGCTATCGACTGTACGGCCACGGCAGTGCTGCGGGCAGGCGCAACCGTAGTGATGTGCAGCGCTGCGCGGTGGTACGGCCGTGTTCCAGTCGTCTGCCGTGGCGCGGGCTCAGTGCTTGGCGGGCAGGAAGCCCACCCTGTCGTACGCCTGGGAGAGCGTCTCCGCGGCGACGGCACGCGCTTTCTCCGCGCCCTTGGCCAGGATCGAGTCCAGCGTCTCCGGGTCGTCCAGGTACTGCTGGGTCCGCTCCCGGAACGGCGTCACGAACTCGACCATGACCTCGGCGAGGTCGGTCTTGAGCGCACCGTAGCCCTTGCCGTCGTACTTCTGCTCCAGTTCCGCGATTCCCGTCCCGGTGAGGGTCGAGTAGATCGTGAGCAGGTTGCTGACGCCCGGCTTGTTCGCGACGTCGTAGCGGATGACGGTGTCGGTGTCGGTGACCGCGCTCTTGACCTTCTTGGCGGTGGCCTTGGGCTCGTCGAGGAGGTTGATGAGGCCCTTCGGCGTGGACGCCGACTTGCTCATCTTGATCGACGGGTCCTGAAGGTCGTAGATCTTCGCCGTCTCCTTGAGGATGTACGGCTTCGGGACGGTGAAGGTCTGGCCGAAGCGGCCGTTGAAGCGCTCGGCGAGGTCGCGGGTGAGCTCGATGTGCTGGCGCTGGTCCTCGCCGACCGGGACCTCGTTGGCCTGGTACAGCAGGATGTCCGCGACCTGCAGGATCGGGTACGTGAACAGGCCGACCGACGCCCGGTCCGCGCCCTGCTTGGCGGACTTGTCCTTGAACTGGGTCATACGGGACGCCTCGCCGAAGCCGGTGAGGCAGTTCATGACCCAGGCGAGCTGGGCGTGCTCGGGGACGTGGCTCTGAACGAAGAGCGTGCAGCGCTCGGGGTCGAGGCCGGCGGCGAGGAGCTGGGCGGCGGCGAGCCGGGTATTGGCGCGCAGGTCCGCGGGGTCCTGCGGGAGCGTGATCGCGTGCAGGTCGACGACCATGTAGAACGCGTCGTGGGTCTCCTGCAGGGCCACCCACTGGCGGACGGCGCCGAGGTAGTTGCCGAGGTGGAACGAGCCTGCGGTGGGCTGGATTCCGGAGAGCACGCGGGGTCGATCAGAGGCCATGTTCACCATTCTCTCAGGTGTCGGGGGCCGATCCGGAACGGCACGGAAACAGATGCGACACGGGTGGGAACCGATCAGCTCCGGGCGGTGTACCAAGAATGTGAGAACGCGGGAGGGGGGCCGCATCGTCGATGAGGCCGCGGTGATCGCACGCGTACGCGCCGGAGAGCCGGAGGCGTATGCGCAGCTGGTGCGGGCCCATACGGGCATCGCGCTCAGGGCGGCCGCCGCGCTCGGGGCGGGTGCGGACGCGGAGGACGTGGTGCAGCAGGCCTTCGTCAAGGCGTACTGCTCGCTGGGACGGTTCAAGGACGGCTCGGCGTTCAAGCCATGGCTGCTCGCGATCGTGGCCAATGAGACGAGGAACACAGTGCGCACGGCGGCCCGCCAGCGCTCGCTCGCCGGGCGCGAGGCGGCATTCGTGGAGGCGGAGCCCCTGATAGCGGAGTCGGCGGACCCGGCGGTGGCCGCGCTGGAGATAGAGCGCCGTGCCGCGCTGCAGTCCGCCCTGGAGAAGCTGAGCGAGGAGCATCGCCTGGTCGTGACCTACCGCTATCTCCTGGAGATGGACGAGTCCGAGACGGCCCAGGCCCTGGGCTGGCCGCGGGGGACGGTGAAATCCCGGCTGAACCGCGCGCTGCGGAAGCTGGGGCGCTTGCTACCCGATTTTCAGCCGCGGGAAGGGGGTGATGAGCATGGGTGACGGACGGAGGCCGTACGCCGGCGACGGTCCAGGGGCGTCCGAGGGTGAAGGTGACGGACCGCGTACGTACGGGCGTGACGGCGCCGGGGCCGGCACCGGCGCCGGTCGGAGCGGTCAGGGAGCCGGCAGCTCAGGCGCCGGTGATCGCGGCCGACGCGACGCCGCCGAAGGGCTTCCTGCGGAGCTGCGGGCACTCGGGCGTTCGCTGGACGCGCGGGGCGCGGCGGACGGCGCCGAGACGATGGTCGAGCGGGTGCTGGGGCAGCTGCTCGCCGAGCAGGTACCGGTTCCGGTGGCCGAGCCACCGGGCGCCGCAGAACGGCTGCGGGCGCTGCGGCGCTGGACGCGGACGCGGTGGCGTTCGCTGACGGCGGCCCTGTGCGGCCTGCTGGCGGTGCTCGTGCTCACGCCCCCGGTGCGGGCTGCAGTGTTCGACTGGTTCGACTTCGCCGGGGTCGAGGTGCGGTACGACCCGTCCGCCGTCCCCACGCCCGGCGCCGGGGTTCCCGGCTGCGGCCGCTCGGTGTCGCTCGCCGAGGCGGAGCGCCGGGCCGGGTTCGAGCCGCCGGTGCCGGAGGAGCTCGGCATGCCGGACACGGTGGCGGTGACGAGTGAGCCGCAGGGACGGGTCGTGGTGAGCCTGTGCTGGCGCGAGGACGGGCGCACGATACGGCTGGACGAGCGGCGGGCGAGCCTGGACGCCGGCTTCGCCAAGACGGTGCGCGAACCACCGGAATGGATCTCCCTGGGCACCGACACGTCGACCGGTGGCACGACCGACCCGGCCTTGTGGTTCGCCCGACCGCACCTGCTGACTTTCTGGCTGGTGGACGCGAGCGGCCGGCGCCATGCCCACGAGGAGCGGGCGGCCGGGCCGACGTTGCTGTGGACCCACATGGCCGGGAGCGAGATCGTGACGCTGCGGCTGGAGGGTGAGGCGTCGAAGGACCGAGCGGTGAAGATCGCGCGATCGCTGGAAAGGCCGGCCGAGGTGTCCTCGAATTAGGCAGGCCGACCCCGAAGAAGCCGGTCCGGAAATGGTGGGCCGAGGGTGGGAGCCCCGACGGGTCGGGCGGTGTACCAGAAGTGACATGCGGCTCGGGGACGGGCCGGACGGGCGTCGCTCGACTTGGGGGTTCGGATGTGGGGACATGAGATCGGCCGCTCGGGAGATCGGCCGCCTGGTCGCGGGGGCGGCTGGAGGAGCAGGTGTCGTGAGCTGACGGCCATGACGGGGGCGTTGGCCGCCACGCTCGCCCTACTGCTGTGGGGCGCGGCGCCCGCCTCGGCCGGAGGGCCGACAAGCGTCTTCCTGGCCTCATCGGAGAGCCAGAAGACGGCTTCGCTGTACTACTCCGACGAGGAGTACGGCGAGCTGGACCGGCTGCTCGGCACCGTCGGCAGGGGCACGCGGGACGAGCCGCCCGAGGCCGACCTCATGGCGGCCCACCAGGTCAGCGTCACATGGATGGCCCATGACGTGACGCCGTGGCGCCTCGACCGGGTCTACGAGATGAACGACGGGCGGAACGTCTGGATACACACCGCTGTGGGCCGCAACCAGCCGGCGAACGGCACCTGGCATCGCGCCGAGCAGCCGTCCCAGCTGCGCACCCTGTTCAAGGACCTGGGCCTGATGAGCAAGACCTCGGCCGGGGGAAGCCCGGCGGCCGTCCCTCCGGAGTCGAAGGCACCCGGAGAGGGCGAGGGCGCGCAGGACTCGTCCGGCACTGCGACCGACGCCACGGACAGCGCGACCGAGGCGCAGCTGGCCCAGTCAACCGGGTCGGGTGACGGCACCGACTGGTGGTGGGCGCTGCCGGGCGCCGCAGCCGGAGCGGTGCTTGCGCTGGTACTGCGGCCCTTTGCCGCACGGCTGACTCTGGCGCGCTTGCGGGGTGAGCCGGGGCCCAGGCAGGAGCTGCGCGACGTGTGAGGGCGGCCTGAGAAGCGGACCGCGGACCGGGGCGGGGCTTGGATGCCCTGTCCGGCAAGGACCGGTGAGCCCGTTGTGCGGACTGATGGGGCTGATGAGACGTGAGGGGGAGCTGTGGGGGCATGCGTCGGAGGACGGAGAGCCTGGAGATGGTGGAGGCCAGGTGGGTGTGGCAAGGCACGACTCGCGCTGCTGGTCCCGCTCTCGGCTGCGCTGGTCCTGTGCGGAACAGCGACGGCCGCCGCGGCGGGGCCGGCGCAGGGGCGGGACGTTCCCGATGTGGCGGTGGTCGTCGCGGGTGGCACGGGACGGACGACGACCTTGCGCTCCGGCGAGTCGGCCTTCGCCCGCCTCTGGCAGCTGCTGCAGCCGACATACGTCGGGACGGAGCGGGTGTCCGAGGACTGGGTCGAGGGGCGTCATCCGCAGATGCGCATCACGGTGATCTGGGGACTGACCGGGATCGGAGGCTGGCCCCGGACGAACCGGCCGCCGGGAGGAGACGTGGCCATCCAGCGCCAGGACCAGCTGTTCGTGGCCGGGGACGGCACGCCCTGGGTGCGCTCGGATCTCGCTCCCGATGTGGAGGACGACGACATCCGCTGGCACCGGGCGCCACGCTCCGTCTTCGAGCGGCTGGACCTTGCAGGGCTCCTCGGAGAGACGGAGGAGCAGCTCGTCGAGGCCACTGGTGCCGCGGAGCAGCCCGGCCCGGCGATCGGTGATGCCGGGTGGGTGGTGGCGGGGCTGGCCGTCGGGTTCGCGACCGGAGTGGGCGGCACGCTGCTGATACGCCGCGCGGCGGCCCGGCCGGGAGCCGGACCGCCGCGGGAGGAACCACGCCATGAGTTGATCGACCTGGATCTCTGAGAGCGTCAGGACGAGGCCCGGAGGCGTCAGCCCAGGTCGACCTCCGGGTACAGCGGGAAGCCCGCCACGAGGTCGGTCGCGCGGTGGGAGATCTCGTCGGCGACCTTCGGGTCCAGGATGTGCTGAGCCTTGGAGGGGGCGCCCTTGCTGGTGGTGCCCGGCTCGGTGGTGGTCAGGACACGGTCGATGAGGGCGGCGACCTCGTCCATCTCCGCGGTGCCCAGGCCACGCGTGGTCAGGGCGGGGGTGCCGATGCGGATGCCGGAGGTGTACCAGGCGCCGTTGGGGTCGGCCGGGATGGCGTTGCGGTTGGTGACGATGCCGGACTCGAGGAGCGCGGCTTCGGCCTGGCGGCCGGTGAGGCCGTAGGAGGAGGCGACGTCGATCAGGTTGAGGTGGTTGTCGGTGCCGCCGGTCACGAGGGTCGCGCCGCGGCGCATCAGGCCTTCGGCCAGCGCCCGGGAGTTGTCGACGATGCGCTGAGCGTAGTCGCGGAAGGACTCCTGGCGGGCCTCGGCCAGGGCGACGGCCTTGGCGGCCATGACGTGCGGGAGCGGGCCGCCCAGGACCATCGGGCAGCCGCGGTCGACCTGGTCCTTGAGGGAGTCGTCGCACAGGACCATGCCGCCGCGCGGGCCGCGCAGCGACTTGTGGGTGGTGGTGGTGACGATCTGGGCGTGCGGGACCGGGTCGAAGTCGCCGGTGAGGACCTTGCCGGCCACGAGACCCGCGAAGTGGGCCATGTCGACCATGAGCGTGGCACCGACCTCGTCGGCGATCTCGCGCATGATCCGGAAGTTCACGAGACGGGGATAGGCGGAGTAGCCGGCGACGATGATCAGCGGCTTGAAGTCGCGGGCGGAGGCACGCAGCGCCTCGTAGTCGATCAGGCCCGTGGTGGGGTCGGTGCCGTAGGAGCGCTGGTTGAACATCTTGCCGGAGATGTTCGGGCGGAAGCCGTGGGTGAGGTGGCCGCCGGCGTCCAGGGACATGCCGAGCATGCGCTGGTTGCCGAAGGCCTGGCGGAGCTCGGCCCAGTCGGCCTCGGTGAGGTCGTTGACCTGGCGGACGCCGGCCTTCTCCAGGGCGGGGGCCTCGACCCGGGCGGCGAGGACGGCCCAGAAGGCGACGAGGTTGGCGTCGATGCCGGAGTGGGGCTGGACGTAGGCGTGGCGGGCGCCGAAGAGCTCGCGGGCGTGCTCGGCGGCGAGGGACTCGACGGTGTCGACGTTGCGACAGCCCGCGTAGAAGCGGCGGCCGACGGTGCCCTCGGCGTACTTGTCGCTGAACCAGTTGCCCATCGCCAGGAGGGTGGCCGGGGAGGCGTAGTTCTCGGAGGCGATCAGTTTGAGCATCTCGCGCTGGTCGGCGACCTCCTGGCCGATGGCGTCGGCCACGCGCGGCTCGACGGCGCGGATCACGTCGAGGGCGGAACGGAAGGCGGTGGACTCGTTGGAGAGGGGCTCGGCTGGCATGGGGACCTCCGGACGTCGTGTGCAGCGTTCACGGTTCGGCCCAGGCGCACGGCACTCGGTGCTGGACGACGAGGCCCAGTGGGCCGCTCCCCGATGGTCGGTCCCATCCCAGCGCGCCAGTCACGGCCCGTCGATCAGACTACCGGGCGCGCCGACGCGGCATGGTCCCGCGTCCGCCATGCGAGCAACGATAGGAAGGGGCCGCAAAGCACTCGAACGGCCAGAAATGGACAGTGGCCACGAGCCTCGTGTCTGGCGCAGCGCGAGCCCTCGTGGTGGCGGAAACGGAGAGCCCCGTGAGTACGTCGAGCACCACCGAATCCCTGATCGCCGCGGTCGACGCGCACAGCGCCCACAACTACCACCCGCTGCCGGTCGTGGTGGCGACGGCGGAGGGGGCGTGGATGACGGATGTGGAAGGGCGGCGGTATCTGGATCTGCTGGCCGGGTATTCGGCGCTCAACTTCGGGCACGGCAACCGGCGGATCGTGGACGCGGCGAAGGCGCAGCTGGAGCGGGTGACGCTGACGTCGCGGGCGTTTCATCACGACCGGTTCGCGGCGTTCTGCGAGCAGCTCGCCGAGCTGTGCGGGATGGAGATGGTGCTGCCGGTGAACACCGGGGCGGAGGCGGTGGAGACGGCGGTGAAGACCGCCCGGAAGTGGGGCTACCGGGTCAAGGGGGTGCCGGCGGAGATGGCGAAGGTCGTCGTCGCGGGCAACAACTTCCACGGCCGTACGACGACGATCATCAGCTTCTCCACCGACCCGGAGGCGCGGGCCGACTTCGGGCCGTACACGCCGGGCTTCGAGATCGTGCCGTACGGGGATCTGACGGCGATGCGGGAGGCGTTGACGGAGAACACGGTGGCGGTGCTGCTGGAGCCGATCCAGGGCGAGGCGGGCGTGCTCGTTCCGCCGGCCGGTTATCTGCCGGCGGTGCGGGAGCTGACGCGGGAGCGGAACGTGCTGTTCATGGCGGACGAGATCCAGTCGGGGCTGGGGCGCACGGGCCGGACGTTCGCGTGCGAGCACGAGGGGGTGGTGCCGGATGTGTATGTGCTCGGGAAGGCGCTCGGGGGCGGGGTCGTGCCGGTGTCGGCGGTGGTGTCGTCGGCCGCTGTGCTCGGGGTGTTCCGGCCCGGGGAGCACGGGTCGACGTTCGGCGGGAATCCGCTGGCCTGTGCGGTGGCGCTGGAGGTGATCGCGATGCTGCGGACGGGCGAGTTCCAGGAGCGGGCGACGCAGCTCGGCGCGCATCTGCACCGGGAGCTGGGCCTGTTGGCCGGGACGGGGCGGGTGACCGCGGTGCGGGGGCGCGGGCTGTGGGCGGGGGTCGACATCGCCCGGATGTACGGCACGGGGCGGGAGGTGTCGGAGCAGCTGATGGAGCGGGGTGTGCTGGTGAAGGACACCCTCCCTCACAGCCTCAAGGGTGTGGGCGGTGCCCCCATGGCGACGATCCGCATCTCGCCGCCGCTGGTGATCGGGAAGGAGGATCTGGACTGGGGGCTCGCCCAGTTGCGGGGTGTGCTCGGGATGTGAACCGGCGCCGCCGGCCGTCCGGTTTCCGCCGGAAGCGGATAGCCGCTCGGGAGGCTCCGCGGCGATGCCGCAGCGACGGCTGGCCCGGCCGGCCCACGCCTTCAGAGGCTCCCGTGCGGTCAGAGAATCACGGTCAGAGGACCACGTGCGGTCAGAGGATCACGTGTGGGAGGAAGCGTGCGTACTCGTCCGTGATCAGGCCGGACGACTCGCGGATGCCCAGGCCCGCCGACTCGTCCTCGACGACCCACGCGCCGAGGACGACGTGGTTGCCGTCGAAGGTGGGGAGCGGGGCCAACTGCTGATAGCAGCAGGGCTCTTCACGGGCGGCCGGGGCGGCGGGTTCCGCGGCGTCGGGGCCGGTGGTGTTCGAGGGCATCGGCTCGTGGACGGTCACCCCGGCGCCCTCCCGGCCCAGCAGGGGCTTGGCGACGTAGCCCGTCGTCGTCGCCAATTCCCGTGGCCCGTCGAGATGGGCGGCAAGCAGGTTCGGGTGGTCCGGGTAGAGCTCCCAGAGGATGGCGAGGAGGGCCTTGTTGCTGAGGAGCATCTTCCAGGCGGGCTCGATCCACAGCGTCGAGCCGGTGCCGCCGCCGTTGTCGAGGGTGCCGAGGACGTGGTCGGCGAAGCGGTCGGTGGTGAGCCACTCCCAGGGGTACAGCTTGAAGCAGCTGCGGATGAAGCGCAGTCGGGTGTCGACGAAGCGGCCGGAGAGGCGGTCCCAGCCGATCTCCTCCATGGAGATCCAGCCGGTGTCCAGCCCCGCCTGCTCCGCGGTCTCCTTCAGATAGGCGACGGTCATCATGTCCTCGCCGAGTTCGTCGGCGGAGGAGTACGCGAAGTACAGGGGGCTGCCCGGCGGGAGCAGGGCGGACTGCTTCTTCCAGGCGGCGATGAGGCGTTCGTGGAGGGAGTTCCACTGGTCGGCGCCGGGGAAGCGTTCCTCCATCCAGAACCACTGGGGCGAGGCGGCCTCGACGAGGGACGTGGGGGTGTCGGCGTTGTACTCCAGGAGTTTCGCCGGGCCGGTGCCGTCGTAGCGGAGGTCGAAGCGGCCGTAGACGGAGGGCAGTTCGGCGCGGCGGTGCCAGGCTTCGGTGACCGCGTGCACGATGCGCGGATCGGTGATGCCGAGGTCGGCGAAGCGGTTCTCGGCGACGATGTGCTCGGCCGCCGTCAGGCACATGCGGTGGAGTTCCTCGACGATCTCCTCCAGCGCCTCGACCTCCTCCAGGGAGAAGACGTAGTAGGCGCTCTCGTCCCAGTACGGGCGCAGGGAGTTGTCGGGGTGGCGGGTGAGGGGATAGATGAGCCCCTGCTCCTCGACGGTCTGCTGCCAGCCGGGGCGGGGGGTCGTCGTGCGGCGCTCCATCTTCTACGGGTCCGGTTCTACGGGGCCGGCTCAGCCGCCGCTGCTGCCCGAGCCCGAGCAGCCGAAGCCGCCGCGGTCGACGGCCTCGCTGCGGCTGAAGGTGCCGTAGTCGGCGCGGCCCCTGGAGACGTCGGCGTCGTAGTACCAGGCGGCGTCCGCGCTGCCGGTCTTCTTCTTGCCGCCCTTGCCGCCCTTGTTGCTATTGCCGCTGTTGCCGTACGCGGTGCTCGAACCCGTGCCGGACTTGCAGTTCTTGTCCGCGACGACCTTGTAGCCCTCGTAGGTGTAGCTGTCGCGGTCGACGCAGCGGCGGTCCGGGTCCGAGCTGCATGAGGTGAGGGCCGCGGCAATGACTCCCATGCCGCCGAGTACGACTGTGCTGGAGCGCAGCCTGCGTCGTGTTTCCGCCATGTGGGTCTCCCCCGAGGTTCCCGTTGTTCCCGTTGTTCCCGGTCAATCCGACGGATCCGATGGACCCGATGAATCCGATGATCCGGTTGTTGCTCGTCCGGCGGACAGCCTAGAGATCGTTTCGTGTGGGGCTGTCGGGGGGCTGCCCTTCGGCCGCTCACCTAGAGTCGCTTTGTGCTGTTTGGGATGTTGTGTGCGCTGGGTGCGGCGGTCTGTTTCGGTACGGCCACCGTCCTTCAGGCGATGGCCGCGCGGACGGCGAGTGCGCAGGGCGGCCGGGGCGGCGAGGCGGGGGTGCTGCTGCGGGCGCTTCGGCAGTGGCGGTATCTGGCCGGGCTGGCCCTGGACGGGCTGGGGTTCGTGTTGCAGGTCGTCGCCCTGCGGTCGCTTCCCATCTACGCCGTCGGGGCGGCGTTGGCGTCCAGTCTCGCGGTGACGGCGGTCGTCGCGGCGCGGTTGCTGCGGGTGCGGTTGCGGCGCAGCGAGTGGGCCGCGGTGGGGGTGGTGTGTGCCGGGCTCGCGATGCTGGGGCTCGCTTCGGGCGCGGAAGGGGATCGGGAGGGGTCGGACGCGCTCAGGTTCGCGATGCTCGGGGTGGCTTTGGCGGTGCTGGGGGTCGGGCTGGCGGGTGGGCGGTTGCCGGAGCGGGGGCGGGGGTTGGTGCTGGGGTTGGCCGCGGGGTTCGGGTTCGGGGTGGTGGAGGTGGCTGTGCGGTTGATCAACTCGGTGGCGGTGCCGGAGCTTTTGGCCAATCCGGCGACGTATGCGCTGTTGCTGGGGGGTGGGGCTGCGTTTCTGGCCTTGACGTCGGCATTGCAGCGGGGGTCTGTGACGACTGCGACGGCGGCGATGGTGATCGGGGAGACGGTGGGGCCGGCACTGGTGGGGGTGGTGTGGTTGGGGGATCGCACGCGGGAGGGGTTGGCCTGGCTGGCGGTGCTGGGGTTTGTGGTGTCGGTGGTGGGGGCGTTGGCGTTGGCGCGGTTCGGGGAGGCGCCGGTTGCCTCCGGCGGGGAAGGAGACGGGTACGGGGACGGGGAGGGGCGGGCTCGGGTGGCCGACTGAGCTGTCAGCCCTGAACGAGCCTCGTCCTCAAACGCCGGACGGGCCGAAATGCCTGGACCGGCGCCGCACACCACGGCTCACGCCCGGCACCCCACACCTCGTGCCCCGTGCCCCGCACTCCGCACCTCGTACCCCCCGTGCCCCTTGCCCCTTGCCCCGTGCTCCGCACCCCGCACCCCGCACCCCGCACCCAGCACCCAGCCCCCCAGCCCCCAGCAAACCCTCCCCCTCACGGCAACACCCTCCCCAAGGCCTCCAACGCCCCCGCCCACGCATGATCCGGCGGTGTCCCGTACCCCACGACCAGGGCGTCCAGCGGGGGCACCGTCGCCGACTCGTGGCGGTAGGCGGTCAGGCCGTGCAGGGCCAGGCCCTGCCAGGTTGCTGCCTGGGTGACGGACTGTTCCGTGCCGGGTGGGAGGCGGAGGACGGCGTGGAGGCCGGCGGCGATGCCGGTGACCTGGAGATGGGGGGCGTGGGTGGCGATGGTGCGGACCAGGGCGTCTCTGCGGCGGCGGTAGCGCAGGCGGGCGGCGCGGACGTGGCGGTCGTAGGCGCCGGAGGTGAGGAACTCAGCCAGGGTCAGCTGGTCCGGGGCGCCGCACGTGTCCACGCCGCCCTTCGCCTCCGTCACCTCCTCCAGCAGGGCCGGCGGCACCACCATCCAGCCCAGGCGCAGGCCAGGGGCGAGGGACTTGCTGGCCGTGCCGAGGTAGACGACGCGGTCGGGGTCGAGGCCCTGGAGTGCGCCGACGGGCTGGCGGTCGTAGCGGAACTCGCCGTCGTAGTCGTCCTCCAGGACCACTCCGCCGGTGCGGCGCGCCCAGTCGACCACCGCCGCCCGGCGGTCGCGGTGCAGGGGCACTCCCATCGGGAACTGGTGGGCGGGGGTGAGCAGGACCGCCCCCTCATCGCTCAACTGCCCCGGGTTCGTGCCCAGTTCGTCGAAGGGCAGCGGGGTGGTGGACAGGCCCGCTCTCGTCAGCTGCCTCCAGTGGGGTGGCAGGCCGTACGACTCCACCGCCACCGTCTTCAGGCCGCGCGCCCGTAGCACGGTGGCGAGCAGATGCAGGCCGTGAGCGAAACCGGCACACACGATGATGTGGTCGGGGTCGGCGCGGACTCCGCGGGCTCGGGAGAGGTAGCCGGCGAGGGCGGTGCGCAACTCGCCGCGGCCGCGCGGGTCGCCGTAGCCGAGGGCGTGGTTCGGGGCGGCGAGGAGGGCACGGCGGGCCGCCTTGAGCCACTCCGTGCGGGGGAAGGCGGAGAGGTCGGGGGTGCCGGGGACGAGGTCGTAGGCGGGGCGGGGGCGCTCCGGACGGGGAGTCGTGAAGGATCGGGCGGGGGCGTGAGGTGGGGCGATCGCGCGGGGGGCGGTGCCGACACCGCCAGGGGCGGACGCGGCACCGGGGGCGGACACGGTGCCGGGTGCTGATCCGGTGCCGGGTGCTGATCCGGCGCCGCGTGCGGGCCTTGCGCCGGAAGCGGGCCCTGCGCCCGATGCCGTCGCCCCTCCCGTCGCCCCTCCCGTCACCCCTCCCATCGCCCCTCCCGTCGGCGGGATCACCTCCCGGTCGGCCACCCTCGTGCCCGATCCCTGGCGGGCGGTGAGCCAGCCCTCGGCCACCAGTTCGGCGTAGGCCTCGGCGACCGTGTTGCGGGCGATGCCCAGGTCGGCGGCGAGGGAGCGGGAGGAGGGCAGGCGGGTGCCCGGGGCGAGGCGGCCGGTGCGGACGGCTTCGCGCAGGGCGTCTGTCAGGCCCCGGCGCAGGCCCCCTCCCGCGGGTTCCAGGTGGAGGTCGACGCCCAGAGTGGCCCAAGGTTTCGGCATGGAAGTGGACCATACTCCTGGGCTGCTTCGCTCCTAGGGTCGAGATCATGACGACGACGGACACGACCTTGACCTCGACCTCGACCAGTACCCCGGCCTCGGCCTCGACCCCGGCCTCGACGATCGAGTACGCCCCCGAACGCCCCGCCCGCCTGCAGTGGGCCCAGCTCGCCCCCGACGTCTACAAGGCGATGATCCGGCTCGACACCGCCGCCAAGCAGGGCCTGGACCACAGGCTGTACGAGCTGGTGAAGATCCGCGCGTCGCAGATCAACCACTGCGCGTTCTGCGTCGACATGCACAGCAAGGACGCGATCGCGGCGGGTGAGAGCGTCGAGCGGGTCATCCAGCTCAGCGCCTGGGACGAGTCGCGGCACTTCTACACCGAGAAGGAGATCGCCGCCCTGGAGCTGACCGAGGCGGTGACCGTCCTGACGGACGGCTTCGTGCCCGACGAGGTGTACGAGCGGGCCGCCAAGCACTTCGAGGAGGCCGAGCTGGCTCAGTTGATCTCGGCGATCGCGGTAATCAATGCGTGGAACCGGTTCGGCGTGACCTTCCGCATGGCCCCCGGGCACCACCAGCCCGCCCAGCACGCAGCCGCGGGCTCGGTCGGGCACAAGTGACCGCCCAAGCAGCCCAAACAGCCCAAACAGCTCAGACAGCCCAAACGCTCCGGACCCGGCATCTCGACCAAGCCGTCGGGCAGGCCATGTCCGCCCTCAGCGCCACCGCGAAGAAGGGGCTCGGCGACCCCGCTCTCGCCGAGCTCGTCGTGATCCGGGCCTCGCAGCTCAACCACTGCGCCTTCTGTCTGGACATGCATCTCACCATCGCCCGCAAGTACGGCGTGAGTGAGCGGCAGCTCGATCTGCTGGCCGCCTGGGAGGAGGCCGAGGACGTCTACGACGAGCGGGAACGAGCCGCGCTCGCGCTGACCGAGGCCGTCACGGTCCTCACGGACGGCTTCGTGCCGGACGATGTGTACGAGCGGGCCGCCGCGCACTTCGACGACTCCGAACTCGCCCATCTCATCGCGCTGATCGCCGCCATCAACAACTGGAACCGGGTGATGGTCGCCCGCCGCATTCCACCAGGGGGATACCCGACGTGACCGAACGACGGACGGAAACCGTGAGCAAGGTCGATGCCTTACGAGCACTGCACCGGCGCCGCTCCCAAGGCGACCCGCTGGTCCTGCCCGGCCCCTGGGACGCCGCCAGCGCCCGTGTCTTCGTCGAGGCGGGGTTCCCTGCGCTCACCACGCCGAGTGCGGGTGTCGCCGCCTCCCTGGGCCACGAGGACGGGCAGACCCCGGCCGACGAGATGTTCGCGGCGGTCGCGCGGATCGTACGGGCGGTCGACGTGCCGGTGTCGGCGGACATCGAGGGCGGATACGGGATCGCGCCGAAGGAGCTGGTGGAACGGCTGCTGGAGACCGGGGCCGTGGGGTGCAACCTGGAGGACTCCGAGGGCGGGGTCCTGAAGGATCCGCGCCGGCACGCCGAGTGGCTCGCCGAGGTGCGGCACGCCGCCGCCGACCGGCTCTTCGTCAACGCCCGGATCGACACCTTCATCCGGGCACGTCAGGACGCCGACCCCAAGAAGGCCGCCGAACAGACCATCGAGCGCGCCGCCCTGTATGTCGTGGCCGGCGCCGACTGCGTCTATCCGATCGGCGCCCCCGTGGACGTACTGCCACTGCTGCGGTCCGGCATCCAGGGGCCGATCAATGTGCACGGCACGGTGACCGGCGGCCCCTCGCCCGCCGAACTCGGCGAACTCGGGGCCACCCGCATCACGTTCGGGCCGGGACTCCACCGCACCGCCACCCAGGCGCTGCGCCGCATCGCGGCCGACCTCACGACGTGAAGGTCAGGACAGCCACGCCTTCCATGTGGACTCGTGGCTGTCCACCCACTTCTTCGCCGCCTCCTCGGGCGACATCTTCTGGTCGGCGATCATCAGGGAGACCTCGTTCTGGTCCTCGGTCGTCCACTTGAACTTCTTCAGCAGGGCCGCCGCCTTGCCGCCCTCCTTCGAGAAGTCGGCGTTGAGGTACTTCTGCAGCGGGGTGTGCGGATAGGCGCAGGCGACCTTGTCCGGGTCCGCGTCGCAGCCCTCCTTGTACGCGGGTAGCTTCACTTCGGTCATCGGGACCTTCTTGAACAGCCACTGCGGTGAGTACCAGTACGTCAGGAAGGGCTTCTTCTCCTTGGCGAACTGCTTGATCTGTGTGATCTGCGCGGCCTCCGAGCCGGCGAACACGACCTGGTAGTCCAGGTCGAGGTTCTTCACCAGCGCCTTGTCGTTGGTGACGTAGGAGGGCGAGCCGTCCATCAGCTGGCCCTTGCCGCCGCTCTCGGCGGTGCGCATCTGCTCGGCGTACTTGTTGAGGTTCTTCCAGTCGGTGACGTCCGGGTGCTGCTTGGCGAAGTACGTCGGGACGTACCAGCCGATGTGCCCGGTGACCCCGAGGTCGCCGCCGGGCACGATCGTCTTCTTGTCCTTGACGTACCGCTGCTCCTCCTCCGGGTGGCCCCAGTCCTCCAGGAGCGCGTCGACGCGGCCCTGACTGAGGGCGTCCCAGGCGGGCACCTCGTCGATCTGCACGGTGTCGACGCGGTAGTCGAGCTCGTGCTCCAGCAGGTACTGCACGACGGCCACGTTGGCCTGCGCGCCGACCCAGGACTGGACGGACAGCGTCACGGACTTGGCGCCCTGCGCGTTGGCGAACGGCGAGGCCTGCTTGGTCATGTCGGCCGCGCCGCAGCCGGTCAGCAGCGCCAGCGAGGACACGCCGGCCACTACGGCAGTCGTACGAAACGTACGAGTACTACGCATACGAAGTCGCATGTCACGCTCCCTTCTTCGCGCGGCGTTCCGTCGGCTGTGTCACGCGGTCCAGCATCAGGCCCAGGCAGACGATCGCGGCGCCGGCCACCAGACCGGTCGCGAGGTCGCCCTGCGCGAGTCCGGCGACGACCTCGTAGCCGAGCGCGCCACCGCCGACCAGGCCGCCGATGATGACGACGGCGAGGACCAGGACCACGCCCTGGTTGACCGCGAGCAGCAACGCCGGCCGGGCGAGCGGGATCTGGACCTGCCGCAGCTGCTGGGCGGGGGTCGCGCCGAGTGAGCGGGCGGACTCCAGGGCGGCCGGGTCGACCTGGCGCAGGCCCTGGGTGGTGATGCGGACCACGGCGGGCAGGGCGTAGACGACGGCTGCGGCGACCGCGGGTGCGCGGCCGACGCCGAACAGCGCCACCACCGGGATCAGGTACACGAACTGCGGCATCGTCTGGAAGACGTCCAGGACGGGCCGCAGCAGACGTTCGACGCGGTCGCTGCGGGCCGCCGCGATGCCGGTCGCGAAGCCCAGGACCAGCGTGACGGCGACGGCCGCGAGGACCTGGGAGAGGGTGTCCAGCGACGGGCCCCACACGCCCAGTACGCCGATCGCGGCCATGGCGAGCACGGCGGTCAGCGCGGTGCGCCAGGTGCCGATCAGCCAGGCGAGGGTGGCGACGATGAGCAGAACCGACCACCAGGGCAGCCACTGCAGGCCGTCGCGCACGGGGTCGAGGACCCAGGTGGTGAAGTGGGCTGCCCAGTCGGCGGTGCCGCCGATGACGGGGACGCCGGAGTAGAGGTGCGCGGTCATCCAGTCGACGGCGCGGTTGACCGGCTCGGCGATGTTCAGCGCCCAGGCGTCGGGCCAGTCGAGGCGGCCCAGGAGACGTCCGGCGACGGCTACGGCTACGGCGGCGCCCAGGGCGTACAGCCAGCGCGCCCGGCCGTTCGGCTGAGGCTCGTCTCCGAGGCTCTCCCCGGCCGCGCAGGTCACCCGGTCCAGTACGACGGCGAGGAGCACGATCGGGATGCCGGCCGCGAGCGCCGCGCCGACGTCGACCGAGGCCAGCGCCTGGTAGACACGGTCACCGAGGCCGCCGGCGCCGATGACGGAGGCGATGACCGCCATCGACAGCGCCATCATGATCGTCTGGTTGAGGCCGAGCAGGAGCTCCTTGCGGGCCAGCGGGATGCGGGCGGTCAGCAGGCGCTGCCGTGCGGTGGCGCCGAGCGACGCGACCGCCTCCAGCACCTCCTTGTCGGCGCCGCGCAGGCCGAGGGCGGTGAGGCGGGCCATCGGCGGGGCGGCGTAGACGACGGTGGCCAGGACGGCCGCGGGGACGCCCATGCCGAAGACCAGGACGACGGGGAGCAGGTAGGCGTACGCCGGGAGCACCTGCATGGTGTCCAGGACGGGACGCAGGACCCGGTCCATACGGTCGGACAGTCCGGCGGCGAGGCCCAGCAGCATGCCCACGACGACCGAGGCGAGGACCGCCACGACCATCAGCGCGAGGGTCTGCATGGTCGGGATCCACATGCCGAGGAACCCGCAGGCCAGGATCGCGGCACCGGTACCGGCGGCGAGCCTCCAGCCCGCGACGCGCCAGGCGATCAGGGACGCGGCGGCCGTGACACCGGCCCAGCCGGCGGCGAGCAGCACCAGGTACACGGCGCGTACGCAGATCACGACCGCGTTGCTGAGGTGCCCGAAGAAGTAGACGAACAGCGGGTGGCTGTCCCGGTTGTCGATGATCCAGACGCTGGCCTTGGTGAGCTGGTCGGAGAAGTCGACGGTCAGCGCGGAGGGCCAGGTGCCGCTCGCCCAGCGGGCGTTCGCCAGCGGCACGAGGATCGCGGCGGCGAGGACCAGCAGCAGGAGCTTGCGGACGACCGGGTGCTTGAGGACGCCGGGCGCGGTGGCCCGAGGGGCGGCGGCAGTGACGGTGGCCATCACGCCACCTCCTTACTCTTCTCCGCGCCCGCTGCGGACCTGTTCTCCGCACCCGCTGCGGCGGCACTGTGCGCCGCACCCGCCGAGGCACCCTGCTGCGTCCCCGCCACGACGCCGAGGAGCCGCTCGTGGTCGACGACTCCCAGGCACCGTCCGCCTTCCATGACCCGGGCCGGGGCACCGGTGCGCGCCACGGCCTCGATCGCCTCGGACACCGTCGCGTCCGGCGCGACCGCCGGACCGTTGCCGGTCTCGTCCGCCGACGCGGCCCGCATGGCCGACCGCACGGTCATGACCTGCTCGCGCGGGACGTCCCGGACGAACTCGCGGACGTAGTCGTCGGCCGGGGAGCCCACGATCTCCTCCGGCGTGCCCAGCTGGACGACGGCGCCGTCGCGCATCAGGGCGATACGGTCGCCGAGCTTCAGGGCCTCGCTGAGGTCATGCGTGATGAAGACCATCGTGCGGCCCTCCTCGCGGTGCAGGCGCACGACCTCCTCCTGCATGTCCCGCCGGATCAGCGGGTCGAGCGCGCTGAACGGCTCGTCGAAGAGCAGCACCTCCGGGTCCACCGCCAACGCCCGCGCGAGACCGACGCGCTGGCGCTGGCCGCCGGACAGCTGGCCCGGCCTGCGGTGCTCCATGCCCTCCAGGCCGACCTTGGCGACCACCTCGGCGGCCCGCTCCCGGCGCTCCGCCTTGCCGACGCCCTGGATCTCCAGGCCGTACGCCACGTTGTCCAGGACCGTGCGGTGCGGGAGCAGTCCGAAGTGCTGGAAGACCATCGCGGCGCGGTGGCGGCGCAGTTCGCGCAGCCGGGTCTTGTCCATGGCGCGGACGTCCTCGCCGTCGATGGCTATGGAGCCCGCCGTCGGCTCGATGAGCCGGGTCAGACAGCGCACCAGCGTGGACTTGCCGGAGCCGGACAGGCCCATGACGACGAAGACCTCGCCCTTGCGCACGTCGAAGGACACGTCCCGCACCGCCGCCGTGCAGCCGGTGCGCGCACGCAGCTCGGCGGGCGCGAGCGAGGCCAGCTCGGGGTCGGCGGGGACACGGTGCGCCTTCGGACCGAAGACCTTCCACAGACCTTCGACAGAGAAAACAGGGGTACTCATCACGCCTCACTTCCCATCAGGTCGACGGCCTTCTCCCCGACCATGAGCACCCCGATCATCGGGTTCACGGCGGTCATCGTCGGGAAGACGGAGGCGTCGGCGATACGAATTCCGTCCAGGCCGCGGATCCGCAACTGCGGGTCCACCACGGCCAGTTCGTCGTCGGCGGCGCCCATACGGCAGGTACCGGCCGGGTGGTACACGGTGTGCGCGACCTTGCGGGCGTACTCGCTCAGCTCCTCGTCGCCGGTGACGTCCGGGCCGGGGCACACCTCGCGCTTGAGCCAGTTGGCGAGCGGTTCGGTCTTCGCGATCTCGCGGGCGATGCGGATGCCGTCCACGAGGGTGCGGCCGTCGTAGTCGTCCTCGTCGGTGAAGTAACGGAAGTCGAGCGCCGGCTTCACGGACGGGTCGGCGCTGGTGAGGTAGAGCCGGCCGCGGCTCCTGGGCTTGGGGATGTTCGGGGTCATGGACACCCCGAACTCCGGCCGCTCGTAGCCCAGTCGTTCCGGGTTGTCCGTGAACGGGATCTGGTAGAAGTGGAACATCAGGTCCGGGCCCTGGTGTTCGGGGTCGCGGCGGACGAACAGGCCCGCGTCGGAGTCCATCGCGGAGTTGTCCGGGATCGGGCCGTCGGTCTCCCAGACGATCACCGACTCGGGGTGGTCGAGCAGGTTCTCGCCGACGCCCGGCAGGTCGTGGACCACCGGGATGCCCAGCTCGGCAAGGTCTTCCTTGGGCCCGATGCCGGAGTGCATCAGCAGCCGCGGCGAGTCGACGGCGCCGGCGCACAGGACGACCTCGCGCCGGGCGCGGACGAGGAGTTCCTCGCCGTCCTTGGTGCGCACGTGGACGCCCTCGGCGCGGGTGCCGTCGAGCTCCAGCTTGAACGCCCAGGTCTCCAGCAGGATCGTCAGGTTCTCGCGCTCGTCCATCACCGGGTGCAGATACGCCACCGACGCGGACGAGCGCTTGTTGTTCTCGGGGTGGTAGGCGAGGTCGAAGAAGCCGACGCCCTCGGTGAAGGGCTGCTTGTTGAAGCCCTCGACGCGCGGGACGCCGAGCGCGCCCTGGGCGGCGTCGACGAAGTCGCGGGCGATGGCGTTGCGGTCCTTCTCGTCGACCGGAACGACGTTGTTCTTCAGCCGGGCGTAGTACGCCTCCATCGGCACCGCGCCCCAGCCCGTGGCGCCGGCCTCCTCCCACTCGTCCCAGTCGGACGGCAGCGGCTTGAAGGCTATGAGGGTGTTGTGGCTGGAACACCCGCCGAGGACGCGGGCCCGGCTGTGCCGGATGTGCGAGTTGCCGCGTGGCTGCTCGGTGGTCGGGTAGTCGTAGTCCAGCTCGCCGCCGAGCAGGCCCATCCAGCGGCGCAGCGTGAGGACGTCGTCGCGGCCGACGTCGCTGGGTCCGCCCTCGATCACGGCGACCGTGACGTCGGGGTTCTCGGTGAGGCGGGAGGCGATGACCGAGCCGGCCGTGCCGCCGCCGATCACGACGTAGTCGTAGACATGGGTGCTCTGGGACATGGTGGGGGTGGCTCCAGGGGCGTGCGAGGTCTTACGGGGTTGAGAGGGGCGGGACCGGACCGGTCAGCCGGCGAACCAGCGGACCGGCTTCGGCGCGAGGTTCTGGTAGACGTGCTTGCTCTCGCGGTACTCGGCGAGTCCGGCGGGGCCGAGTTCGCGGCCGACCCCGCTCTTGCCGAAGCCGCCCCACTCCGCCTGCGGGAGGTAGGGGTGGAAGTCGTTGATCCAGACGGTGCCGTGCCGCAGCCGGCCGGCGACCCGGCGGGCGCGGCCCGCGTCGGCGGTCCAGACGGCGCCTGCGAGGCCGTACTCGGTGTCGTTGGCGAGGGCGATCGCCTCGTCCTCCGTGCGGAAGGTCTCGACGGTGAGGACCGGGCCGAAGACCTCCTCGCGCACGACGCGCATCTCGCGGTGACAGTGGTCGAGGACGGTCGGCTCGTAGAAGTAGCCGTTCACCGGGCGCTCCGACGACGGCTCGGGCCGCCTGCCGCCGGAGCGCAGCACCGCGCCCTCCTTGAGCGCCGAGTCGACGTACGCCTCGACCTTGGCGCGCTGCTGCTCGGAGACGAGCGGTCCGCACTCGACGCCGTCGGCGGTGCCGCGACCGAGCCGGATCCGGCCTGCCCTGCGGGAGAGTTCGGCGACGAAGCGTTCCCTGACGGACTCCTCGATGATGAGACGGCCGCCGGCCGAGCAGACCTGGCCGCTGTGGATGAAGGCGGCGTTGAGGGCCTGGTCGACGGCGGTGTCGAAGGCCTCGTCGGTGGCGCAGGCGTCGGCGAAGACGACGTTGGGGTTCTTGCCGCCGAGTTCGAGGGCGACCTTCTTGACGGAGGGCGCGGCGGCCTGGGCCACCTTCGTGCCGCTGACCAGGCCGCCGGTGAAGGAGACGAGGTCGACGTCGGGGTGCTCGGCGAGCCGCGCGCCGACGGTGTGGCCGGGCCCGGTCACGATGTTGGCGACCCCGGCCGGCAGCCCCGCCTCGACGAGCAGCTCGATCAGGGCGATGGTCGTCAGCGGGGTGATCTCGCTGGGCTTGACGACGAAGGTGTTCCCGGCGGCGAGGGCCGGAGCGATCTTCCAACTCGCCTGGAGGAGGGGGTAGTTCCAGGGGGTGATCAGCGCACAGACACCGACCGGCTCATGGACGACGACGCTGTGGAGGTCGGGCGAGCCCGCGTCGACGACCCGGCCCGGGGCCTCGGCGGCGACGAGGTCGGCGAAGTAGCGGAAGGCGTCGGCGACGCAGTCGATGTCGACCCGGCCCTCTTCGACGGTCTTACCGGCGTCGCGGCTCTCCAGCAGGCCGAGTTGCTCGCGGTCACGCGTCAGCAGGTCGGCGACGCGGCGCAGCAGGGCGGCGCGCTCGGCGACGGGCGTGCGCGGCCACTCGCCCTGACCGCCGTCGAAGGCACGGTGGGCTGCCGCCACCGCCAGATCGGTGTCCTTCTCGTCGCCCTCGGCGACCACGGCGAACGGCGTGGCGTCCGCGGGGTCGAGGATCTCGCGCGTCGCGCCGGAGACGGCCGCCCGCCACTCTCCTCCGATGTGGAGGGTGCCGCGCGCCTGGAGTTCCGTACTGTCCGCCATGATCGGTGTTGCCTTCCGTTCCTGTTCAGAGCCCCTGTGTCACACACGTGTCACTCACGGGACCGAGTGCGCCTGCCCCCGACCCCCGAATGCATGCGCGATCGGCGGTCGAAAGTGCGCTGCGTCACGGAAGATGCGAACAAAAGCGACAAAAGCCAGCGGATTCCTCCCCCGCTCGGCGCAGCGTGTCGGGGCGGGAGGCCGGCAGCGGCGGAGCTATCGTCGCGGTCCGACCGTCGACATCACGGCGAGGCCGGCGCGACGTCGGATCGGAGCCGGACGGAGTGCCATGACATCAGCGGGGTCCGGTCAGCAGCAGCCGCACGCACGCGCGGTCGTCGTCGCGCGGCACGGAAAGCTCTGGCTTGTGCCGACCGTCCTGTCGGCGCTGGTGGCACTGTTCCTGTCGCTGCTCTACATGGGCGGCATCGTCAATCCGAACGACAGCCTGCGTGATCTGCCGATCGCCCTGGTCGACGCGGACGAGGGCCCGCCGCTGCCGGGACAGCGGCAGCCCGTGGGGGCCCAGTTGAGCCGGGAGGTCATCGCGGCGACTCCGTCGAAGGCGGTGCAGTGGCGCAGGCTGAACCAGGCCCAGATGCAGGAGCAGTTGGCCGCGGGCAAGATCTACGGCGCCCTCGTCGTCCCGGCCGACTTCACCAAGTCGGTGGCGGCTCTGACGACCTCCCGTGCCACGGCACGGCCGGCCCTCACCATCCTCACCAACCCCGGCCTGGGAAGCCTCGGTTCGTCCCTGGCCAACCAGATCTCCCAGCGCGCCGCTCACCAGAGCTCCCTGAAGATCGGCCGTCAGCTGACCGACCAGGCAAAGGCCGGCGGTTCCGACGCGACGCTCCGCGCTCTGCTGGCCGACCCGGTCACCGTCACCACCCGGGTGGGCCACCCGATCGGCCGCCACAGCGGCCTGGGCCTGTCCGCCTTCTACTACACGCTGCTCCTGGTGCTCACCGCGTTCGTGGGCGGCAACATCATCAACAACGGCGTCGATGCGGGCCTGGGCTACACCGACAACGAGATCGGACCCTGGCACTCGCGACGCCCGACGGTCCCGATCAGCCGCACGCAGACCCTGTTGCTGAAAATGATCATGTCTGCCGGCATTGCCGTGCTCACCACCAGCCTGACCATGGTCGCCACGGTCGCGATCCTGGGCATGGACGCGTCGCATCTGCCGTTGCTGTGGATCTTCTCGTACTGCGCCAGCCTGGCCGTGGGCCTGGGCGTGCAGGCCATCAACGCGGCCTTCGGCGGAATCGGCCAGGTGGTGTCCATGTTCGTGTTCATCGCCCTGGCCCTCCCGTCCTCGGGAGCGACGGTACCCCTCCAGGCGGTCCCCGACTTCTACCGCTTCCTCGCCCTGTTCGAGCCGTTCCGCCAGGTGACCGACGGCGTGCGCGCCATCCTCTACTTCGACGCCCGCGCCGACGCCGGCCTGACCCGAGGCTGGACCATGATCGCCATCGGCCTCGCCGTCGCTCTGCTCTTCGGCTTCGCCATGACCCGCTACTACGACCGCAAGGGGCTGCACCGCCTGGTCCTCCAGGAAGCGTGAGTGGCGTGTGTGCCGCAGCCGCTGCCTTCGCCCGAGTGACTACATGGTGTGCAGGGGCTCCTTGAACGACTTGCGGAACACCGGCCCGGCGAAGGGAATGATCGGAGACATCATCTTCGCCTTGAGCGAGGTGGGATGCCGTTCGAGGTCGACGTCGATACGCGTGCCGTCATCCGTGGGAGTCATCTGGAACTCCCACCCACCCGAGCCGAAGGGCTTCGAGTCCCGGGTCGTGACGGTGACGTGGTTCGTCGACGGGTCCCATTCGTAGCGAGCACGCTCCCACGACTTCTCGTTTCCCTCGGTGACCTCGGCCCAGGTGTCCCCCCGCTCGTGGACCTGGAAGTGCTCGGCGTCGATGGAGGGCCACTCCTCGACGCGGGTGGGGCTGAAATTGGTCAGTACCCCCATGACCTCGGATGGGCTCATCGAGGAGTTCACGTGGAAATGCAGGGACGGCATGACCTGCTCCTTCGTTCGAGAAGACCGCTGAAGGACCACTTCTCAGGATGCACCTCCGCCCAGTGCAGCGCACCGGCAGGCTCGCGGCCCGGCCGGAGTATGGACGCCGACGAGGTCTTTGACTAAAGTCAAAGAAATATGGAGCCAGTGACGACGGACCATGTGACGGCCTTGCGCCGCTTCAACCGTTACTTCACGCGCCGCATCGGCGTACTGGACGACCACTACCTCGGCCAGGACCGCCCCCTCGGCGAGGCCCGGCTGCTGTTCGAGATCGGGGACGGCGCGTCCCTGCGGGAGCTCAGGAGCCGGCTCGGTCTGGACGCCGGGTATCTGAGCCGGATGGCCAAGACGCTGGAAGCCCAGGGCATGGTCAGGCTGAGCGCGCACCCGCAGGACAACCGGTCGCGCATGATCGAGCTGACCCCGGAGGGGCGGGTGGAGGTGACGGAGCAGGACCGGCGGGCGGACGTGGCCGCGGCCGGGCTGCTGGCCGGCCTGAGCGCACCGCAGCGCGCCGAACTGACCGGGGCGATGGCCACCGCCCAGCGGCTGCTGCGCCTCGCGGGCATCACCGTCGACCTCGTCGACGGCGCCGCACCGGACGCCCGGTCCTGTCTGGACGCCTACGCGGCGGACCTGGACGAGCGGTTCCCCGAGGGGTTCGACAAGGACGACCTCGTACGGCCCGAGGAGGTGTCCGGCGACGCCGGCGCGTTCTTCGTCGCCTACGAGGAACGCCGCCCCGTGGGCTGTGGAGCGCTACGGCGCCTCGAACCCGGCATCGGCGAGATCCGCCATGTCTGGGTGCACCCCGACGCCCGCCGCCTGGGCCTCGCCCGCCGTCTCCTCGCCGCCCTCGAACAGGCGGCCTCCGCACGGCACCTGACCGCCGTACGCCTGGACACGCACGCCGCGCTCACCGAGGCGCAGGCGATGTACCGGGCCTGCGGATACACGGACATCCCGGCGTATGACGACAACATCTATGCCAGCCACTGGTTCGAGAAGCGGCTGCCCTCCCCCTGACCGCCCGCTGCCCCACCGGCTGACCCGCCCACTGCCCGCCCCTGAAGGCTTCAGCTCGGCGTGAACGCCGCCCTGACCGTCTCCAGCGTCTCCTGCGTCCCGGGCCAGTCCTCCGTCGTGCCGCGCACGACCATCGCGTACAGGCGCCCGTCGTCGGTCTGGAAGACCCGGTCGACGGCCTTGACCCGCTCGCCGAGGTCCTTGCTGTCGTACTCGTAGACGAGTTCGCTCGCATACGTCTCGTCCGGGACGGCTCCCCGGCTGACCTGGGTGAAGCCGGGCTGCCCGGAGAGGCTGTCCACGGCGATGTCCAGGGCGTCGTCGGGGGTGTAGCCCGGTTCGACCACCTCGAAGATCTGCAGCAGGCCCAGTTCGTCGGGCGAGGTGTAGAAGACGACGGCTCCGCCCTTCTGCTCGCTGCGGGTCCAGTCCTCGGGGACGACGGTGGAGAAGCCCGAGGGATCCTCGACGGCCCGGAACCCGTCGGGCACCTCGGGCGACTCGGAGGCCGCGGTGAACGGGTCCTCTGAGGTGGGAACCGGGTCGGACGAGGCATCCGAGGGCGGTTCGGACCGGCCGTCCCGGGACGTGGTGGCCGTACTCGACGCGGCGCCGCCCGCCTTGTCGTCGTCCCCTGCCTGGTCCACCGCGAGCCAGGTCGCGAGCGCGGTGACCGCGACCGCCGCGCCGACCGCGCCGGCGATGGCCCTGTTCCGGCGACCACGCGGGGCCCCGGGCGGCGCGGCGGGCGGCTGCGGCCAGTCGGGGCCCGGGGCGGGCGGTAACGGCCCGCCCACCTGTTCCCCGGCGGGCCACTCCCCCGGCGGCGGCCTCTCGGGCGGCGGAGGCGGGGCGGAGGGACCGCCTGGGCCCGCCGGCTCCCACGACTGTGTGTCCTTGTTCCACCGGACCTCGCCGGCGCCCCCGCCGCGCATCGCTCAGCCCCCGATGAGGCCGGCCACGGCCGTGCCGAGGGCGGTCGCGGACGTGATCGCGCCGAGGACTCCGCTCGACGCCTCCAGGGCGGTGCGGAGCCGCTCCAGGACGCCGGGCTGGGCGCGGCCTGTGGTGGTCACCTGGCGCTCGGTCTCGTCCAGGCTCGCGGAGAGCTCCTCCGTCTCGGAGGTGGCGGGATACCTCTTCAGGTCCTCGCTGAGATCGCGGACGGCCTTCAGCAAGGCCTGATGCGACTCGTCGGCCGGCGCCGACATCGAGGTGTACGCGGCACTGGCACCGGCACCGACGGCGATGCCGTTGCCGGTGACGGATCCCCCGACGTACGTACCGGAGCCGGGTCCGTCGGCCGCTGGCGGCTGGTTCATGTGGTCCCTCCGTTGTCTGCTGCTGTTCGACGCGCTGATACGACGCACTGCTCCGACGCGCTATTTCGACGCGCCGCCGGCACCGGCCGACGAGGCCGGGGGCGGCTTGCCCGCCGGCGAGCCGACCTTGCTGTCCTTGCCGATCGCGATCCCGTTGCCCTGCACGTTGCCTCCGACGAAGGTCCCGCTGTTGTTGAACACGTTGGTGACCTTCTGCTCGAACTCGGCGACCTCGTACCCGGCGTTCCACAGCGCCTCGCCCACCCCGCTCGCGATCCGGTCCTGGATGGACTTGAGATAGCGGGCGATGTCCATCTCCTGGAAGAGGGTTGCCCGGTCGTCCGCGCCCAGTTCCCGCACGGAGGCACCGGGACCGTCCGGCAGCGTGTCCGCGTGGACGTCGGTGAGCTGCCGCCACGTCTGGGCGACGGCACGGGCGAGGACCCGCAGGGCGTCGCCGGTCGCGGCCGGGATGCGCAGCAACGCGAAGAGGTAGCGGCCGAAGCCGCCGCGGTGCAGATGCTCGTGCGCCTTCCTGTCAGCGGTGGCGAACAGCGCGTTGACCGGCGGCAGTACGTGCGGGGCGACCTCGAGCATCAGCATGCCGCCCTGGGTGTGGACCCGGACGAAGACGGTGACGACGATCTCCTCGTCCCACCCGCCGACGCGCACCCGCAGGAAGTGCCGCCGCTGCTCGCCGCCTTCCTCCACCGCGTCCGTGCGGTGCATCAGATACGTGTCCTTGGTGTACGGGAAGGCCATCCGCCCCGGCAGCCCCTCCGCGGGCAGGAACACGCACTCGTCCACGACGAGTTCGCGCAGCCGGTCCAGCACGGCGTCGGCGGCCTGCGGGGAGGTGCGCGCCGAGGGCTCCCGCAACTGCTCCACCAGGGGCTTGATCTTCTCCAGGACCGTGGCGTTGTCGAGCGGCTCCGCGGGCGTGGGCGTGGCGTCGGTCTTCGTGAGCGCGTCGAGGGGTGAGTCCCCGTCGCCGGCCGTGCGGGGGCGCAGTTCGATCGACAGGGACCACGGTTCGAAGGGCAGTCCCGCGCCGCGGAACGGCTCGGCCTTCGTGTAGAGGATGAGCGGCGCGTGCTGCTCCTGGCGGATACGCCGGCTCAGTTCGCCGAACCGAGGTGCGGATGCCGCCTCGGCCGGGTCGTCGGCGACGTTCGGGAAACGCTGCTTGGACAGCTCGCCCGCGATCGTGCGTGCGAACTGGCCCCGCTGTCCCACGCTGAGCAGGGCCAGCAGCAGTGGCAGCGCCAGCAGGCACGCGGCCGTGAAGCGTCCGGGTTCCGCGAGGGTCGCGTTCAGCAGGTCCAAGGGGGTGCCGAAATCGGCGCCGTCCGACGAGTCGAGGAAGCTGTCACCGGAACCACCGTAGGAGTCGGACGCGTACTCGTCCGGACCGGCGATGAGCAGCCGGAACAGGGTGACGTACACGAAGAGCAGGGTGAGACGCCCGTACCAGCGCAGTACGAAGGCGAGGAGCCGCCGGAACATGGCGAACTGCGGGAACTTCCCGTCGATGTCACGGCTGCCGCCCAGCCGGCGGCCCAGCGCGATCAGGAGGATCGGCCAGATCACCACGGTGATGTGGAACTTGGTGAGCGCGGCCACGACCACCCACAGGGCGATCATCCCTGCCGACCACGCCACTTCCTGGCGGCGGGAACGCAGGGCGTGGGCGAGGACGCGGGCCGCGTCGTAGCCGTAGGAGGGCGCGGCGAACCGCTCGCGGTGCACGTACAGTTCGTCGATCACCGCGTCCCGGTAGCCGACGTGCAGATACGTCCCCGCGCAGAGCAGGCGGCATGCCTCGCTCCGGGCCGGGTCGACCGGACGGCGCGGCCCGGATCTCGGCTCTTGCCCCCGCTGGGGCGGGAGCTGCGGCTGGGTCATGGATCGTCCCCCGATTCAGGAACCAGTCATGGCAGGTTGCCCTGTCATGGCGCGACCAACTCCCCCATCCTGCACAGGAGTTGATCGCATCAGGATCGACCAGCATAGGACACACGTGTGACAGGGGTCACCCGAAGCCGCGGTCTCCCCCCTTCCGCTCACGTTTCCTGCGCAGCGCCTGCACCAGGCCCGTACCGAGGGAGTGGGTCCGCGGTGAGTGGCGAACTTGGCCTCCTGTCACGGGAGTTCAGGCCACAATGTTGCGGTGTCCACCTTCTTGGAATCAGAGTTCGACGACGGAACGGCCGTAAGGTTCCTCGTCGCTCCAGCAGCGGCCACCGCACAACCCTCCGCGCAGGACGACGACCTGCCCGAGGGCATGGGGCGGGCCGTCCCCGTCGCCACGGGAGGGCGGGCCGCCGTCGTCAACCTCGCCGCAGCGACCTTGCGCGGGGCCCTCAGGCCGCTCGGGCCGCTGCTGCAGGAGGTGCACGACGTGGCGTCCTCCGTGCCGGATCCGCCGAGCGAGCTCAGCGTGACGTTCGGCGTCCAGGTCGGCCAGGACCTCAAGCTCGGGATCGTCGGTGGCAACGGGCAGGCGCACCTCACCGTCACCGCCAGTTGGAAGCCGTCACCCGGCGCGGAGTGATGGTGGACTGGTTCAGGCAGGTCGGGGCAGCGCCGGACACCGAGGGGAGATCCCGCGTCGCGTCGGTGCGCCGTACGACCGACGGTAAGACGGCCGGCGCGGCAGTCGCACTCGGCGGTGACGCGATGCTGACCTGCGCGCATGTCGTCAACGACGCCCTGGGCAGAGCGCTGTTCGAGACCCGGCCGCCCGGACTCGACCCGCTGTTCGTCGAGGTGCAGGGGGCGCGGAAGACGGAGCGGTACCCCGCGCGCGTGGCGCACTGGATCGCCCCACGCACACGCGAGGGCACGGCCGTGCGGGACGGCGACGGGGAGTGGCTCGGCGATCTGGCGGTGCTGCGGGTCGACGCGCCGCCCGTCGGCATGCCCGCGGCCGACCGGCGTACGGCCATGGTTCCCGGTCAGCAGGTGCGGGCCTGGCACGGCAGCGGGCACAGCGCGACCTTCGCCGATCTACGGGTCGCCGCCCTCGACGGCTCCGTCGGTTACCTCGACGGCAAGGCCACGGGCATGGCGGTCGGCCCCGGCTACAGCGGCGGCCCGTTGTGGTGCGAGGAGGACGGAGCCGTGGTCGGACTCCTCGCCGCGCATTTCATGCCGCCGTGCGATTCCGGCGGGGCCCCGCTTCCGCACAGCCCGCAGCACATGGTCCGACGCAGCTGGGCGATTCCCTGGCAGCAGGTCGAGGCCGAGTTGCGGCCCCTCGGCGTCCTCGCCGAGGAGGGTGCCGAGCCCGCCGATCCGGACGACCCCGCCTTCGGCATGCTCGTGACGGCAATCGGGAACGCCCTGCCGTCGCCGTACTCGCTCGGTGACACCGCCCGCCAACTGGCCCTCGCGTGCGGCGTCGCACAGGGAAGCCCGGTGAGCCCGCCCCCCATCGAGGAGTTCGCGGCGTTCCTGCTCCGCGATCGCCGCGCCCTGGCCGCCTTCACCGAGATCCTGCGCCCCAGGGACCCGATGGCGACCAACCGCGTGCTGGTCGCCGGCCGACTGTCGGAGACTCCGCTGCTGCTCTCACCGCGCGAACACCGTCGCCTCCACCAACTCCTGCGCAACGTCGACCGGTCGGTGCTCGACCGGTTCCCCGAGGCGGTGCGCGAGGCCACCAAGCGGGTCGCCGCCCTGACCGACGGCGCCACCCTGGACGTCCTGCTGGACGACCTGGAGAAGCTGCCCGGAGACGGCCACTCGGACGACGGCGAGACACGGGTTCCGGCCCTGCTGCGGGTCGTCGAGTACGTCGCCGCGCTGTGCCCGGCGCCCCGGCAGGCGGAGCTCCGGCTGTGGTCGGACGGCGTGGCGGGCCGGCTCGGTATCCCGGGCGCCGCCGTCAGGGAGCGGCGCTCGGACGCCCAGGACTGGGCCCGCGTGCTGCGCGGCAGTGTCCGGCGCAAGCGGGTCCTGGTCCAGGTGGCGCGGGCCGGTCGGGGGCGGCACCGGCTGCGCATCTGGTGCGACGAGGGCACGGGCCCACGGCAGGTGTCGGTCGACAGCGCCGCCTCGTACTCGGCGCCCGAGGCGGCACGCGAACTGCTGCGTGTCATGGAGTCCCTCACCCCCTCGGACCGTGACGTCGGCCGGCCGCTGGTGGAGGTGCTCGTGGACCGTGCCGACCTGAACCTGCCGATCGACGAGTGGGCGGCCCAGGTACCCGGCGAAGTCGTGCCGGGCATGCTGGGCGTGGAGTTCCCGCTGGTCGTGCACTGTCCGGAACTCCTGCGCCGGCACGAGCGTTTCCTACCCGACTGGCGTGAGCGGTGGAGCCAGCTCGACTCCGGAGAGACCCTGGTCGTATCGGACGCGTCGCAGGACCCGCATCAGATCTACTACGAGCTGATGGGCCGGCTCGACACGGTCCGGGTGTCCGTCGACGTGCCCCCGGGGCCGCGCGACGCGATCGTTCAGATCTGTCTCGCCGTGGGCATACCGGTGGTGGTGTGGGACCGCGGCCGGGACACCCCCTCGCATGTCACCAAGCACATGGCGGATGTCGCCACGCGTGAACTGCCCGACGGAGTGCGGGTCTACCGGGCCAACGCCCGGGGCACCCGCGCCCCCGATTTCCCCGGGCGCCCGGTCCTGGCCTGGGCGGACGCCGACCGTACGGTGCCCCGACTGCACCTGAGCGAACCACAGGAGAGCGCATGACCTCCGCTTCCGAGGCCGACTGGCGCCTCTTTCGCGGTAACGGCGTCCCCCGCGCCGTCACCCTGCCCTCGGCGCCGCCGTGGCGCCGGTTCAGCCCGGCTCCGGCCCTGCGCCCCGAACTGCCGTACCTGATCCAGCCGGAGCACGCCGACGTCGTCAACGCCGCCCTGCATCTGCGCCGACCGCTGCTGGTCACCGGGCCGGCCGGCACCGGTAAGTCGTCGCTGGCCCGGGCGGTCTCGCACGAGCTGCGGCTCGGCGAGCTGCTGCGCTGGTCCATCAACAGCCGGTCGACCGTACGCGAGGCGCTCTACCAGTACGACGCGATCGGCCGCCTGCGCGAAACCACGCTCAGCCGCGACCGGGGCGAAAGCGAGCCGTCGATCGGGACGTTCATCCGGCTCGGCCCGCTGGGCACGGCCCTGGTGCCGTCGGCCACACCGCGGGCGCTGCTGATCGACGAGATGGACAAGGGCGACGTGGACCTGCCCAACGACCTGCTCACCGTCTTCGAGGAGGGGTTCTTCGACATCCCCGAACTGACCCGGCTCCCCGAGGACATGGCGGATGTCGAGGTGCAGACCGCGGACCACCGGGGCTCGGTGACAGTTCACCAGGGCCGGATGCAGTGCGCCGAGTTCCCGGTCGTGGTCATCACCAGCAACGGCGAGCGCGAGTTCCCGCCGGCTTTCCTGCGCCGCTGTGTCCGCCTCGCTCTGCCGGTCCCCGACGAGGCACGGCTGCGCGCGATCGTCACGGCCCACCTCGGCGAGGAAGCCCTGCGCGACGCGGACGAACTCATCGAGGCCTTCCTGCGCCGCCGCGCCCCCGGCGAACTGGCCACCGACCAGCTCCTGAACGCGGTGTTCCTGCGTACCGGCGGTGTCGACCTGGACGCGGAGGGTTTGCTGGACGCCGTGCTGCACCAGCTGACCGGGGCGCTGTGACGGCGGTGTGGACGGGCGCGTCATGAGCGTGGGTGGGGGCGGGGCGCGGCTCGTGGCGGCTCTGCGGGTGCTGGCGGCCTCCGGAGAGGAGCTGGACGCCGACCAGGTGCTCGACGTGCTGTGGCTGGCGCGGCGGATGCCGGGCGAGGACGACGCGCCGCTCAACCGGCTCGCCCGCGTCGAGCAGCCGGCGCCGCAACCACCGCCCACCGTCGAGCCGGAGGGAGCCACGCCGCCCCGGCCCACACCGGAGCCCGACCCCGACGACCCGGACCTGCCCGACCTCACCGCCCCCTCCCTGTACGCGGCCGCCAGGCAGACCCCGCCGCCCCTTCCCGGGATACGACTGCGCCAGGACCCCGAACCGGGCAAGGCGCTGCCCGTACGCGTGCCGGAGGACAAGGCGCTGACCCGCGAGCTCGAACTGGGGCGAGCGCTGCGACCGTTGCGGCGCAGGCAGGCCAGTCCGCACCGGCGGGAGATCGACGAGGAACGCACCGCCGCCGAGCTCGCCGAGACCCTGCTGCCCGACGTGGTGCTGCGACCCGTGCAGGAGCGCTGGCTGCATCTGGCACTGCTTGTCGACGACGGCCTGTCAATGCTGCTGTGGCACCGGCTGGGTGCCGAACTGCGCACCCTGCTCGAACGCCTGGGCGCCTTCGCCACCACCCGCGTCCTCGGCCTCGACTCCCGCAGCGTCTCCGAGCCGCGTCTGCACGCCCGCCCCTTCCGGCCCGACAGCACCCCGGTGCCGCTGAGCGCGGTCGGCGACCCGTCGGGCCGCACCCTCGTCCTCGTCATCAGCGACGGCATGGGCGGCTCCTGGCGCAGCGGTGCCCTGCACGACCTGCTCTCCTTCTGGGCCTCCCGCGGCCCGGCCGCCGTGCTGCACACCCTGCCGTCCGGCCTGTGGGAAGGGTCCGGCATCCACGCGGAGCGGTGGCAGGCCACGACTCGGCGGATCGGCGGTGCCAACACCTCCTGGGAGATCACCGATCCTGTGCTGCCGTCCGACCTCGCCCGGTTCGACGGCGTGCCGGTCCCGGTCCTGGAGCCGACGGCCGCCTCCTTGCGGGACTGGGCCCACCTCCTCGCCTCGCCCGGCGCCACGGTCGAGCTGCCGATGCTGGCCCGGCCGCTCCGGTCGGGCACCGCCGCTGCATCCGCCGGCCAAGGGGACCTGCAGCACTTCCGGGACGCGGCCACGCCGGAGGCCTACCGGCTCGCCGCCCATCTGGCGGCCGTGTCGCCGCTCACCGTGCCGGTCATGCGGCTGGTCCAGACAGCGGTCCCGTGGCAGGCGCGAACCTCCCATCTCGCGGAGGTCTTCCTCGGCGGCCTCATGCGGCCGCATCCCGCGCCGGTGTCCGGGCCGCTGCCCGCCAAGCACCAGGTGTTCGACTTCTCCGACTCATCACGGTCGGCGCTCCTCGACGCGGTCCCGCAGTCCGAGCTCCTGAGGACCAGCCGCAGCATCGGGCGGCGCCTGGAACAACTCGCCGGGGTCTCCCCCGACTTCCCTGCCTGGCTCGCCCATCCTGACGGCTCGGCCCAGCTGCCGGGCTCGCACCGTCCGTTCACGAATGTCGAGCGCAGACTGCTGACCCGGTTCGGGGTGTCGTTCGACCGGGACGTGCACGGGCTGGAACGAGAGCCGGGCCGGAATGGCCCCACGGCGGACGGCTGGCAGCCGCTGACCGACGACGACCCCCGGCAACTGGGCCCCTACCGGCTGCACGGCCGACGACGGCTGCGCCGGACGGTGGAGTACGACGGCGTCCATCGGCAGGGCACCCGCGCCATGGTTCGCACCGCGCGGCTCGATCTGCCGGTCGGCGCACACGAGTTGATCTCGCTGGAGGCCGAGGCGCTGCTCAGGCTGAACCGGCAGTACGCCCCCGCAATGCTCGCGCAGGGGCGCGACAACAGCAGCGGCCGGCTCTGGCTGGCGACGGCACCGATCCAGGACGACTCCGGGACCCAGCCGCCGCCACGGCTCGCGGAGATCTTCAACCAGGCCCACGCGACGAGAACCGCCCCCTTCGACAAGCTCACCGCGCTCCTGGTCGGCTGGCATCTGGCGAGCGCCGTGGCCCTCTGCCACCTCCACGAGATCGTGCCCGCGGACCTCAGCGCCGAGAACATCTTCGTGCTACGGCGCGCCGTGCTGCTCGGCGACCTGTCCGACTGTGCCGTAGCCGGCCGCTACGCAGGTACCGGCCCCGTACCCACCCCTGAGGACAACGTGCGCGCGCTGGGCGATCTGCTCCAGCTGGTCAGCAGCAAGGCGGGCCGGGAGCTGCACCGGCATGTTCCCGGCCCCGAGGGCATGCATCTGTGGCAGGGCGACACCTGGGCACGGCTGCGGCAGGTCGTGCTGCGCTGCCTCGACCCGGATCCGGTCGAACGGCCCTCCGCAGGCGAGGTCGCGGACGTCCTGGCCAACTACATCGCCCAGTCCCGCGCCGAACGCGCTCCCACGCCCCGGTCGCCCTCCGCGGCCAGGCCTGCGGTGGACGCACCACTCGCGCTGCCGCGGACCACCGTGCCGCCCACCGGAGTTCCGCCGATCCGCCCGCCACGGTTCGGCTCCGCCCGCCGCGAGCGGGAGGCCCGGCTGGCCCGGCTGCGGACGCCTCTGAACCGAGCCAGGCGGCTCACGCTGATCGGCGCCTATCACTACAGCGGCCGGGCCACCACGACCATGGCGCTCGGCTCCCTCCTCGCCGCCGTCCGGGGCGAACCCGTGCTGGCCCTCGACGGAGCGGCCGACGAGGGCGCGCTCGGCTCCTTCCTCACCCGCCGGAACCCCGCGACCGTGCGCGATTTGGCCGACCTTCCCGCCGAGGCCTCGTACGAGGAGGTCGGCGCCCGCACCACGCACCTGTCGTCGGGCCTGGAGGTCGCCGCGCACCCGCCGGGCCACGTCCCCCCGAACCTCGCCCACACCCAGGCGTACACGCATGCCTTGGCGCGGACCGCGCCGTACTACTCCTTCGTCCTCACCGACTGGGCCCCTCTGCGGCTCGACCGGTCGGCCGACACCGTCCTCGATCTGACCGACCGGCTGATCCTGTGCTGCGGCAGTGCAGGCTGGTTCCTCGACGCCGCCTGGCGGGTGCTCGACCAGCTGCGGGGCAGCGGGCGCCGTCAGCTGGCGGACGAGGCGATCGTCGTGGTGACGCAGGTGGAGGGGGTCTCCAGCCGACCGGTACCGGCCGATCTGCCCGGCCGCTTCGACATCGGTGCCGACCAGGTGGTCGCCGTCCCGTTCGACAAGGCTCTGCACTCCCCGGGCTTCCGGGAACTGGAGCAGTTGCGGACGCCGACGCTGAACGCGTTTCTGGACCTGGCCGAGCTGGTCGTAGGGCGCTGAACGGGGCGACAGCGAGGGAGCGGGGATGCGGACGCACCGATCCCCGGGCAGCCGTGCCGCCCGGGGATCGGTGTGAGTGAGTGCCGGCGCGCGCCTGTCAGATGAGGCCGAGGGAGCGGACCGCCTCGCGCTCCTCCTCGAGCTCCTTGACGGAGGCGTCGATGCGGGCGCGCGAGAACTCGTTGATGTCCAGGCCCTGGACGATCTCGTACTTGCCGTCCTTGGTGGTGACCGGGAAGGAGGAGATCAGGCCCTCCGGGACGCCGTACGAGCCGTCGGACGGGATGCCCATGGAGACCCAGTCGCCGTCGGCGGTGCCGTTGACCCAGGTGTGGACGTGGTCGATGGCGGCGTTGGCGGCGGAGGCCGCGGAGGAGGCGCCACGGGCCTCGATGATCGCCGCACCGCGCTTGGCGACGGTCGGGATGAAGTCCTCGGCCAGCCACTTCTCGTCGTTGACGACCTCGGCGGCGTTCTTGCCGGCGACCGTGGCGTGGAAGATGTCCGGGTACTGGGTCGCGGAGTGGTTGCCCCAGATCGTCAGGCGCTTGATGTCGGCGACCGTCGAGCCCGTCTTCTTCGCGAGCTGGGTCAGCGCGCGGTTGTGGTCGAGGCGGGTCATCGCGGTGAAGCGCTCGGCCGGTACGTCCGGGGCCGCGGCCTGCGCGATGAGCGCGTTGGTGTTGGCAGGGTTGCCGACGACCAGGACCTTGATGTCGTCCGCGGCGTGGGCGTTGATGGCCTGGCCCTGGGGCTTGAAGATGCCGCCGTTGGCCTCCAGGAGGTCACCGCGCTCCATGCCCTTGGTGCGGGGGCGGGCACCCACGAGCAGCGCGACGTTGGCGCCGTCGAAGGCGACGTTCGGGTCGTCCGAGATGTCGATGCCCTGGAGGAGCGGGAACGCGCAGTCGTCGAGCTCCATGGCGGTGCCCTCGGCGGCCTTGAGCGCGGGGGTGATCTCAAGGAGGCGCAGCTTGACCGGCACGTCCGCGCCGAGCAGCTGGCCGGAGGCGATGCGGAAGAGCAGGGCGTAACCGATCTGGCCGGCCGCGCCGGTGACGGTGACGTTCACGGGAGTGCGGGTCATGGCGTTCTCCGTATGACAGCTGGCGGTGAGGGCATCCCTGCCCCGGGGTACGGGACGTAGAGATGATCGATCTCTTGGCGTCGAGAGATCCACCGGTCAGGCTATCGCGCCTCCGGGATCTCGCACGGCCGGGTCCGTGTGGCCCGGCCCACAGAAAGCCGCCACTGGGGCAAAAAGCGGCGGCCGCCCGGTCCGGGAGAGGGTGGACGGGCGGCCGCCGGGTGGGGGTACCGGTTGCCGGACTCCCGTGGGGGTACCGTGCGCGTGCCCACTTTGCCGACGGCCATTCCTGTCCGACCCGAAATAGTTTCGGGTCGGTCCTTCCGTCCCGGTCGCCCCGATCCCCGGCCCCGTCCGAACGCCCGACGCCGGCCAGGCTGCGATTGCCTGACCGGCGTCGAGATGCCGCTCCGTTGCCCTTTCGGGTGCCTCGCTACTGCGTGCACCCCTCCTGTCCGGCGGCCAGCGTCGCGCAGGCGATGGCCTCGCCCGCGTCCTTCACGGACACCATCGGCGTGTACGCGATCGTGTCGCCGACGACGGTGATCGTGCCGTTCTGCTTCTTCTTGCCGACCGTCACCACCACCTCGTCCCCCTGCGCGGCCTGCGTGATACGGCCCCACGCGGCGCCGCACGCCTCGCTGTAGCGCACCTCGACCACGGCCGTGCCGACGGTCGCGGTCTTGGCGGTCGTCACGAGGTCGCCGCTGCACCCCATGCTCTCCGCGTCCTTGCCGGTGCAGGAGTCGCCGCTGCACTTCACCCCGGGAGGCAGGTCGGGGTCGGTCGTCGCGGACGGCGAGGGCGAGTTGGCGGCCTCGTCGCCCTTCTGCCCGCGGCCGGCGTCGGTGAGGAAGAACACCGCCGCGATCACGACCAGCACACCGACGACCCCCGCGAGGAACATCGTCAGCCGCCGCTTGCCCCCACCGCCCCCGGCGGACCCGCCTCCGGGGCGGGGCCCCTGAGGGGGTTCGCCGTACGGCTGGGACGCGCCCTGCGCCCACATCGACGCGGCGCCGGACGCCTCGGAGGCGCCGGACGCCCCGGACGTCGCAGACGCCCCGGACACTCCCGACGGCACGGCCCCCGACGTACGGCCGCTCGCGGGCGCCGGACCTCGATACCCCGCCAGTCCCCACGAGTTGCCCCCGGAGTCGGCCCCGCCCTCCCGGACGTCACCTCCACCGGAGTCCCGGACCGGCGAGTCCCGCACCGAGGAGTCGCGTACCTGGGAATCCCGGACCGCGTCCCGGACGGAGGAATCCCGCACCGGCGTATCGCGAACCGCGGAATCCCGGACCGCCGAGTCCCGGACCTCCGGTGCCGTCGGCTGTGCAGGCACCGGCGGTACCGTCGGTGCCACGCCCGCCGGACCCGCGATACCGGGCGTCGCCGTCGCGCTGCCGCTCTTGCGCGCCGTCCGGCCCGCCTTTGCGCCCCCCTTGGCATTCGCCGGGGGTGCTCCGAACTCGCTCAGCGCCGCGCGGGCCTGGGAGATCCGGATGGCCTCCATGGTCATGTCGTGGCGCATCTCCGAACGGCTCCAGGCCCGTTCGGCGAGCTCCCACATCGTCGTCAAGTGGACCGGATTGGTACCCGTGACCTCGGCAAGCGCCACGATCGCGCCCTTGGGCGCGAGCAGCCGCCCGTTCAGATACCGCTCCCAGGACGTCTTGCTGTATCCCGTGCGGTCGGCCAACGCCGCGATGCTCAGACCGCTGCGGTCCACAAGCCGGCGCAGCTGGCTCGCGAACTCCCTGACCTGCGGATCGAGTTCATCCGGCAAGGCCCTCCAACGAGGCATTGCTTCCCCCTCTTCCCCCCGGTTCGTGCTGGTGTTTCTCGGGTTCCCCCGCGCGTGGTGCCCTCTGCCGAGTCCCCGATGTGGCTACCCACAGGGATGCGCCCAGTAAGGATCTCAGTTCCCGGGGTGGGGGCGCACGGGAGCATTGGGACCGTGGGCATGCACCGTTGCACGCCCATCGAATGGCGTCCAGTGTTCCACCGGCGACCCTCCCCGGCCGACGCCACCCTGGTAGTAAGCCCTTGCCAACACGTGGGACGACCCCGGGCGTCCCGGTCGACCACGCTAGCCCGCCTGTTGAGTGACTTCCTCGAAATTACCGAACTTGTCAATACATCGACACACAGAAAGCACATAAACGATCACGTGTGTCACATGCGCCGTATTCGGGCAAGTCCGACGCGACAGTCCCACCGGGCTCACCCCAGCGCAAGGGCCCCGATCAGCGCCGTCAGCACCAGAACCACGGCGAGCACGACGGCGGCCACCAGCAGCCGACTCGACGACGGCTCCGGTTCCTTCGGCGGCGCGTCCCACCACGGCAGGGTGGGGTCGTCCTCGTACTCCTCGCGCTCCTCGTACTCCCTGGGCGCCCCGCCCGCCGCACACGACCCGTGCACCCCGTGCGCTTCGTGCTCCGCCTTCGTCGGCATCACCGCGGGCTTCGGCCATGCCTGCACGGCCAGTTCCCACCGCACCCCGAAGCGCTCCGCCTCGTCCCTGCCGGTCCCCGCCACCCGGCACAGCGCGATGACCGCCTGCCGGGGCGGGGGCTGGGTGGCGTTGAGGTAGCGCTGCCAGGAGGACTTGCTGTACGCGGTGCGCGCGCCCAGCGCGACCAGGCTCAGGCCCGTGCGGTCCTTGAGCTGCCGCAACTGCTCCACGAAGTGCCGCACCTCCGGCGGCAGATCGTCGGGCAGCGGCTGCCACGCACCCATCGCTCACCTCCGAACCAGATCCGATCGGGTGACGACACCGGGCGGCGCATTGGTTCCCGATGTGCTGCGACGTAGCGGAACGGTCACTTCCGTGCCACAGCGCACTGACAGGCGTTGAACAGCCCCTTCGCCGTGCCCGAGGGTTGACGCAGACGGCGGCCCGTCCTTAATCGGGGGAGAGGACGGGCCGCCGTCGCGCCGTGTGCCCTTCGGGGCCGGGAGGCCTCAGCTGTCCACCGTGAAATGCAGGGCGTCCTTCAGGAACGGGACCCTCAGCAACGGGTCCGGCTGCGCCATCAACGCCAGCAGCACGATCACGAGGCCCAGCACGCCGTACGTCACTATGTCCGTGAAGCGGGAGCGCACGGCGAGCATGCCGACACTGGGCAGGAACCACCGCAGCACCGCGCCGGCCAGCAGGGCGCTGCCGATCACCAGGGTGCCGACCCGGAACACGTCGAGCGCGGTGATCAACAGACCCACCGCGACCAGGCCCAGCACCAGCAGGACCGGCCACTGCCGGGCGGGCGCCGGGGCGTCACCGGACGCGGCTCGGCCGCCGCCCTCGGGGCGTGCCGTGTCCCTGGTGAACAGCGGGAAGCGGCGAGTGGTGCGCCGGGGTTTGCCCTCCGCGTCCGGTGCGCTCACCGGATCCCGGACCTCGATCTCCTCGACGTCCTCGGTGTCCCGCGTCTTGCCGACGCCGCCCTCAGCCGACACTGCGCTCCGCCGCCTCGACCACGTTGACCAGCAGCTGCGCCCGCGTCATCGGGCCCACACCACCGGGGTTGGGGGAGATCCAGCCGGCCACCTCGGCGACGCCGGGGTGGACGTCGCCCACGATCTTGCCCTCGGCGCTGCGCGAGACACCGACGTCGAGGACGGCGGCGCCGGGCTTCACGTCCTCGGGGCGGATCAGGTGGGCGGAGCCCGCGGCGGCGATGATGATGTCCGCGCGCTTCAGGTGTGCGGACAGGTCCCGCGTGCCGGTGTGGCACTGGGTCACCGTCGCGTTCTCACTGCGCCGGGTCAGCAGCAGCGGCATCGGGCGGCCGATGGTCACGCCGCGGCCGACCACCACGACCTCGGCGCCCTTGATCTCGACGCCGTAGCGGCGAAGGAGGGTGAGGACGCCGTTGGGGGTGCAGGGCAGCGGAGCGGGCTCGTTGAGGACCAGACGGCCCAGGTTCATCGGGTGGAGGCCGTCGGCGTCCTTGTCCGGGTCCATGAGCTCCAGGATCCGGTTCTCGTCGATGCCCTTGGGCAGCGGCAGCTGGACGATGTAGCCGGTGCAGGCCGGGTCCTCGTTCAGCTCGCGGACGACCGCCTCGATCTCCTCCTGCGTGGCCGTGGCGGGCAGCTCGCGCTGGATGGAGGCGATGCCGACCTGGGCGCAGTCGCGGTGCTTGCCGGCGACGTACTTCTGGCTGCCGGGGTCCTCCCCGACCAGGATCGTGCCGAGGCCGGGCGTGATGCCCTTCTCCTTCAGCGCCGCCACGCGGGCGGTCAGATCGGACTTGATCGCGGCTGCGGTGGCCTTGCCATCGAGAATCTGGGCGGTCATGACACCCATCCTCCCGGATGACGCCCTCCCGGTTCCAATCGGACGCCCGGCCCGTGACGCACATCGCCCTTGCAAGATCCCGAAGATTGCATCTGCACAACAGGTTCCGCCTCAGACTGGACAAAATCGCACGTTAGCTAGAACGATGAACGGCGCAGTTTCGCGGAACGTGTTCGGGGGGCAAAACCGCTCAAATCGTGAAGTTCCTCCGCGCAATGCCGCATCGTCCCCGCATTTGCAACGGAGGAAACCGGCCATGAGTTTCGGCTCGCCCAACCCACCTTACGGTCAGCCGCAGGACCCCAATCAGGGCTACGGGTACCCGCAGCAAGGACAGCAGCCCGGTTACCCCCAGCCGGGACAGCCTCCCTACCCGCAGGGCGGGGCCGGTTACGGCTACCCGCAGTCGCCGCAGGGCGTGCCCCCGCAGGGCGGTTACGGCTATCCGCAGCAGCCGGGTTACCCCGGCGGCGGCGGTCCGGGCTTCCCTCCCCGAGTGGCGTCCATGGGCCGCCGCTTCGGCGCCCGGCTGATCGACGGGGTGGCGTTCACCGTCATCTACATCATCCTCGCCGCCGTCGGTGTCGCGGGCTCCTTCAACGCGGCCAACGACTGTGACCCCAACGCCGTCGACTACAGCACCTGCGTGAACGACGCCAGCTCCGACATCGTGGCTTCGATCGGTGCCGTGGTCGGTGTCTTCGCGGTGATCGGCCTGCTCTACGAGTGGCTGATGGTCGGCCTGGTGGGTGCCACCCTCGGCAAGATGGCCGTCGGCCTGCGGGTCGTGAAGGCCGACACCGGCCAGAAGCCCGGCCTGGGCTCCTCGTTCATCCGCTGGATCATCCCGATCGTCGGCAGCCTGGCCTGCGGCATCGGCCAGCTCCTCGTCTACCTGTCCCCGTTCTGGGACAAGTCGGGCCGCCAGCAGGGCTGGCACGACAAGGCCGCGAGCACCATGGTCGTACAGAACTGACCTCACCGAGGGTCCCGTTGGGGCGGGACTCAGTTCACGCCAAACACAGCCGATGGCCGTGTCTCACTCGTACGAGGGGGGCGCGGCCTCGCTGCGTCGCCCTACTCTGACGTGGGTAGCCGTCAGGCACGGGGAGACGCACCTTGTACAGCATCATCGTGGTACCTCCGCCGACCACGGAGGACGAGACCGACCGCACCCAGCTCCGGCTGGCGCCCGGCGAGCGGCTCGGCTTCGGGCGTTCCGCCTCCGACAACGACCTCACGATCGCGCACGACGGCGTGTCCCGCAGAGCCGGTGAGATCACCGCGCAGGGCGCCTTCTGGATACTGAGCAACCTCAGCCGGGAGCAGACGTACGTCGTGGAGAACCCGGAGGGCGCGGGCGAGCACATCAAGGTCGGGCCGGGGCGGCTCGACGCGCCGATCCCCTTCGAGTTCTCGCGGATCGTGCTGCCGGCGGCCGGTGATCTGCTGCCGATCGAGGTGTGGGCGCCGCGCCACGACTACCTCAGCTCCGAGGGCGGCCTGGACGGCGCGACCACCGCACCCGCCTTCTCGGTCGATCGCACCAAGCGCTACTTCGCGGTCCTGGCCGCCCTGTGCGAGCCCCGGCTGCGCGGCGAACCGCACGCCCCGCTGCCCACCGTCGACCAGGTCGTGGACCGGCTGCGCCCCAACTGGCCCGCCGCGTCCCGTACGTCGGTCCAGTGGAACATCGACTACCTCGCGGTGAAGCTGCGGCTCAAGCCCGGCCCGGAGACAGCCGACACGGGGCCGCGGCTCAACGGAAAGAAGGAGTCGCTGGTCTCGCTGGCGCTCCGGTTCGACCTGGTGCGCGAGGACGATCTCGTCGTCCTGCGCGCGTCCTCGCCGCCGGCTCCGTCGCTCTCGGCTCCGTCCGCGTCGGCGTCGGCGTCCGGCCGGGTGGCCCGGTGACCGAGCCGTACGCCGTGCCGGTGCCGAAGGGGTACCGGGTGGGCGCGTGGGAGGTGCGGGAACCGATCGCGACGGGGGCGTTCGGGAGCGTGTACGAGGGCAGGCGCGTCGGAGACGACGAGGCCCTGCCGAAGACGGTCGCCCTGAAGTTCCTGCCCACCGGCACCGGTACCCCCCGCCAGCTCACCCACCTGCGCGAACTCATCGAGCGCGAGGTCGACTTGCACCGCCGGCTGAAGCAGCCGCGGCTGATCCGGATGTACGACACCCTCACCGTCGACGACCCGGCCCGTCCCGCCCTCGACGGTGCCACGATCCTCGTACTGGAGAAGGCGGAGGGCTCCCTGTCCGCGCTGCTCGCGGCTCAGCCACGCCCCGCCGCCGGTCCCGTCCTGCTCGCGCAGATCTGCGAGGGGCTGGCGCAACTGCATCACGCGGGCTGGGTGCACGGGGACCTGAAGCCGGCCAACGTGCTGCTGATGAGGGACGGTTCGGCCCGGCTCGCCGACTTCAACATGGCGGCGGAGCTGGAGGGCACGCACGCGTACACGCCCGCCTTCTCCACACCCGACTACACGCCGCCGGAGCTGCTCTGGTCGGAGATCGGCGAGCGCGGCCGGCGTATCCGCCCGTCGGCCGATGTCTGGGCGTTCGGCGTCCTCGCCCACCTGGTCCTCACCGGCTCCTTCCCGCTGCCCGGCGCCACGCCGTCGACCCGCCGCGATGCTGCCGCCGCCTACGCGCGCGGCACCGACGAACTGCGGCTGTCGCCCGAACTCCCGGACGTCTGGCGGGAGATCGTGCGGGACTGCCTGACCCGTACGCACGGCGACCGGATCGGCACCCAGGCGCTGCTGGGGCGAGTCGGTGCCGCCGCGGGCACGGGCCGCCCGCCGCGACTGCCGCGGGCGCTCCTCCCCCGCCGCTCCCGCCGTACGACGATGCTGACCGCTGCGACCGCCGTGGTGGCGGTGGCTGCCCTCGGTTACGGCGTCAGCAACTGGGCCGACACCGGTGCCGACGGGGGCGGGAGCGGGGCCGGCGGGCCGGGGCGCGAGACCACGAGGGTCACGGCCGCCACCTACGGCGCCTCCGAACTCCGTACCGACAAGGGCGTCCCGGTGGCCTACCGGCGCCTCATCGTCGACTCCGCCCACGACTGCGTCCGGCCCGAGGTCACCCCCGCGCTGATCGCCGCCCTGCTGAAGGCGGAGAGCAACTTCGACCCGGACCTCTCCGACCCGTCCGTGGGCGAGGAGGGCGAGTACGGCATCGCCCGCTGGACGCCGAGTCTGCTGCGCTGGTGGATCCGCGCGGACGGCGTGCCCGCGACGGCGACCCCCAAGCCTCCCCTCACGCCGGCCCAGTCCATCCCCGCCGTGGGCCGCTACCTCTGCTACATGGAGCCGCTCCTGGACCGGACCGGCCTGTCCGGCGACCGCCAGGTGCTGCTGGCCGCCGCCTACCGCACCTCGACCAAGGTCGTGAACAACGCGGGCGGAGTTCCCCCGAAGTACCGCGACTACGCCGCCCGCGTCGCCCACTACCTCAAGGAGTACACGCCGCCCGCGAAGAGGTGACCCTGAGAGTTCTCAGGTACCGCTCGGGGCTGCTCGGCGTCACGGTGTTGCTGTCCACCAACGGGGGTGGCAATTCCGGAGGGACACCGACCATGAAGCGCATGCTCGCCTCGCTGGGAGCCGTTGCCGTACTCGCCACGGGCGCCGTGGCCCTGACGCCGGCGGGGGCTTCGGCGGCACCGAACGGCTGCTGGGGCAGCGGGCCGAACAACTCCCGCTACTGCCACAACTACCAGGCCGGCAACGTGATGTTCAACGGCAACGTCGCGGGCCGGCTGAACGCGGGCGACAACTGGTTCGTCTGCCAGAAGAAGTTCCCGGGCCAGGAGAACCCGCCGGTCGGCGACGCCCGCAACGACTGGTGGCTGTGGACCCAGGCCGACACCAACGTCAGCAACGGCGGCTGGGGCTGGTTCCCCGCCAACAAGGTGTCCGGCGGCGTGAACTACGGGGCGATCCCGGGGCTGCGCACCTGCTGAGCGCCTGGCTGACCGCTTGACCCGCGGCCTCCGGCTCCCTCGGGGGAGGGCCGGAGGCCGCGACGCGTGCCCGCGCGCACGACTGCGGTCGCCGTGGCCGGTCTCACGCTGCTGGCCGGGCTGGGCATGACCGGTACCGCGCCCGAGGCCGGGGCTTCCACCAACTGGTGCAACAGCACCCTCCCGTAGCCGCGACCACGCTTCCCCGTGCCGCCTCACGCGGTAGCCTCACACCAACTGACGGGACACGAGTGGCCGTTGGTGCAGAGCAGCACTCGGGGGATCCATGACCGACCAGCGGCAGCCCACGCCATCACCCACCTCGGCGGCCCTCGACGTCGCCCTGACGCAGGCCGGCGCCACCCCCCTGAAGCCGACCGCGCCCGCCCGCATCGGCCCCTACGTCCCCCTCGGCCTGCTCGGCAGCGGCGGCATGGGCCACGTCTATCTGGCCCGCCCCGCCGACAACGCCCCCGGCCTCGCCGCCGTCAAGGTGATCCGCCCCGAGTACGCCGAAGACGCCCGCTTCCGGCGGCGTTTCGAGCGGGAGGCCGCCGTGCACGGACGGGTCCACACCCCGCGCACGCCGCAGCTGCTCGGCACCGGGTTCGACGACTCGCTGCTGTGGACGGCGACGCAGTACCTGCCCGGCCTGGACCTCGCCGAGGCGGGGCGCGAGTGCGGCAAGCTGGGGCGCGCCGGGGTGTGGCGGCTGGTCGGGGACATGGGGCAGGCCCTGTCGGCGCTGGCCGCCGCCGACGTCGTACACCGGGATCTCAAGCCGTCCAACGTGATCCTGTCCCTGCAGGGCGCCCACGTCATCGACTTCGGCATCGCGCAGGCCGCCGACAGCAGCGCGATCACCTCGACCGGGAGCCGGGTCGGCACGCCCGCCTTCATGGCGCCCGAGTATCTGCGCGAGGGCCGCTGCGACACCGCCTCCGACGTCTTCTCGCTCGCGGGAAGCCTGATCTACGCCGCCACCGGGCACGCCCCGTTCGGGGACGGAACGGGCGTCGACGTGATGCACCGGGTCGCGTTCGAGGAGCCCAAGCAGGACATCATGGCGGAACTCTCCGCCGTGGACCCCGCGTTGGCCGCCCTTCTGACCGCCTGCCTCGCCAAGGATCCCGCCGGACGCCCCACCCCGCGGCAGCTCACCGACGCCGCCACGGCAGCCGGTCACGGCGGCGCAGCCGTCTGGCACGAGCCGCTGAGCGCCCGGCTGCTGGCCCGAGGGCAGGCCTGCGAGGTACTGGAAGCTGTCGCCGTCCAGGAGACCGCCCGAGCACCCCTGAGTTCGCGGACCTCTCGGACCTCCCAGGAGACGGTCCAGTTGCGACTGCCGGGGGAACGTACGGCTGTCCCCGGCCCCGAGGACGACGGCAAGCGGCGCAAGCGGAGGGCATACCTCGCCGTCGCCGCGGGTCTCGCCGTGTGCGCGGTCGCCGCGGGCGCCTTCTTCGTCGCCGGCCCGTCCGTCGACGAAACGGCCCCGGCGGCGGCCACGGCGACCGGCAGCACCGCCGACGACGACGCTCAGGGCTCTTCCCTCCCCGGCTCCTCCTCGTCGCCTTCCCGTGACAAGGAGAAGGAGAAGGAGGAAAGGGAGAAGGAGAGGGAGGGGACGGGGAAAGACACCGACGCGAAGGCGTCCGCCGCGGCAGCCGAGTCCGCCGGCCCGAGCGCCTCCGACAGCGCCGCGGGCGGCACGCAGGCCACGCCCACCAGCGGCAGTGGTGGGGACGGCGCCCCGACCGCCGCCCCCACCAAGACGGCCACGACGCCCGCCACCCCGCCCTGGATCTCCGACTGCACCCACTACTCCGGCACCGAGATCACCGACCGGGGCGACAAGGGCCAGCGCGTCGTCCAGGTGCAGTGCATGCTCAGCAAGCGCGGCTACAGCGTCGGCGGCTCGGGCGTGGACGGAGAGTTCGGCGCGGACACGGAGTCCGCGGTCAGACTGTTCCAGAGCGACAAGGGGCTGGAGGTCGACGGCGAGGTGGGGCCCAACACCTGGGCGGCGCTGCGCAGTTCGACGTGATTTCGACGTAATGGCGATCGACGCGGGTGAGGGGCGGGCCGCAGATACGGCCCGCCCCTCACTCATACCGGCTCAGTGGAAGAAGTGCCGCGTCCCCGTGAAGTACATCGTGATGCCGGCCTTCTGCGCGGCCTCGACGACCAGCTCGTCACGGACGGAACCGCCGGGCTGAACCACGGCCTTCACGCCGGCCTCGGTCAGGATCTCCAGGCCGTCGGGGAACGGGAAGAACGCGTCGGACGCGGCGTACGCCCCCTGCGCGCGCTCGGCGCCGGCACGCTCGACGGCCAGCTTCGCGGAGTCGACGCGGTTGACCTGCCCCATGCCCACGCCCACGGACGCGCCGTCCTTGGCGAGCAGGATGGCGTTGGACTTCACGGCCCGGCAGGCCTTCCAGGCGAAGGCGAGTTCGGCCAGATCCTCGGCGCTGAGCGCATCGCCCGTCGCCAGGGTCCAGTTGGCGGGGTCGTCGCCGTCGGCCTGGAGGCGGTCGGTGACCTGGAGGAGGACGCCACCGTCGATGGCCTTGACCTCGACGTCGTTCGTCGGGCCGTCGGGGGCGCGCAGCACCCGGATGTTCTTCTTCTTGGCGAGGGCCTCCAGGGCCCCCTCCTCGTAGTCCGGCGCGACGATGACCTCGGTGAAGATCTCGGCGACCTGCTCCGCCATCTCCTTGCTGACCGGACGGTTGACGGCGATCACACCGCCGAACGCCGACAGCGGGTCACACGCGTGTGCCTTGCGGTGCGCCTCGGCGACGTCAGCGCCGACCGCGATGCCGCACGGGTTGGCGTGCTTGATGATCGCGACGCAGGGCTCGGCGTGGTCGTACGCGGCACGGCGGGCGGCGTCCGTGTCCGTGTAGTTGTTGTACGACATCTCCTTGCCGTGCAGCTGCTCGGCCTGCGCGAGACCGCTCCCGCTGCCGTCGACGTACAGGGCCGCCGGCTGGTGCGGGTTCTCGCCGTAGCGCAGGGTGTTCTCGCGCTCCCAGGTGGCGCCGAGGAAGTCGGGGAACTGGGAGTCGTCAACGGGGGCGTAGGAGGAGGCGAACCACGAAGCCACCGCCACGTCGTACGCCGCCGTGTGCTGGAAGGCCTCGGCCGCGAGCCGCTTGCGGGTGGTGAGGTCGAAGCCGCCGTCGCGGACGGCCGCGAGGACGTCGGCGTAACGGGCGGGGCTGGTGACGACCGCGACGGACGGGTGGTTCTTGGCGGCGGCGCGCACCATCGACGGGCCGCCGATGTCGATCTGCTCGACGCACTCGTCGGGCGTGGCCCCGGAGGCGACGGTCTCGCGGAACGGGTAGAGGTTGACGACGACGAGGTCGAACGGCGCCACGCCCAGCTCGTCGAGCTGCTGCCGGTGGCTCTCCAGCCGGAGGTCGGCGAGGATGCCGGCGTGCACGCGCGGGTGCAGCGTCTTGACGCGGCCGTCCAGGCACTCGGGGAAGCCGGTGAGCTGCTCGACCTTGGTGACGGGGACTCCGGCCGCGGCGATCTTCGCGGCGGTGGAGCCGGTGGAGACGAGTTCGACGCCCGCCTCGTGCAGGCCGCGCGCGAGGTCTTCCAGACCGGTCTTGTCGTAGACGCTGACGAGCGCCCGTCGAATGGCCCGCTTGTTGCTCTCGGCGGTCACTGGATAACTACCTTTCGTCCCTCAATGCGATAGCCGTTGCGGGCGAGGCGCCCCACGACCTCGACGAGCAGCCTTCGCTCGACTTCCTTGATGCGCTCGTGCAGAGCGCTCTCGTCGTCCTCGTCCCGGATCTCGACCACGCCCTGAGCGATGATCGGCCCGGTGTCGACGCCGTCGTCGACGAAGTGGACGGTGCAGCCGGTGACCCGGGCGCCGTACGCGAGGGCGTCGCGAACGCCGTGGGCGCCGGGAAAACTGGGCAGGAGCGCGGGGTGGGTGTTGACGAACCGCCCGCCGAAGCGCGCGAGGAACTCCTTCCCCACGATCTTCATGAACCCGGCGGAGACGACGAGATCGGGCTCGTGGGCGGATACGGCCTCGGCGAGCGCCGCGTCCCACTCCTCCCGGCTGCCGTGATCCTTGACCCTCCGCACGAAGGTGGGCAGCCCCGCGCGCTCGGCCCGGGCGAGCCCCTCGATGTTGTCGCGGTCGGCGCCCACGGCCACGATCTGCGCGCCGTACGCCTCGGAACCGACGGCGGCGATCTCGTCGAGCAGCGCCTGCAGATTGGTGCCTGATCCGGAGACCAGCACGACGAGGCGCTTGGCCACGGGCTTGGCGGCCACGGTGGGGCCCTTTCTCGGGGGTGCGTTCTTCAGCGGCCGACGGCATGTACGTTCGCGCCCGTACGTCTCTCACCTGTACGTTCATACGAATGCATCGCGCCCCGGGATACGGGGAAGTCTACGAAGCAGCCGACCGTCAGCAACGATACCGGCACACCGGAAGGCCCCCACGGGACGGGGGCGTGGCCGGAAGGTAGCGTCTGGGGCGAGCGGGCTCGGGAACGCGGTCGTCGTGCGGTGCGTTCCTCGTGTGACAGCTCAGAACAGCCAGCCTTATCACCTAGGGGAAGACGCTCACTTGATGCCGGACCGCAGTCTGCGACTCCTCACGTTCCCCCCGCACCCGGTGCAGGGAGGGGAGCACAGCGGCGTGCTGCTGCGGGAGCGCCCCGCCTCACCGCCCGACGCGCCTTCGGGCGGGCAGAACGGCGACGAGCGGGGCAGCGGCCAGGGGAAGGACGACAACCCCTTCGCGCCGCCGCCGGAGGGCACCCCGGACCGCCCGTGGCAGCCACGCCGCCGCCCGTCGGGCGAGGACGACTCCCAGGACTCCGACGAGGGCCGAGGCCGCTCCCCCTGGGGCAACCAGTGGAGCGACCGCCAGCCGGGCCGCTCCCCCGACGGCTTCGGCGACAACTCCCGACGCGGCCAGGACGGCCCCGGCGGCCCCGGGCCCGGCCCCAACCTGCGCTGGGACCCGACCGACCCCGTCCAGCGCCGCGCTCGCTTCGCACTGCTGTCCGGCATGTGGGCCTTCTTCTTCGCCCTCTTCAGCTGGCCGTACGTCGCCCTGCTCCTGGGCGCCCTGGCCCTCTACTGGGGCATCAGCAGCCTCCGAGCCAAACCCCGCACCCCCGACCCGAACACCCCGGCGCCCTCTCGCCCCACCGGCCGCCCCCAGACCACAGCAGCAGTAAGCGGCCTGGTCACAGCCTCCCTCGCCATCGCAGTGGTCGCCGCCGGCTTCACGGCCCAGATGGTCTACAGCGACTACTACACCTGCACGAACGACGCCCTGACGACCGCGGCGAAGCAGTCGTGCAACGAGCATTTGCCGGAGGAGCTGCGGGGGATTCTGGGGACGGGGGACTGAGGACCGCGGCTGCTGCTCCTTGACGCCGCTCCAGGCACATTCAGCCCGTCCAGCGCGTGACGACGAGGACTGCGCCATCCCTAAACCCCACCCACCCGCAGGGGGCTGCGGCGCGCATGCCCGCGGTGCCAGTCGACGCCGGTCCAGGCAAAATCAGCCCGTCCGGCGTTTGAGGACGAGGCCGTTCAGGCCGACAGCGGGGGTCTGGGGGCCGCAGGCCCCCAGGGCCGGGGTCGAAGGGGCGGCGCCCCTTCAAGGACGGGAAGGGTAGGAGCGGCGGGGGCGAGAACCTTCTCGGCCCTCACTGCGATGCCGGCCCCTCCGGCGGATCCGCCACGTCCTTCATCGCCGCCCAACGAGCCTCACGCGAGTCATCGTCACCCCAGGGCGAGGGCGCCGATTCCGACCCCGCGGACTCCAGATCAAGCTCAGGCTCAGGCTCCGCCCCCTCCGCGGACGGCACCTCGACAGGCGAAAAGTCCTCCGGCTCGAACGTCGTGTCATGGTCGTACGCCCCGTACGGAACCCCCTGCCCATCACCCCCGTAACCCCCGTCCTCGTCAGGCCCCGCGCCCCGTCCCTCCTGGTCCTGCCCCAACGCCGTGAACGGCCCTTCCTGCACGAAGGCCGACCGCCCCAGGGCCTCCCCCGTCGCCGCCTCCGCACGAGGCCGACCGATCCAAGCCCCCTCCGTCTCGCCAAGCCGCCGCTCCGCCCGCCGCCCCATGTGGCACCGCCACCCCCGCACCACCACAGCCACCGGAACCGCCACCACCGACACCCACCCCAACACCGCCGCCCCCACCTGCCACCACACCGGCCCGAACTCCGCAAGCGCCCCCCGCCCCAGCGGCCCACCCGACAGCTCGGCCAGCTCGGCGACCACGACCGCGCAGAACACGGCCGCCAGCAGGGCAACGCCGGCGGTCCGCCCGGGAGCCCAGGCCACGGCGGGCATGTGCCCGCTCTCCGACCGCGCTGCAAGCCCGCCACCACCCCACCCCGCCGCGAACCACCCCACGACCACCCCCGCCACAACCGGCACCACCCCGACCCCCCACTGCACGGGCCCCCCGACCCCCGGGTCCGGCACCGCCGCCAGCAGCGGAAGCGGCGGCAGCAACGGCGCCGGCGCCGCGGACAGCGGCCCCACCACATGCCCCGTCCCGAGCACGAACCCCGGCCCGAGGGCATACGCCGCCGCCCACACCGCCGCGTTCGGCACCAGCGCCACGCACAGCAACAGCACCGCGAGCCGTCCCGACCAGCCCTCCGTCAACTGCAGAAACGACCCCCGCGCCGCGGCGCCGTGCCACACCAGCGAGACGCCCACCAGCAACGCCCCACCCGCGACGAGCGCCCCCGCACCGGCCCCGGCCGCCCGGGCCGCCGCGCCGAGACGGGCAGGCGCCTCCGCGTCGGGAACCAGCCGCCGTACCCGTGTCGGCATCACGCCCAGCACACCGTCGGCCGCCTCGGGCCGCCGTTCGCACGCCGTCCACACGCCCACCCCCGCCGCCGCCATCGCGAGAAGGGGCACGCACACACCGGTCCACCACCACGAGGGCCGCAGCTCACCGCCCGCCGCGTACACCGCGGCCGCCACCCCGACCCCGAGGTACCCGAGCACGACACCCGCCCACGCCGTAGGCCCCGACACGAGCGGCGCCCCGTCACCGCCGTCCGCCGCCGCGTCCCGCGCCGCCCGGTACACCAGCCACACCGGAAGCATGAGCATCAGCAAGGGCGTGACACCCACCGGTGCGGGGAGACCGGAGAGGGTGTCGGTGCGGACCAGTTCGGCACCGTGCGCCAGCAGCCACAGCAGGGCGGCGACCTGCAAAGCGCCCCCCGGCCCCTTGTCCGGATACGGCGAACTGACCCACAGCACCATCACCACCACGGAGATCACACCGAGCCCCAGCCCCGCCGCGACCGCGCCGCCGAGAAGGCTCGCGCCGAGTCCGGGCGTGCGGTAGCGCAGCCGAGTGAGCAGGGACGCCAGGGGCGTTCGCCGAGCGGTCATCTCGTTCACGCCCGCCATGCTCCCAACGACACGCGCTTTCCCGTCGTAACAGGCGAACTTCCGAAGTGTCGCTCAATATACGTTTATGTACTTTTTCGCACGAAGGGGCGTACTGTGACGCAGAGCCCCGTTCCCCCGCTTCCCCCGCCCAAGGAACGCCGACGCCTGCGCGAGGCCGCTTCATTGACGCAGGCTCAGGTCGCGGCACGGGTCGGCGTCAGCCGCGAGACAGTACGCGATTGGGAGAACGGCCGTACGACACCACGCGGCCGGAGGAGGGAGGCGTACGCGCACCTGCTCGTCTCGCTCGCGGAGCAGACGGCACAGATGACAGCGGAGATCACGGCAGAGAGCACGGCGGAGATCACGGCGAAGAAGTCACCGGAAGAGACAGAGCCTCAGGAAGCAACGGGAGGGCGCGACATGACGGTAGGTCAGGGTGCCCGCGAGCGCGCCGAGACAGCCGTACGGACTGTCGGACCGGCAGCCGTCCCCGTCGAGGATCCGGCACCGCCCCCCGAAGCCCGGCCCGAACGCCCCCTCTCCCCCGCCCAGGCCTTCGACGCGCTCTACGCCTTCTGCGCCCCGGCCCTCGTACGGCAGACCTACCTGCTCACCGGGCGCCGCGAACTCGCGCGCGAGTCGGTCGAGCGGGCCTTCGAACTCGCCTGGCAGCGCTGGCCCGAGGTGGCCTGCGACCCGGACCCGGCGGGCTGGGTGCGGGCGACGGCGTACGACTTCGCGCTCTCCCCCTGGCACCGGTTCCGCCCGCGCTACCGGCACCCCGAGCCCCCGCCGTCGGACGCATCCGACCGCGCCTTGCTGAACGTGCTCCTCGAACTCACCCCGCCCCAGCGCCGCGCGCTGCTCCTGTACGACGGTGTCGGCCTCGACCTGCCCGAGACGGCGGCGGAGACGGAGGCGACCACACCGGCGACCGCGAACCGTCTCCTCAACGCCCGCGCCGCGGTGGCCGCCCGCCTCCCGGACCTGTCCGACCCCACCGAGCTCCACCACCGCCTGGTCGAACTCGCCTCCACGGAGCGTCTGCGCGCGGCCAAACCGGCGGTGGTACGCGACGGCAGCGAACGCCGGGCCCGCTTCTGGACCCGTGCGGCGATCGCGTTCACCGTGGCCCTCATCGGCACGACGGCCCTGACCCTGCGCACCGCCCCGACCCAGTACGAGCCGCCGGTGCCGCCCGGGGAGACAGTGCTCGGCGTACCGCCGAGGGTGGCGCCGGGTCCGCTGTCGGAGAAGGAGCAGAAGCTGCGCGCGAAGCTCAGGGCGAAGATGCAGCACGGCCCGGAGAGGCTCGCACCGCAGCCGCAGTGAGCTGCCGAAAACGCAGGTGGGCCCGCCCCCACGCAGGGGACGGGCCCACCGGATGATGCGCTGGGCGCCTGTGAAGGTCAGCCGCCGAGGATCTCGCGAGCCAGCTTCGCCGTCTCGGTCGGCGTCTTGCCGACCTTGACGCCCGCGGCCTCCAGGGCCTCCTTCTTCGCCTGCGCCGTACCGGACGAACCGGAGACGATCGCGCCGGCGTGACCCATGGTCTTGCCCTCGGGGGCGGTGAAGCCCGCGACGTAGCCGACGACCGGCTTGGTGACGTTCTTCGCGATGAAGTCCGCGGCCCGCTCCTCGGCGTCGCCGCCGATCTCGCCGATCATGACGATCAGGTCGGTGTCGGCGTCGGCCTCGAACGCGGCGAGCGCGTCGATGTGCGTGGTGCCGATGATCGGGTCGCCACCGATGCCGACGGCGGTCGAGAAGCCGATGTCACGCAGCTCGTACATCATCTGGTACGTCAGCGTGCCGGACTTCGAGACCAGGCCGATACGGCCCGGCTTGGTGATGTCGCCCGGGATGATGCCGACGTTCGACTGACCCGGAGTGATGATGCCGGGGCAGTTCGGGCCGATGATCCGGGTCTTGTTGCCCTTCTTGCCGGCGTACGCCCAGAAGGACGCCGAGTCGTGCACGGCGATGCCCTCGGTGATGACGACGGCCAGCGGGATCTCGGCGTCGATGGCCTCGACTACGGCGTCCTTGGTGAACTTCTCCGGCACGAAGATGACGGAGACGTTGGCGCCGGTCTTCTCGATGGCCTCCTTGACGGTCCCGAAGACGGGTACCTCGGTGCCGTCGAAGTCCACGGTCTGACCCGCCTTGCGCGGGTTCACGCCGCCCACGACCTCGGTGCCGTCACCGAGCATGAGCTTGGTGTGCTTCATGCCCGTGGCGCCGGTCATGCCCTGGACGATGACCTTGCTGTCCTTGTTGAGCCAGATAGCCATGGTGTGTTGTGTCCTCGTCCTGAGTGCTTACTTGGCGGCGTGAGCCAGTTCGGCGGCCTTGTCGGCCGCGCCGTCCATGGTGTCGACGCGCTGCACCAGCGGGTGGTTGGCGTCGGTGAGGATCTGCCGGCCGAGCTCGGCGTTGTTGCCGTCGAGGCGGACGACGAGCGGCTTCGAGACGTTCTCGCCGCGGTCCTCGAGGAGCTGCAGGGCCTGGACGATGCCGTTGGCGACCTCGTCACAGGCGGTGATGCCACCGAAGACGTTGACGAAGACGGACTTGACGTCCGGGTCGCCGAGGATGATCTCCAGACCGTTGGCCATGACCTGGGCGGAGGCGCCACCGCCGATGTCCAGGAAGTTGGCCGGCTTGACGTTGCCGTGCTTCTCACCGGCGTACGCGACGACGTCCAGGGTGCTCATGACGAGACCCGCGCCGTTGCCGATGATGCCGACCTCACCGTCGAGCTTGACGTAGTTGAGGTTCTTCTCCTTGGCGGCGGCCTCGAGCGGGTTGGCCGCGTCCTTGTCGTGCAGCTCGTCCCAGTCGTGACGGAACTCGGCGTTCTCGTCGAGCGACACCTTGCCGTCCAGGGCGATGACGTCACCGGAGGCGACCTTCGCAAGCGGGTTGACCTCGACGAGGAGGGCGTCCGACTTGATGAAGGTGTCCCACAGCGTGATCAGGACGTTGACGACCTTGTCCGCGACCTCGGCCGGGAACTTGGCAGCCTCGACGATCTCGCGGGCCTTGGCCTCGTCCACGCCGTCGATGGCGTCGATGGCGATCTTGGCGACGGCCTCCGGGCGGGTGGCCGCCACCTCCTCGATCTCCATGCCGCCCTCGACGGAGGCGATGGAGAGGAAGGTGCGGTTGGCACGGTCGAGGAGGAAGGAGACGTAGTACTCCTCCAGGATCTCCGGGGCCGTCTCGGCGATCATCACCTTGTGGACCGTGTGGCCCTTGATGTCCATGCCGAGGATGTCCGTCGCGCGGGCGACGGCCTCGTCCGCGGTGGCGGCGAGCTTCACGCCACCGGCCTTGCCGCGGCCGCCGACCTTCACCTGGGCCTTGACGACGGACTTGCCACCGAGCCGCTCGGTGGCTGCGCGGGCCGCCTCAGGCGTGTCGATGACTTCACCGGCCAGCACCGGTACATCGTGCTTGGCGAAGAGGTCCCTCGCCTGGTACTCGAACAGGTCCACGCGCTTCCGTCCCTATCAGTGATCTCGCGGTTCGTTGGATGCGTGGGCGTGCCGCGAAGGGCAACGTGACGTCCGCTGTCACAAGGGAGGCGCACACGGTGTCCGAGCGCGCGGCATGTCCGTCTCGCAGGTTATCTCTGCTTGAAGGAGGCCCCTAAATCGAGGGTCACACCTGAGCGGTGATACCTGTCACATGATGCCGCGATCAGCGGGGATCACTGGCACGGCGTGCCGACTGTGAGGCACTCGGAAGGCGAGACGGAAGGACCTCACCGGGTTGGGGTTGACCCGGTGAGGTCCCTTGAACCGCCCGTAGGGGCACGAATGGGCCGCCCCGGTGGGCTCTGGCCGGGTGATCCCCACCCCAATGGGGATCACCCGGCCCGTCCGCGGGGTTCCGGTCGGTACAGCCGACGGCTTTCGGCCGTCCTGGTCGTCTGCCCCGCGGAGTCGGTGGAGAGCGGTGCGTCAGATGCGGGACGCACCGCCCTGGGGGAGGTCGTGCCGGACCTCGTTCCGCAGATCGCGCTGGAGGTCCTGCGCGTAGTCCGGCGTGACCGACCGGCCGACCTGCTGCACACCGGCCGCGGCGTTGCCGGCCAGCGGGCCCGCCGAGTCGCGGACCGTGCCGGTCAGGTCCTCGGCGAAGGGCGCGGCCTGCCCGGCGACGCCGTGCACGAAGGGGCCGACCTCGCCGACGACACCGCCGGCGAAGGGGTGGACGTCGCCGGCCACGCCGTATGCCAGCGTCGTGGCGCTGCCGCCGACGCCCCGCACGACCGGCCGGGCGGTGTCCACGACGGTGTCGACGACGGGCCGCACGGCACCGGTGACGCCGTACGCGAACGGCGGCACCTCCTCCGTGACGCCCTCGGCGAGGGGCAGGGCCTGCCCGGCCACCACCCCGTGCACGAGCGGGTCGACCTCGCCGACGACACCGCCCGCGAACGGCCGGACATCGCCGACCACGCCGTAGGCCAGCCCGCCCGCATCCGCTACGGCCTGCCCGGCGACCGGCACGACGCCATGCACGGCGGTGCCGGCGGCGGGCGACAGGACGGCACCGGTGACGTCCGCGGTGACCTGGCCGACGAGACCGGTGGCGTACGCGGGTACGTCCGTGGCGGCACCCCACACGACCGGCTGCGCGTCGGCGACGGCGCCGGAGGCGATGGGCCGGACGTCGCCGACCGTGCCGTGGGCGAGGTGCTGGACGTCGCCGAGCACGCCGTGGGCCGTCGGCTGCACGCCCTGGACGACCCCGCCGACGACCGGCCGGGCCCCCTGCACGGCATCGGCGGCGACCGGCTGGACGCCCGCGACGGCCTGCCCGGCCACGGGCTGCACGTCGGCGACGACGCCGTACGCCAGCGCGGTCGCGGCGTCGACGGTGTGCCCGGCGGTCCGGTTGACCCCGGCCACGGCGCCGTGGGCGACGGGGACGACGCCGTCCACGGCCTGCCCGACGACCGGCCGCACGCCGGTCACCGCGCCGCCGGCCACCGACTGGACGCTGTCGACGGCGTTCGTGGCGACCGGAGTCACCCCGGCCGCGGTGCGGGTGGCGGTGGGGACGGCGCCGGAGATGGCGTGCTCGGCGGTCGGGACGACGCCTTCGGCCGCCTGGCCGGCGACGGGCAGCACACCGTTCACGGCCTGCGTCGCGATCGGCGGGACGACCGCGTAGGCGGTCTGGTTGACGACCGGGGTGACCGTGCCGGGGACGGCACTGACCGTGCCGACGACCCGTTGCTCGACGCCGCCGACCGTGCCGTCGACCGTCCCGGTGACGTGGCTCGGAACAGCGGCGACGGAGGCCTCGACTGCGCCCATGACGGCGGTGGCCCGGCCGGTGGCGGTGGCCTGCGCGGCCGTTGCCGTCCCCGTGGCCCTGCCCTGGACTTCGGCTGCGGCGGCCCGGGCGACGTCTCGCGCGCCCGCCCCTGTGCGGCCCGCGCCCTGCAGCTTCGTCTGGGTGGCGGCGAGCACCTGCTCCAGCTCGGGGGCGAAGGCGGCGAGGGGGCCGAAGAGGTAGTCGATCGTGCCGGGGGCGCCGGGGGTGCCGGGGAGCTGCGGGGTGTCCGCGGGTGCGTTCCTGAGGTCGGTGACGGCAGCGGCGGCGGTCGCGGAGACATTGGCCTCGGCCTGCGCGGCGGCCCGTACTGCCGCCTTGTCCGCGCGGGCGGCCTTGGCGCCCTGGATGACGTCGGTGGCGGTCCTTGCCTTGGCCTTCGTGGCGTTGGTGGCGGTGGTGGCGGTGGTGGCGGTGCCCCTGGTGGCCTTCTCTGCGCCGCCCGTGGTCGCGGGCGCGGTCCTGGCGGTTTCACCGACCGCGCTGGTCGCGCCGCGGGTGGCGTTGGTGGCGCTGGTGACGGTGGTGGTCACGTCGGAGACGACGCCGTCGACGGTGCCGGTGACCGCGCTGAGCAGCCCGGGGGCGTCGGCGCTGTCGGCGGCCTCAGCCGCGTCGGTCGCGTCGGTCGCGTCGGTGGTCGTGTCCGGTACGGAGAGAGTGGAGGCGTGCAGCTCGTCCGCGCTGGCGGCGGCCGAACCGAGCGCCCACGCGCCGGTGACACCGGCGGCTATGACGATCGAACGGCGAATGTTCTTGTTCATACGTACGTCGGATCCCTAGATCTTGGGCTCCGAAGGCCCCGGAGGATCGGAGATCCAAGGAACTCCGGGACTTCGGACGGAATGGGGACATAGCGGCACCGGCTCCGGTCGCAGTCCGGGGAGTTCCGGAGAGTTGCGAACCAGCGGTACCGGGTACGGCTCCGGCGGCTTCCGTCCGGGAAGGTCCAGCGATGTCCCGATGTCCAGAGGGACATCGGAGAATTGCAGGGGGTCTCCGGACGGACGGGCCGGGCTACTGCCCTAAGCGGGGGAAACCGGAATGTCCCGGTGCCTGTCCTGGATCTCGTCCGCCTCGACGCGGGCGGCGGCGCCGGGCACCAACCGCAGCGGCGCCCGCCCGTTCAGCGAGACGGCGTGCGCGTCTCCGTGCCGCGACGAGTTGTTGTCCCCCGCCGAACGGTTCCCCAGGACACCACCCGGGTGATCGACCGGCGCCTGAGTAACGGGGGCATAACGGGAAGGCGCGGTCGTGCGTGCACCACCGCTGGACACCGAGGAGTGGGCCGCGGCGACATCAGCGACGAACTGGGGGCCGTAGTCGACGACCACGCCCTTGCCGGTGTCCTTGCCGGTACGCCGCGCATCACCCCGCCCGTCAACGGACCCGGGCACCTCCGCGACTGGGTGGGGCGTCTCGGCGCCGGGCGCGGGCAACGTCTGCCCGGGCACGGCGGGAAAACCGGGGAGCCCCGGGGCGTCGGGGAGGCCGGGAAGGCAGGCGCCGGGAAGCTCTGGACGCGGGAATTCAGGGAACTCCAGTCCCGGCCGGCTGGGCCAACTCGGCCACGCCGACGACTCGGGCGCCGTCGGCAGAGCGGGCAGTGCCGGGAGCGACGCCAACGGCGGCACTTTCGCCTGCGCCACGCCCTGGATGACACGCTCGGCCACGGGAGGGAGGACCTGGTCGTCGGCGGGGCGCGGGATGGCGGGGGTGGCGTGGCCGGTGTTGGCCTGGCCGGCACTGACCTGGCCGCGAACCTGGCCGGCACTGCCCTGGCCGTGGGGAGCATGGCCGGGGGGTATCTGGGCGCCGGGAGTTGGCGCATTGGGAGCGGGGGCACCGTGAGCCGGAGCCGGAGTCTGGGGCCCCGGGCCACTGGCAGTCGGGGGCTGGGCAGTCGGGGAGAACGGCGAAGGCGCCGGGAGCTGTGGACCCGCCGGAGGCTCCTGCGTTGCCGGGTCGGCCACGGCGCGCGCTCCCGCCTCCGCCAGGTCGCTCACCAACCGCCCGACCGCGCCCCTCGTCGACGTCCGGATCCGCTCACCCTCGGGCGACTGAGCCGTAGCCCCGACGACGGCGGAGGGTGCCGAGCCAGAGGACGACGACGTGGCCGTCCCGACCGACACCCCCTCGGCCGCATACGCCCGCTCTCCGCAGACGAGCCCGACCGCGAGGACGCCGCCCACCAGCAGGACCAGCTGCAGCGCACGCCACCCAGCCGCACCGCGCAGGACACGCAGAGCGGCACCGGGCAACATGGCCGGCCAAGTCAAGACGGGGAGTCCTCCCGTGCGGTGGAACGAAGTACGCGTGATGAGCAGCGAGTCGCTGCGACGCGGTACGGACGAGCGGAGCGCGGCGCACCGCTGAACAGGCGTCCGATACTCGCACGGCCCTCCCGATGGTGCGCAAGCCCTCCGCTACCGATGCACCTCATGTCCCTTTTGCTGGCCCAAGTCGGGCGTCACCAGGTCGACAAATCGTCAGCCATTCCGGGCTATTCGACCCACTCGGCCGCTTCCCGGCCCCTTCTCGTGGCCTCCCCTAGGCCCTCCCCTCGCCCTCTTGGCCCCTCCTCTCGTCCCCTCGCCCCCCTTCCCGTCCCCCTCACACCGTGTCCGGCACCGGTATCGGCCGCTTCTCGATGGCCGCCGCCATCACCTCCGGGAACAGGTCGGGCGTGCAGGCGAAGGCCGGTGCGCCCAGTGCGGCGAGCGCGGCTGCGTGCTCCCGGTCGTACGCCGGCGCCCCCTCGTCCGACAGCGCCAGCAGCGCCACGAACTGCACCCCCGACGCCTTCATCGCGGCGACCCGCTTGAGCATCTCGTCCCGGATACCGCCCTCATAGAGGTCGCTGATCAGCACGACCACCGTCTCCGCGGGCCGGGTGATCTGCGACTGGCAGTACGCGAGCGCCCGGTTGATGTCCGTGCCGCCACCGAGCTGCGTGCCGAACAGGACGTCGACGGGGTCGTCGAGCTGGTCGGTGAGGTCGACGACGGAGGTGTCGAAGACGACGAGCCGCGTGTTGATGGACCGCATGGACGCCAGGACGGCCCCGAACACCGACGCGTACACCACCGACGCCGCCATCGACCCCGACTGGTCGATGCAGAGAACGACCTCCTTCTTCACGGACTGCGACGCCCGCCCGTACCCGATGAGCCGCTCCGGCACGATCGTCCGGTACTCCGGGAGGTAGTGCTTGAGGTTGGCCGCGATCGTGCGGTTCCAGTCGATGTCGTGGTGGCGCGGCCGGTTGATACGGGCACTGCGGTCGAGAGCCCCGGTGAGAGTGGCCCGCGTGCGGGTGGCGAGCCGCTTCTCCAGGTCCTCGACGACCTTGCGCACGACAGCCCGTGCCGTCTCCTTCGTGGTCTCCGGCATCGCCCTGTTGAGCGAGAGCAGCGTGCCCACGAGGTGCACGTCGGCCTCCACCGCCTCCAGCATCTCCGGCTCCAGCAGCAGCGTGGACAGCCCGAGCCGGTCGATGGCGTCCCGCTGCATGACCTGCACGACGGAGGAGGGGAAGTACGTCCGGATGTCCCCGAGCCACCGCGCCACGGACGGCGCCGACGCCCCGAGCCCCGCCGAACGGTCCTTCCCGGCCTGCGACTTGTCCCCCTTGCCGTAGAGAGCAGTGAGCGCCCCGTCCATCGCCGCGTCCTTCCCGGAGAGCGCGCACCCGGTGCCGTCGGCGTTGTCCCCGCCCAGCACCATCCGCCACCGCCGCAGCCGCTCTCGGGCCGGATCCATCGCCTCGGTCGTCATCGGCATGCTCCTTCACGAGGCCGCTCCCACAGCGGCATCACCGGCACGGTCGTGGTCGTCCGCCGACCTTGCGCCACGTACCCGCGCGAGGGTCCGCCGGCCCGCACCACTCCGGTGCACTCCCTCGGCTCCGTCACTCCGCCAGTCGTCATCCCGTAGCCCCCACCAGCCTGTTCGCGCCGACGTCGCTCTCGGCGTCCTCTTCCACCCGGTCCAACCCCAGCAGCAACCGCACCACCGGCACCACGGAATCCGCTCGCTCGACATCGAGCTCGGCGCCGAAGCCGGGTATGCCGGATCCGCCGGCCTCCCTGCTCCCCCGTTGCCCCGGACCACGACGGACCAACTCGCCCAAGGTCCGCCGCACCCCGGCCTCATAAGCCGAGAACGTCCGCCTGAGCAGCGGCAACACATCCGTGAACGCCTCCGCCGACACGCCCGTCAGCCACGCATCGACCAGCCCGAGCAGCCGCTCGTCGTGCACCAGCAGCATTCCGCCGCCGGAACCACCGCCGACGAACCCCTCGATCCACGCAGCCGCGTCCCCCGGCAGCGTCCCCGGCGACAAGGCAAGCCCCATCAGCCGGGCCGCCTCCTCCTGCACCAACTCCCCGTCGTCCAGGAGCAACCGCACGGCACGCCCCCTGATGACGCCGGGCACGGTGTCCCGCACGGACAGCACCCGAAGCACCCCGTGCCAACGGTTGCGCAGGTCGCCGTGTCCGAGCGCGGTCGAGTCGCCCGGAGCAGTACCGGGCCCTTCCGCGCCGTCCTCGCCCTCGCCCCGCGTCGACGCCACTGCGTCGCCCAGCAACCCCAACGCCCCATGCACCGCGTCCACATGGCGCCGCATCTCCTCGGCGGCGTCCGCGTCCAGCGCGGCACAGGCCGGGGGCAGTCCGACGAAGATGCGTTCGGCGAGCCCCGCGGCGACCTCTGTGAGCGCCCTGGTGTCCGTGCCCCGCACATCGCCGTACCGCAGGGACCGCACCAGCGCGGGCAGCGCCTGGGCGAGATGGCCGACGTCGGCGTCGAGAGCCGCCCGGTCGGCCAAGATCCGCATCACCGCAGGCAGCGCGTCCGACAGTTCGGCCAGCAGACAGCGCTCGGCGAGTGCGGTGACATCGGCGAGCCCCCGTGCGGCTACGGCATCCGCCTCCGCCTTGGCGGTGGCCGCCGCGAACACGGTGGTCCCCCACACCCCGGCTTCCGCGATCCGCACGGACAGCTCGGGCTCCCACCGCAGCCGCCACGTCTCCCGGAACGTCCCCGTACTCCCCCGCGACGCGACCGGCTCACCCCACTCCACGCCGAGCAGCCGCAGCCGGTGCAGCAGCCTGCTGCGCTCGGCGTCGTTCTCCTTGCGCAGGTCGAGCTCCAACTCCCGTTCCAGCGCCTCAGGTTTGAGCCGCAGCCGGCGCTGGCTCCGGTCGAGGTCCCGCTGCAACGGCACCGTCGGCGCCGACCGCGGCACCTCCCCTAGCACGTCCCCCACGACCAGCCGATCGTGCACCAACGCGAGCGGCACGTCCGAGCCCTCGCACATCACCGCCCGCACCGCGTCGGTCATCTCTCCCAGCCCCGGCAACGGGCGTCCGCGCATCGCCGCCAGCGTCTCCGCCAGCCGCACGGCCTCGATGACGTGCGCCGAGGACACGATTTGGTCCTCGTCCCGCAGCAGCCCGGCCACCTTGGTCATCCACCGCTCGACCGGCCGGTCCGGTGCGCCGAAGAGGTGCCCGTACCACCCCGGCGAGTCGATCCCCGCCCCGTACCCACTGGCCCGGGCCAGCCGCCGGTTCGTCCACGGCACCCAGGTCATGTCGGCCTTGACCTTGGGCAGCCCCTTCAACAGCGCCTTGTCGGCGGCCACGGTGCTCTTCTGCCGCAGCGCGGGCACATGCCACGCCCCGCACACCACGGCCACGTCATCCGCGAACTCCCGCTGTGCGCCCCGCACTTGAAGCCGCATGTACGCCTCCCGCACGAGATCCCGCTCATGCCCCCCGCTCCCGTACGCCTCCCGCAACGCCCCCATGGCCTCTTCGAGCCCGAGAAACGGCGCGAACGCGTCCCCGTCTCCCAGCCCCCGGTGCTCGACGACGTCCTCCCACCACCGCTCGGGATCGTCGTAACCAGCGGCATCGGCGAGTACGGCCAGGGGGTCGACCCGGACGTCTGCGCCGGGGCCGGGGCCGTCGGAGCCAGGGTCAGCGGCGAGACCGGGGCCGCTCCCGTCGGTCCGCTCCCCGTCAGGTTCATCGGCTCCCCGGTCGGCCGCGGCCGGCCCCGCGTCCTTGTCAGCGGGCGCCGGCCCCCCGTCCTCATCAACGGACGCCGACTCCTCACCCCTCTCCCACGCCAACGTGTGCGTGGCCGGCAAGTCAATGAAGCGAGCCGGAACCCCGTGCTCCAAGGCCCAGCGGATGGCCACCCACTCCGGGGAGAACTCAGCCATCGGCCAGAAGGCCGAGCGGCCGGGCTCGTCCACGGCGTGGGCAAGGAGGGCGACCGGCGGTCGCATGTCCTCGTCACCGGCGAGCGCGATCAGGGCATCGGCCTCCGGTGGCCCTTCGATCAGCACGACCCGAGGCTGCGCCGCGTCCAATGCCGCCCGCACCGTCCGCGCCGACCCGGGCCCGTGATGGCGTACGCCGAGCAGCAGCGGCCCGACACCCCGCCTCTCGCCGCCGGACCTGTCCACGCCAGTCACACCGTCCCCCTCGGTCCCCAACTGTCCGACACTGCCGCCGCCCACACGGCCGCGTACGCCGACCGCACCTCCGCGCCCAGCTCCCGACGCATCTCGTCACCCCTCACAGGAACCTCCCCCGCTCGCCCACGGCCGCCGGACGACGCCGCCGACCGCACCCGCCCCGCCCCACCCGCCGGACCACGACCTGACGCCACCCCGACCACCCCCGACCATCCCGACCCCTAATCCGCCGCCACGGAGCCACCCGACTTCGACCCGCCGCCCGGGCGGCCCCACCCAAGGTCGTCCTCGTTCACACGCTCACCTCCCGGCACGCCCGGTAGAAGTCCGTCCAGCCGTCCCGCTCACGCACGACCGCCTCCAGGTACTCCTGCCAGACGACCCGGTCGGCCGCCGGATCGCGGACCACGGCGCCGAGGATGCCCGCGGCGACGTCGCCGGAGCGCAGCACCCCGTCGCCGAAGTGGGCAGCCAGGGCGAGGCCGTTGGTGACGACGGAGATCGCCTCGGCCGTCGACAGCGTGCCGCTCGGCGACTTCAGCTTCGTGCGGCCGTCGGCGGTCATCCCGTCGCGCAGCTCGCGGAAGACGGTCACGACGCGGCGGATCTCGTCGATGCCGTCGGGCGCGGCCGGCAGATCGAGGGAGCGGCCGATCTGGTCGACGCGCCGGGAGACGATGTCCACCTCGGCCTCGACGCTCTCCGGCAGCGGCAGCACGACCGTGTTGAAGCGGCGGCGCAGGGCGCTGGAGAGGTCGTTGACCCCGCGGTCGCGGTCGTTGGCCGTGGCGATGAGGTTGAAGCCGCGGACCGCCTGCACCTCCTGCCCCAACTCCGGTATCGGCAGCGTCTTCTCCGACAGGATCGTGATCAGCGTGTCCTGCACATCAGCCGGAATACGGGTCAGCTCCTCGACCCGCGCGGTCATCCCCTCCGCCATCGCCCGCATGACGGGGCTGGGCACCAGGGCGTCACGGCTCGGCCCGTGTGCGAGCAGCTGCGCGTAGTTCCAGCCGTACCGGATCGCCTCCTCCGGCGTGCCCGCCGTGCCCTGCACCAGCAGCGTCGAGTCGCCGCTGACCGCCGCGGCGAGGTGCTCGGAGACCCACGTCTTCGCGGTGCCGGGCACGCCGAGCAGGAGCAGGGCACGATCCGTGGCGAGCGTGGTGACGGCAACCTCGACGATGCGGCGCGGGCCCACGTACTTCGGTGTGATCACGGTGCCGTCCGGCAGCGTGCCGCCGAGCAGGTACGTGGCCACCGCCCACGGCGACAGTTTCCAGCGGGTCGGGCGCGGGCGGTCATCCTGCTCGGCGAGCGCGGCGAGTTCATGGGCGAAGGCGTTCTCGGCGTGCGGTCGCAACACGTCGGCCGCTTCCGTCTCCCCCGCTTCGACGGATTTCGGTTCTACGGAAACAGACATGGCAAAGTCCCCCTCCAGCTCGGCCGGTTCAGCCGTTTCGGATCTGGCATCCACGTTGCACCACGCCACTGACAATGCGTTCCGACCTGCGCAAACACCCTTGCGGGGCCGTTCGCGGGCTGGCCGCCCGGGCCGATTGTCAGTGGTGGGATCTACCTTCGATGGCATGACTCAGCAGGGGGTGCGCTGGACCGCGGACCAGGTGCTGGCACTGGCACCTGACGCCGCATCACGCAAAGCGGGAAGCAAACTCGGCGCGGCAGGGCCGTGGTCCGAGGCGGGGAGTTCCGACGAGGGGACGGTGTGGGGGCTGTGCAAGGGCAGTGGCAGCAAGCCGTATCAGACGGTCATCGATATCGCGGACGCGGCCGGGCCCGCGTACAAGTGCAGTTGCCCGAGCCGGAAGTTCCCGTGCAAGCACGCGCTCGGGCTGCTGCTGCTCTGGGCGGGCGGCGAAGGTGCGGTGCCGCCGGCGCAGCAACCGCCGGACTGGGCGGAGGAGTGGATAAAGGGGAGAAGGCAGCGCGCTGACGAGAAGCGGACGGCGGATGCCTCCGGTTCCTCGACGGCGTCCGCTGATCCGGAGGCGGCGCGGCGTCGTGCGGAGCGCCGGGCCGTGCGCGTCACGGCGGGGGCGACGGAGCTGGAGCAGCGCCTGGCGGACCTGCTGCGCGGCGGCCTGGCCGGCGCGGAGCAGGCGGGGTACGGGCTGTGGGAGGAGACGGCGGCCCGCATGGTCGACGCCCAGGCGCCCGGACTGGCCGCGCGGGTGCGGGAGCTGGGCGCGATCCCGGCGTCCGGCCCCGGCTGGCCGGTGCGTCTGCTGGAGGAGTGCGCGCTTCTCCACCTCCTCGACCAGGGCTGGCTGCGTCGAGAGGGCCTGCCCGACGCCCTGGGGGACACGGTCCGCTCCCGCATCGGCCTGCCCGCCTCGGCGGACGGCCCGCCGGTCCGCGACCGCTGGCTGGTCCTCGCCCAGTACGACACGGCGGACACGAAGCTGACGACGCGCCGGATATGGCTGTACGGCGCCGAGTCGGGCCGCACCGCACTGCTCCTCTCCTATGGCGCCGCCGGCCGCGCCCCGGAGCTCGCGCTGCCGGTGGGGCTGGCCCTGGAGGCGGAGGTGTCGGCGTACCCGGGTGCAGGACAGCTGCGGGCGGCCCTGGGCGAGCAGTTCGCACCGCCCGCGCCCGCGGTCGTACGGCCGCCGGGTGTGACGACGGCCGAGGCGACCGCACGATACGGCGAGGCGCTCCGTGACGACCCGTGGCTGGACTCCGTGCCGGTGACCTTGGACCGGGTCGTACCGACCCCGGACGGCGACTCGTGGCAACTGGCAGACGCCGACACGGACTCGGCTCTGCCACTGACCCCGGCCTACCGTGCCCGCCCGGGCCTGTGGCGCCTGGTCGCGCTGTCGGGCGGCGCGCCGGTCAAGGTGTTCGGCGAGTGCGGCCACCGCGGCTTCACCCCGCTGACGGCCTGGCCAGAGGGACAGGGAGAAGTGGTGCAGCTGTGCTGAGCGCCACCGGCTCCGTGCACTCCAGCTGTGCTGAGCGCCACCGGCTCCGCGCACCCGCCCCTCCCGCGGGGCCACCCGGGTCCGCGCACTCGCCCCTCCCCAGCGCCACCGGACTCCAAGGCCCCTGTCCCCACCCCACAGCACCCAGCACCAAGGCAGAGAGGAACGACCCTGATGAACAGCCCCTCGGTTCCCGTGGACTCGCCGCCCAGCGCCTGGGAGGAACTCGTCACCGCGGCGCTGCTCGGGACGGACCGGCGTACGCCTCCCGGCTGCGCACCGGGCCAGGAAGCACCGCTGGCGCTGCTCGACACGGCGGCCTTGGAGACCGTACGACGGCGGGCCGGGCTGCGGCCGGCCCGGGCGGCGCGGCGGCCGCGGCCGGCTCCCGAGGACCCTCGCCCCGCACTGCCCCCGGCGGCGACCCGCAGGCTGGCGATGCTGCTGACCGACCGTCCCGGCGCGGGCGGCGGCCGAAGGGGCACGGCGCCGGACCTCATGGAGCTGCTGCCCCAGTGGCTCGCGACGGCGAACGACCGCGGCTTCGCACCGCCCCCGCAGTTGCTGCCCGCGCTGCTGGACGCGGCGCGGGGCCGGACGGACCTGCGCCCGGCGGCGCTGACGTTCGCCGGCCCGCGGGCGGTGTGGCTCGCCCGGCTGAACCCGGACTGGCGGTTCGCCCTGCGCGCGACCCCTGGCGGCGGCGCGTCACTGCCCCACCTGGACAACCCCGCCGAAGTCCAGCAGCTCTGGCAGGAGGGGCTGTTCGCCGAGCGGGTCGCTCTGCTCTCCGCGATACGCGCGGGTGATCCCGCCGCCGCGCGCGAGCTGCTGGCCACGACGTGGGCGACCGAGCGGGCCGAGGACCGGCTGATGTTCCTCGACTCGCTGCGCAGTGGTCTGGGCCCGCAGGACGAGCAGTTCCTGGAGCAGGCGCTGGCCGACCGGAGCCGCAATGTCCGCGCGACGGCAGCGGAGTTGCTGTCGGCGCTGCCGGGTTCGGCGCTCGCGGCGCGGATGGCGGTGCGGGCCGGGACATGCGTCGCCCTCGATCACACCGGCGAGGCCCCGACGATCACCGTGGAGGCACCCCACGACTGCGACGCGGGCATGGAGCGCGACGGTGTCGTGGCCAAGGCCCCGGCGGGGCGGGGTGAACGGTCGTGGTGGTTCGGCCAGTTGGTGGAGGCCACGCCGCTCGGCACCTGGCCGGGGCGGCTCGGCGGACGCACGCCTCGGGAGATCGTGGCGTTGCCGGTGGCGGACGACTGGCAGGGCGAGCTACACGCGGCTTGGTGCCGGGCAGCGGTGCGCCAGCGGGACGGCCAGTGGGCCAGGGCACTTCTCGGGTCACCCTCGGCCCCGGAAGCCGGCGGTCCGGGTGCGGTGTCCCTGGCCGAGCGCGCAAAGCTCCTCGGCACATTGAGTCCTGCCGAACGGGCCGAATGGGTCGGCGGGTTCATCGCGACGCACGGCCTGTCCGAGGCGTTTCAGCTGCTCGGAGTCTGCGCCGTGCCCTGGGCGGAGCCGCTCGGGCGGGCGGTGGTCGACGCGCTCAACATCGCGCGGGACGCTGGGAGTTATCCATGGAGTTTCAGCGGAGTGATGGGCCTGGCCGAGCGCTGCCTCGACCCGGCCGAGGCAAACCGCCTCGACGGCCTGCTGGCGGTACCGGACGAGCCGGAGGACGCGTCTCCGGGGGCAGGGGGTTACTGGGCGGAGGCGTTCCAGCGGCTGGTCACGACGTTGCGGTTGCGGGCGGCCATGATCGACGAGCTGACGCCGTCCAGCCCGGCCGAATCCAGCCCGGCCGGCGTTTGAGGACGAGGCCGTTCAGTCCGAAAGGGGCCTGGGGGCGGAACCCCCAGCCACCGGCCACGCCGACGAACCCACGCATCCGCGCACCCACGCATCCGCGCACCCGCGCACCCGCGCCGAGCAGCGCCCTACGCTCCCGCCGGCTGACGCACGTTCGCCCGCACCCAGTCCACGATCGCCTGAGTCGTCGCCCCCGGCGTGAAGATCTCCGCGACACCCTTCTCCTTCAGCGGGGCGATGTCCGCCTCGGGGATGATCCCGCCGCCGAAGATCAGGATGTCCGCCGCGTCGCGCTCCTTGAGGAGGTCGATCACTGCGGCGAAAAGGGTGTTGTGGGCACCGGAGAGGATGGACAGGCCGATCGCGTCGGCGTCCTCCTGGATCGCGGTGTCGACGATCTGCTCGGGAGTCTGGTGGAGCCCGGTGTAGATGACCTCCATACCGGCGTCGCGCAGCGCCCGCGCGATCACCTTGGCCCCTCGATCATGGCCGTCGAGCCCAGGCTTGGCCACCACCACGCGGATCGGACCGGCTGCCACACCCATCACTGCCTCCATGAAGCGACTACATCCATCCGTACCGACAAGCACCGCTCACATATGAGTTATGCCGCACTCGCCGCACATGTCATACATGGTGCGCGTATCGCACTTTTCCGCCGCTCACAGCACCGGACGCACCCGCACGGCACGGACGTCCCGGGCCACACCGCCCGGGCAAGTAAACGAACGTTATCTCCAGCATCCCGCAACCGGCAGTTTCGCGGTGCAGAGCGAGGGGGAAATCACACGGTGGGACACGTTCGCCGCGCACCGTTCCATATCTCTGCGGCACACGCGCCGCAGCGGTCTGCGGTACACGCGTCGCAGCGGGACCAAGCGCAACGGGAGCCGCAACGAGGTCGCCGCACCACCGCGCCGCAGGCCGCGCGACGTGGCGGTGCGGTGCACCGACGGTGGCACGAAGGGCACGTAGGGCAGGTAAGGCACGACAGCGGGGAGCCTCGTCGCCACACCGGCAGGGAGCCCCCGTCAGGTCATCGGTGCACCATGGCCGACCCGACCGACTCACTTCACGCGCCTCGCTCACCCCACGCGCCTTCCTCGTGCCTCGCCGGCCACCTCCACCGCGACTTCCCATGAAGGCACACGGGGGCCGGAGCCGTCCTCCTGCGTGCCACAAGGAGGTCGGCCATGAAGGTCACCGGGGCAGTAATCCCCTTTCTCCCGCTCTGCCGACGCCTGCTTCCGAGCAGTCTCGCCGGACTCTCCCTGGCCCTGCTGAAGGCGACCGCCCTCGAGCTCGCGATCCTCGCAGGCCATGTGCTGCTCTACCCCTCGGGCATCGCACAGGAGCGCCGGACCACCCCACAGCTCCCCGCGCGGGACACGGCCCAGCTGCCGGCGGAGACCAATCCCCCCGTCGTCCTGCTGCACGGCTTCATCGACAACCGCTCCGTCTTCGTCCTGCTGCGCCGCAGCCTCGCCCAGCACGGCAGGCATCAGGTCGAGTCGCTCAACTACTCCCCGCTGACCTGCGACATCCGCACTGCCGCCGAACTGCTCGGCCGCCATATAGAGGGGATCTGCGAGCGCACCGGCAGCAGGCAGGTGGACGTCGTCGGGCACAGCCTCGGCGGGCTGATAGCGCGCTACTACGTGCAGTGTCTCGGCGGCGACGTCAGGGTCCGCACCCTCGTCACGCTCGGCACGCCGCACTCCGGCACCCGCGTCGTCCCGCTGGCGAACGCGCACCCGATCGTGCGTCAGATGCGCCCCGGCTCACCGGTCCTGGAGAAACTGGCGGCTCCCGCGCCCGGCTGCCGTACTCATTTCGTGAGCTTCTGGAGCGACCTCGACCACTTGATGGACCCGCTGGAGACAGCCTGCATCGACCACCCGGACCTGATGGCACAGAACGTCCGCGTCACCGGCATCGGACACCTCGCCCTGCCCGTGCACCCCGCCGTGGCTACCGGGATCCGGCAGGCCCTCGACTCCGCACGAACCGGAGCCGAGGCCACCGCCCAGGCCGGCGGCCTGACAGTGGCGTAGCCATCCCGCACCATCCCGCCGGCCGCGCCCGAGAGCTGCCCGAGAGTCGCCCGACGACCTGATCGCACGCGCCCCACAGCCTCAGGACAGCTGACCAAACGTCGAACAATCTTCGAACACAAGGCCAAACTCACGCCCGCAGTCCGCCAAAACACGGCCGAATGCCCGTTTCCTGCGCGCGCGAAACCTGCCGAAGATTGTCGTGCCCGCATACCGCCGGGTACAGTCGCCGCACTGCTCTGGCAGCCCCTGTTGTCGAGGCGAGAGAGAAGTTGGTGAACGATCGTCACCCGTCGGGGACCATGACCTCTCCGACTTCGGCTTCCGATGCCGCCTCGGCGCACTACGCGTCGTACGGCGCCCAGGAAGCCCAGTACGGTGACTCCACCACGTACGGCACCTACGACGCCACCGGATTCGGCGCCACCGGGCACGCCACCACGACCTTCGACGCGGACCCCCTGTTCGGCAGCCTTCCCGGCGAGAGCACGGGCGCGTACGACACCACGCAGTGGTCGACGGGCAGCCACCACACCGTGAACTACGACGCCTACGCGGCCCAGCACCACGCCGCCTACGACACCGGCGCGTACGACACCACCGTCTGGACGACCGACCACGAGCGGCTCGCCTTCGTCCCGCAGCAGGCAGCCGGCCACGACACCTCGGGCCAGTGGGACGCGAACGCCTGGCACCAGCCCGACCAGTCCGGCGCCCCGGCCGACCAGACCCAGCACTGGGAATGGGGCACGCAGGCCTTCGACACGGGCGCGTACGACGCCACGCAGTGGAACTCCGACGGCGGCGTAGAGGCCACCTCGCAGGCGATCGACGAGTACGAGCACTCAGCAGAATCCTTCGATCAGCAGGCGACCGCGCACTTCGAGCACCTGGACCCCACGGCGTACGACGCCCCCGTCCAGGGCGACGCCGAGTTGACCGCGACCGGCGAACTCCCCGCCGTGACGCCCCTCCTCGACGACCAGGAGGAGACCGCTCCGGCCCCCGCCCCGCGTGCCGCGTCCCGCAGCGGGTCCCGCTCCCGCCGCCGCACGCCCCCCAAGCGCTCCGCGCTCCTGACCGTCGCTGTGCCCTCGGCGTGCGTGATGGGTGTCGCGGGAATCGCCGCCGCCTCCGTCGGCAGCCTGACCGACGACAAGGAAGCGTCCTCCACGCTGGCCTCGGACGGCGAGGCCGTGAAGCCGTCCACCGCGAACAACAAGCTGGACACCCAGCTCGAGAGCCTCTCCGCCGGCGCCGACGACTTCGCCGACCGGGCCAGCCGCACGCAGGAGCGCATCGACCTCAAGGCCCAGCAGGTGGCCGAGAAGAAGAAGGCCGCCGAGGAGGCAGCCCGCAAGGAGCGGCTGCGCCCGAAGTTCGCGGTTCCGGTCGCACAGCACGGCCTCAGCGCCTATTTCGGCCAGTCCGGCATCAACTGGATGTCCATCCACAGCGGCATCGACTTCCCCGTCTCGTACGGCACGACGGTCATGGCCGCGACCGACGGCACCGTCCGCACGCAGTGGAACAGCGCGTACGGCAACATGATGATCGTGACCGCGAAGGACGGCACGGAGACGTGGTACTGCCACCTCTCCAGCTACCGTGTCGCCTCCGGTACGACGGTAAAGGCCGGCGACCCCATCGCGTACTCCGGCAACTCCGGCAACTCGACCGGCCCGCACCTGCACTTCGAGGTGCGACCGGGTGGCGGCTCGGCGATAGACCCACTGTCCTGGCTGCGCAGCCACGGCCTGGACCCGTCGTAGGCGACCGGCCCACTTCCCCGGCAACCCGCCAACTGCCTTGTGCGCTCAGGCGCCCCCGCTTCTCAACAGCTCAGCGAGGGCGCACACCTGTGAGCGCTACAGCTTCTCCACCGGCGCATACCGCAGCAGCAGCCGCTTCGGCTTGGTGTCCCCGAAGTCGATCGTCGCCTCGGCGTTCCCACCCGTGCCCTTGACCGCCGTCACGGTGCCGAGCCCGAACTGGTCATGCGTGACCCGGTCCCCGACCGCCAGCTGGACGACCGGCTTCTCCGAGGTCCGCCGGGTGGCGAACCCGGACGCCCCCGACGCCGAGGAGCGCGAGCGGGACGAGGACAGCGAGGCCGCCACGCCGGCCGCCGGACCGGAGGACACGGGCGAGGTCGCCCCCGTCCGCTTCCAGTCCACGTGCGCCGCCGGGATCTCCTCCAGGAAGCGGGACGGCGGGTTGTACGAGGGCTGCCCCCACGCACTTCGCATCGACGAGCGCGTCAGATACAGCCGCTCACGCGCGCGCGTGATGCCGACATAGGCGAGCCGCCGCTCCTCCTCCAGCTCCTTGGTCTGGCCGAGGGCGCGCATGTGCGGGAACACGCCGTCCTCCATGCCGGTGAGGAAGACGACCGGGAACTCCAGGCCCTTGGCGGTGTGCAGGGTCATCAGGGTGATGACGCCGGAGCCGTCCTCGTCCTCGTCAGGGATCTGGTCCGAGTCGGCGACGAGCGCGACCCGCTCCAGGAAGGCCGCGAGTCCACCGGAGGCCTCATCCTCAGCCGACTCCTGCTCGAACTCCAGGGCCACGGCCGCGAGTTCCTGCAGGTTCTCGATGCGGGTCTCGTCCTGAGGGTCGGTGGAGGCCTGCAACTCGGCCAGATACCCGGTCCGTTCGAGGATCGCTTCCAGGACGGTCGCCGGCCCCACGCCGGACTCGACGATCGTACGGAGGTCCTCCATCAGCGTGTTGAAGCGCCTGACGGCATTGGTCGACCGCGCGGCCATGCCGTACGCCTCGTCGACCCGGCGCAGCGCCTGCGGGAAGCTGATCTTCTCCCGCTGCGCAAGCGCGTCGATCATCGCCTCGGCGCGATCGCCGATGCCCCGCTTGGGGACGTTCAGGATCCGCCGCAGCGGTACGGAGTCCTCGGGGTTGGCCAGCACGCGCAGGTAGGCCAGGACGTCCCGGACCTCCTTGCGCTCGTAGAACCGAACCCCGCCGACGACCTTGTAGGGCAGGCCGACGCGGATGAAGATCTCTTCGAAGACACGGGACTGGGCGTTCGTCCGGTAGAAGACGGCGACGTCACCGGCCTTCGCATCGCCCGCGTCCGTCAGTCGGTCTATCTCCTCGGCGACGAACTGCGCCTCGTCGTGCTCGGTGTCCGCGACGTAGCCGGTGATGCGCGCGCCCGCGCCCGCGTTGGTCCACAGGTTCTTGGGGCGCCGGGACTCGTTGCGCTCGATGACCGCATTGGCGGCGGTCAGGATCGTCTGGCTGGAGCGGTAGTTCTGCTCCAGCAGGATGGTCGTCGCGTCCGGGTAGTCCTCCTCGAACTGGAGGATGTTGCGGATGGTGGCGCCCCGGAAGGCGTAGATCGACTGGTCGGCGTCACCCACCACGCACAGCTCGGCGGGTGGGATGTCGGCCTCGCTCGGCGGCACGTCGACGGGGTGCTCACTGGTACCGACGAGCTCGCGCACCAGCGCGTACTGCGCGTGGTTGGTGTCCTGGTACTCATCGACCAGCACATGCCGGAACCGCCGGCGGTAGTGCTCGGCGACGTCCGGGAAAGCGCGCAGCAGATTGACCGTCGTCATGATCAGGTCGTCGAAGTCGAGGGCGTTGGCCTCCCGCAACCGCGACTGGTACAAGGCATACGCCTGCGCGAGGGTCTTCTCGAAGCCGTCCGTCGCCTGGGCGGCGAAGTCCTCCTCGTCGATCAGCTCGTTCTTCAGATTGCTGATCTTGGCGCTGAACGACTTGGGCGGAAACCGCTTGGGGTCGAGATCCAGATCACGACACACGAGCGCCATCAGCCGCTTGCTGTCGGCGGCGTCGTAGATCGAGAAGGACGAGGTGAACCCGAGTTTCTTGCTCTCACGCCGCAGGATGCGCACGCACGCGCTGTGGAAGGTCATCACCCACATCGCGTTCGCGCGCGGGCCGACGAGCTGCTCGACGCGCTCCTTCATCTCACCCGCGGCCTTGTTGGTGAAGGTGATCGCGAGGATCTGCCCCGGATGCACATTCCGCTCGGCCAGCAGGTACGCGATGCGATGGGTGAGCACACGCGTCTTGCCCGACCCGGCACCGGCCACGATGAGCAGCGGGCCGCCGGAGTGGACGACGGCCGCACGCTGGTTCTCGTTCAGCCCCTCCAGCAGCGCTGCCGCATCCAGGGCCGGGCGCGGGGCGCCGTCGCGGTAGTAGTCGTCCCGGTCCGGCGGCACGTCGAACTTCCCGCCGAACAGATCGTCCGGAACCGGCTCCGGAGCGTGTTCGTCCTCGGGCGGCGGCGGGTGTTCGTCCGCATGGGCCCGCGGGGCCTGGAGGTCCGCCAGGAAGCTGTCGTCAAAGAGGCTGCTCATCGCTCTCCGAGTCTAGGGCGCCCCACTGACAGCCCGCCGCCGCCCTGAGAACATCACCTGTTTCAGCACTCACCGATCTTCAGAACCCACGCGCCCCGAACACCCCCCTCACCCTCCACAACCACCCCATTACGATCCGCAACCCCCCGAAGCCAACCGATCCAAGTCAGCCGAAATGCCTCCAAAACCCAAAACACCCGCAACTGATTGCTAACCCCTACGCATCGACCACGATCCACGACACACATCGCCAAGGTCACGAAAATGTATCGGGCATATCGAACATCAACCTTCACAGGGGCCACACGAGTTGGCTACCGTGCCGGACAGGCCGTACGACCCCCACCGGCGAACGACGCCGGGCCGCACGGCCTCCGCCGAGTCCGGAGCGCCGCCGTGCACCCGGAGCCGGGGACCCACCGAACTTGGGGTGAATCGGCCCGACTCCCGCCCGGGGAGCGGCCGTAGGGCAACCCTTCCGAACCATCCGCCCGAACCCGACAGCTAACTCGGTAGGCGGAGCATGGAAGGAGTCGCCTCCCTTGGCGTCGCACCGCAAGTCGCGTCCCGCTGGTACGCGCGTAGCAGGCATACGGACCCCCGCCCTCGCCACGGCGGCCCTCACCTCCGTCGCCCTGCTGTCCCAGACGGCCAACGCGAGCCCCTCGACGGACGACAAACCGAGCCTCGAGGAGGTCGAGAAGAAGGTCGACGACCTCTACCGCCAGGCGGAGTCGGCGACCGAGAAGTACAACGCGGCCAAAGAGAAGACCGCAAAGCAGCGCAAGCGCGTCGACACCCTCCTCGACGACGTCGCCCAGCGCACCCAGAAGCTCAACGACGCGCGCGAGGAACTCGGCCGCAACGCAGCCGCCCAGTACCGCACGGGCACCTCGGCGCCGGACACGGCGACCTTCCTCCTGGCGGACACCCCGCAGGACTACTTCGACCAGACCCAGCTGATGGACCGCATGACGGGCCGTCAGAAGGAATCGGTCGACGACTACTTCACCCAGCAGTCCGCGACGATGAAGAAGCGCAAGGAGGCCACCCAGAGCCTCGAAACGCTCACCGAATCGCAGAACGACCTCCAGACGGCCAAGTCCACCGTCCAGAAGAAGCTCGCCGACGCACGCGAACTGCTCTCGAAGCTGACGGCGGAGGAGAAGGCCCGCCTCGCCGCGATCGAGAAGCGCAAGCAGGAGGAAGCCGCCCGCAAGGCGGCGGAACTGGCCCGGCAGCAAGAGGCGGCCGAGCGCCGGCGCCAGGAGGCGGCGCAGCAGCAGGAGAGCAACGACTCCTCGTCCGACTCGTCCTCCTCCGACTCGTCAGCGTCGGACTCCTCGTACGCCACCAAGGCCGAGAAGGCCCTGGCCTTCGCCCGCTCCCAGGTGGGCAAGCCGTACGTCTGGGGCGCCACCGGTCCCGACTCCTACGACTGCTCCGGCCTCACCCAGGGCGCCTGGAAGGCCGCAGGCGTGGACATCCCCCGCGTCACCTACGACCAGGTCAACGCCGGCACCACGGTCTCCCTCTCCAGCGCCAAGCCCGGCGACCTGGTCTTCTTCTACGACGACATCACGCACGTAGGCCTCTACATCGGCAACGGCATGATGATCCACGCCCCGAAGCCGGGCGCGTACGTCCGCGAGGAGTCGATCTACTACGACGGAGAGTCGTCGATCCACAGCGTGGTCCGCCCGGCCTGACGAATACACGCGCGCGCGGCGCACTTCCTCCGCCACGCGCGCGTAGTGGTGCGGCAAACGCACCCGCGCACGGCGGCACGGCCCCGACCCACCCCACACCCGAAGGCGCTGCGCGAACCCCACTCACCCGAGCGGGCCGCCGCAGGCACCCGGCGCTCAACCGTCGCGCGGCAGACGTGCATTTCACCCCACACGCGCGCGTGCCCCCACCTGCCCCACACCCCCCACTCCCTAGCATCGACCCCATGCCCGCCCCCACGACCACCCCCGCATCCCCCCTCCACACCTGGTGGTCGCAGAGTCCCCCCACAGCCGGCGCCGCCGTCATGGCAACCGGCATCCTCTCGGTCGCCCTCCACCAGGCCGGTTACGAAACCCTGTCCCGAATCGCCCTGGCCCTCGCCTGCGTGGCCTGGCTGGCTCTCGCGGGCGGCTTCACCGCAAGGCTCCTCTGGGATCGCGCCAGGTGGCTGAAAGAGGCAGCCACCCCCGCCGCCCTCACCGCCATCGCCGCGACGACGGTTCTCGGCACCCGCTTCGCCACCCTCGGCTGGCAACCCCTCGCCAAGGTCCTACTGGCTCTGGCGGCCCTGCTCTGGCCGGGCCTCCTCATCGCCGTGGTACTGCGCTGGCACCCCCGCATGCCCGGCGCGGTCTTCCTCGGCTGCGTGGCCACCCAGGGCCTCGCCGTCCTGGCCGCAACCCTCGCCGCGACCGAGTCCACGGCATGGCTCGCCCACGCGGCCCTCGTCCTGTTCTGGCTCGCCCTGGTGCTCTACGTCATGGCCCTGACCCGCTTCGACCTGCGGCAGGTGACCAGGGGCGCCGGCGACCACTGGGTGGCGGGCGGCGCCCTCGCCATCTCCGCGCTCGCCGGCTCGAAGCTCATGTCGGCCGACAGCCCCGGCCTGTACCTCTGGAACGAGGACGACACCGACGTCCTGCGCACGGTGACCGTCGCCCTGCTCGTCCTGGACCTGGCCTGGTACGCCGTCCTGCTTCTCGCCGAGATCGGCTGGCCACGGCCGCGCTACGACGTACGCCGCTGGGCAACCGTGTTCCCCATGGGCATGACGGCCGCGGCGGCCCTCTCCGTCGCCACCGCAGTGGACGTCCCGTGGCTCAAGACCCCCGGCGAGGCACTGACGTGGATCGCCGTCGCGGCATGGCTGGCGGTCACGGCAGGCGCAGTGCTGAGCTACACCGAGGTCATGTCCACAGAACGGCGATGAAGACGTTCACCATGGTCAGCAGCCCCACCAACCCGAAGAGCTGCTTGTCCACCGTCTCCTCGTCCCGCTTCACATACACCAGCCCGAGGATCACGATCAGCAGCGCCAGCTTCACACCGATCTTGATGTTGTTGACGGACTGATCGTCCGCCTGGTTGAGGCCGACGAGGATGACGCCGGTGACCAGCATGGTCAGCGCGCCGTGCAGCATCGCGGGCACGAACCGGGCGGCGCCCTGGCCCATCGCCTTCATCTGGGTGAAGAAACCACCCAGCAACGCGGCGATACCGATGATGTGCAGACCGACGAAAAGGTGGATGAGTACGTCCATGGGGCCGGAGCCTAATCAGCCCCGTCAGGGCACCCACCACCGCCCCGGTCTTGCATATATGCGCCCCATAGCACCCCGCAGCCCCCACCCACCTCCCATTCCGCCACATCGGTCAGCACACAGCGTGAACAAGACGCCCTCATCCCGCGATCACGCTCACTTACGGTCACCCAACGATCCGCTCCCGGCACTTCCGCACAACGCGTTACCACCCCGACACACACAGGTTTAGCGTCCTCCACCAGGTGACCGGCTCCCCACCGCCGCCCGGGCCAGGGGCGGCAGTCGGACACCACCGCCGAGAAAGGTCCGGCGGCGGCCCGCTCCCCCTGTGTGGGCCGTCGCCGGACGCGTCATCCGCCCGCGGGCAGTCGTGCGTCCGCTCCCCAGGCTGTCGTGGCGGACGTGCGGGACGAGGCGGTCGTACGAAAGGACGTGCAGTCCACGTGGCAGCGCACCGAAAGCCCCGTCAGCGCTCGGTCGGCGGCAGTACGGCCCGCACGGCCTGGACGATCGCCCTGGCGGGCGCGGCGACGGCGACGGGCTTCGACGGGACCGGTCACGCCGAACCGCAGCTGACACCGGCCCAGGTCAAGGCGAAGGTGGACAAGCTGTACCACGAGGCGGAGGTCGCGACCGAGAAGTACAACGGCGCGAAGGAGAAGGCGGACGCCGCCGAGCGGCGGATCAGGTCGCTCCAGGACGAGGCAGCCCGCAAGACCGAGAAGCTCAACTCGGCGCGCGAAGCGCTCGGTTCGATGGCCGCGGCGCAGTACCGCGACGGCGGCGTCGACCCTGCCCTCCAACTCGTGCTCTCCAACGACCCCGACCGCTACTTCGACGGCGCGGAGTTCGCCGAACGCGCCGGAAACCGTCAGGCGGCATCCGTCGCGAGCGTCCGCAGGCAACTACGCGAGATCGAGCAACTACGCGGCGCCGCGCGCATCGAGCTGACCTCGCTGCAGTCCCGCCGGGCGGAACTGCAAGGGCACAGGAAAACGATCACCGACAAGCTGGACGCCGCCCGCACCCTGCTCACCCAACTGACCGCCGAGGAACGCGCCCGCCTCCAGAGCGGGAGCGGCACCACCGACCGCGCGGCCCGCTCCTCAACAGGCTCCCGAGACGCCCTGACCGCTCCCGGCTCGGCCACGGCACAGGCACCCAACGCCCGCGCCGCCTCAGCCATTTCGTACGCGTACTCAAAACTGGGCAGCCCCTACGTCTGGGGCGCGACCGGCCCGAACGCCTTCGACTGCTCCGGCCTCACTCAGGCCGCGTACCGCTCTGCGGGCCTCTCCCTCCCCCGCACGACCTACGCCCAGATCGACGCCGGCCGCCGCGTCTCCCGCTCGGAACTGCTCCCGGGCGACCTGGTGTTCTTCTACTCCGGCATCAGCCACGTCGGCCTCTACATCGGCAACGGCCAGATGATCCACGCCCCGAACCCCTCGGCCCCGGTCCGGGTGGCCCCACTCGACGAGATGCCGTTCGCAGGGGCCACGCGCGTGGTGTGAACCGGCCCGGCCCGGACCCGGCCATACCCCGGCCCGCCGCGGACCTCGGCCCACCGAACCGGAGCCCGGCATCACACCAGCCGTCGCGCCGTGGCCCACCGCGTCAGCTCGTGCCGGTTGGACAGCTGAAGCTTCCTCAGAACCGCCGACACATGGGACTCGACCGTCTTGACGGAGATGAACAGCTGCTTGGCGATCTCCTTGTACGCGTACCCCCGCGCAATCAGCCGCAGCACCTCCCGCTCGCGCTGAGTGAGCCGGTCGAGGTCCTCGTCGACCGGCGGCGCGTCCGTCGAAGCGAAGGCGTCCAGTACGAACCCGGCGAGGCGCGGCGAGAACACCGCGTCGCCGTCCTGGACCCGGAAGATGGAGTCGACCAGGTCGGTGCCGGTGATCGTCTTCGTCACGTACCCGCGCGCACCGCCCCGGATCACCCCGATCACATCCTCCGCCGCGTCCGAGACGGACAGTGCGAGGAAGCGGACGGGCTGCTCGGCGTCCGCCATCAACGGGGCGCAACGGCGCAGGACTTCGACCCCGCCGCCGCCCGGGAGGTGCACGTCGAGGAGGACGACCTCGGGGCGGGTCGCGGTGATGACCGTGACCGCCTGGTCGACGTCCGCGGCCTCTCCGACGACTTCGACGCCGGTCTGCTCGGTCCGGCCGATCTCGGCCTGGACTCCCGTACGGAACATGCGGTGGTCGTCGACGAGGACCACGCGCACGTGTCGCTCGCCCGCGCTCCCGCCGGTCGACTCCACGGGCTCGTTCCCCTCGGTCGGGTCGCTCATGACGTCTTCTCCGCCCTCTCCATCTCCAGCTCGACCTCCGTGCCACCGCCGGGTACCGCCCGCAGCCGGGCCGTACCGCCGTTGCGCTCCATGCGGCCGATGATCGATTCTCTGACGCCCATGCGGTCGGCGGGTATCGAGTCGAGGTCGAAGCCCGGACCGCGGTCCCGGACGGACACGAAGACGGTCTTGCCCTCCACCTCGGCGAAGACCTGCACGGCGCCGCCCTCGCCACCGTACTTCGCGGCGTTCACCATAGCCTCGCGTGCGGCCTGCATCTGTGCGGCGATTTTCTCGTCGAGCGGGCAGTCACCGACGACCACGACCTCTATGGGAACGCCGTGCTTGTCCTCGATCTCCGCGGCATTGCGCCGGACCGCGTCGGCGAGGTTGGTGGGTTCGTCGGCCTCGTCCTTGCCGGTGCCCTCGGGTTTGTAGAGCCAGGTGCGCAGGTCACGCTCCTGGGCGCGGGCGAGGCGGCGGACCTCGTTCGCGTTCTCCGCGTTGCGCTGGATCAGCGTCAGGGTGTGCAGCACCGAGTCGTGCACGTGGGCGGCGACCTCGGCCCGCTCCTGGGCGCGGATGCGCATCAGGCGCTCTTCGGAGAGGTCCTGGGTCATCCGGACCAGGTACGGGCCCGCGAGGAGTGTTATGCCGACGAGGACCGCCAGCGCCGCCTGCAGGACCGAGCCGAGGTGGGCGGCGGAGCCCTGCAGGACGAAGATGCCGGAGACGCCGGCCGTGACCAGCACGACGCCGCCCGCGGCACGCAGCAGCGTGAGGGTGTGCCGGCGCCGTCCGACCTCCATCCACCGGGCCCGGCGGGCGTTGTCCGCCTGGCGCCAGACCAGGGCGACGCCCGCGCCGACGAGCACGGCGGGCAGAAGATAGGCCTTGGCACCGCTTCCGAGGTCCACGCTGCCGACGAAGACCATCGCCACGACGACCATGAGGAGCAGGGCGACGATCTGCCCCTTGTCCGGCTTGCGGGCGACGAGTCTGCGGCGGCCGTCTGTCGCGGTCTCGGTGGTGAACGTCGACGGCTTCTGGGCGTCGACGCCGCCGACGCCGAGCGGCACGAAGAACCAGAACGCGGCATACAGCAACGCCCCCAGTCCGTCCGCCATGAACAGGCCGACGAAGACGAGGCGCACCCAGATGACGGGCAGGCCGAGATGCCCGGCGAGCCCCCGCGCCACGCCCCCGAGCCAGCGACCGTCGCTGCTGCGGTAGAGCTTGCGCGGCGGCCGCGGTTCGACGAGTGGCGCTGCTGCGGCTTCCGGCATGCCATCGATGTTCACACGGTCGGAGCACCGGAGCATCAGGGTCGACCCCCGATACTCCCCTGATCTTCGACCATCACGGCCTCGAACGCTTCCCCCGCAGCCACCTCAGGGCCGATATCAGGGTCCGACCAGGGTCATTCCGACTCCCGCCACGCCGACCCGCCCGTCACCATGGACACATGACAGATCACCAGCACGCCGCGGACTCCGTGCCCGAGCCGGACGCCGTGCCCACCGCGGGCACCGCGTCCGACGCGGCACCCGCGAGCGCCGCGGGTGAGGAACCCCGCGGGCGCCCGGGCGGAGAAAGCGGAGAAGCAGCCCCGTCCGAGGAAGCGGACACACTCGACTCGCCGCACCGGTTCCGGCGCGACCGCCGGCACAAGATGCTGGCCGGTGTCTGCGCCGGGCTCGGACGGCAGTGCGACATGGACCCGGTGATCTTCCGGATCACCCTCGCCGTCCTCTCCGCGACCGGCGGCATCGGCCTCATCTTCTACGGCTTCGCCTGGCTCCTCGTCCCGTACGACGACGAGGACGAGAACGAGGTGCGCAAACTGCTGACCGGCCGGGTGGACGGCCAGGCGCTGACGGCCGTGCTGTTCGCGCTGGTCGGCTGCGGCGTCCTGCTGACCCTGCTGAGAAACGGCGGTGTGCTGGTCTTCGCCGTGGTCCTCTCCCTCCTCCTCGCGGGCGCCGGCTACTGGTCGCGGCACCGCAGCACCCCCGACCCCGACCCGCTCGCCGCCCAGGCCGTCGCCGACGCCCCACCGGAGGCTCAGGCCCCGCCCGTCCCCGCCGCCTTCTCCTCCTGGTGGCGCGAACCCATCGTCAAGGACGGCACGCACGAGGGCGGCACGGGCTATCTCTGGGGCCCCCGCGACTCCCGCGACCGCGACATCGCGGCAGCGGTCAACATCAGCCTCGGCAGCACCTGGAGCAGCCGCCAGGACATACGCACCCGTCACCCCCAGCAGCCGAAGCAACGCGGCCCCCGCTGGATCGGCGGCTGGGTGTTCCTGCTGGCCCTGCTCGCGGGCGCGCTCGGCACCAGCGCGACCTGGTCGGGCCGGGCACTCGGCACCAGCCTGCAGACCGGCCTGGCCTGCGCCCTGCTCGTCCTCGGCCTGGGCATAGCGGTGAGCGCGTTCCTGGGCCGCACGGGAGCGGGCTCCATATTTCTGGCGATCATCACCGCGGGCATGCTGGCCGCCTCGGCAGCACTGCCCAAGGACATCAGCACCCACTGGATCGAGAGAAGCTGGCGCCCGGCGGCCGTGACCGACGTCCGGCAGCAGTACGACCTGGGCACCGGCGTCGGCACCCTCGACCTGACCCGCCTGAACCTCACCGACAACCAGACGGTGACGACAAGAGCAGACGTGGGCGTGGGCCAACTCAAGGTGATCGTCCCCAAGGACGTGACCGTGGAGGTGAGCATCGACGTGGGGGTGGGCGACATCCAGCTGCCGGGTGACGACAAGCAGGACGTGGACGTGGCACCGGGCAAGCACAAGGAGCTGACCCTGACACCGGCCAAGGGCACCAAGAAGGCGGGCACGCTGGACCTCGACCTGAGCGTCGGCGTGGGACAGGCGGAGGTGACCCGTGCTACGTCATGAGTTCCAGCCCGGCCGACTGGTCGCCGGCACCTTCCTGACCCTCGCGGGCGTCATCTACATCGGCGACGCGGGCGACGCCTGGGAGACCCCATGGTTCGTGGTGATCCCCATAGTGATCGGCGGCCTCTGCCTGGCAGCCGCGGTAGCGCTGACGACCCGAGGACTACGCAGACGCCGCAGCTCCCTCACCACGCCCAAAGCCCGCCCCCCATCCCCGGACCTGGACCCGAACTCAAGCCCGGACACACGCCACTGACGCCACCCGCGAGCTACCGATAGCCCCCGGTCCGCTGCCGTCGCCGCCTGTGAAATGCGGCATCCACCGAGAACATGGGGGCGCCTGCCAGCACGAGAGGCAGCCAGGCCATCAAGTAGGCCAGGTCATTGCCGTAGTAGTAAGGATCGGAGGCCCAGCTCACCGTCAGCCACAGACTCAGCGAGATAAGCGCCCCACCGAGCGCCGCCAAACGGGCGAACAGTCCGATCAGCGTGCCGATCCCGACGGCCAGCTCACCGAAGGCGATGGCGTAGCCGAACGCGACGGGACTGTCCAGAGCCAGGTCGACCATGGCCGGAATCGCGGAGGAGTCCCGAACGGCCCGCATCATGTCGCCGATCGAGCCCGCTCCGGAGTCCTTCATGAAGGCGCTGTCGGTGAGCTTGTCCAGGCCGGCATAGATGAAGGTGACTCCCAGGAAGACGCGGAGCGGAAGCAGTGCATACCGGGTGGCGGAGTCCCGCCAGTTCCGGTCGCCATCTAGGTAAGGGGGGTGCGTGTCCGAATGCATACCGTGAGTCATCGCCCGTAGCCGCCTCTCGCCCGCCGTGCCGTGACCCCTCAAAAAACGATACGTACGCAGTGGCTGCGCCGCTCAACCCGAATTCTGGGACCTCCCCCGCCCGAAGAGAACCCTGCGTCGCCCCCTACCGGCGTCGAAGGCGCACCCCCGCGGCGCCGCAGTCGCCCACGGCGGCAGGAGGACGTGCCGGGGGGTGTCCGCCCACAGCGGCCGGCGTCAACACGCGGCACCCTCCCTGCCCAACCCCAACCGCCGGTCCGAGGACGGACACCCCCGGCACGGCCCCGCCCCACCACACACCCGCAGGCGCTACGCGAACCCCCACCGAAACAGCCACAGGCCCCGGCAGGCATCGCGCCGCCCAACCGCCGGAGGCAACCGTCAATCAGTCACATCAATCGCATACCGATTGGTCTCCACCCCCGCCGCAGTAACCACCTGCACGTCCACCCGCCCAGGCTCCACCTCCACCGGCACAGGCACAGTGAGCACCGCATCCGTCGGGTTGCTGAACCCCCCGCTCACCGGCACCAACGGCACATGCACATGCACCGCCCCGACCCGCACGACCATCCGCGACAGCCGTTCCGCCCCCTGAGCCCCCGGCGGCACGAACCCGGCCCCCCGAATCTCGATGTCGTCGCCGGTACGGATAGGCGCGTCCAGATCCCCCGCCTCCCGCGCCCGCACCACGGAAAGGATCACAGGCCGCCCCCCTTCCGCGTACTTCCCGGCCACATAGGTGGCCGCCGAGATCAGCACCACCACCGCCAGTCCCCACGGCAGATCGGGCAACTGATCCGGCCGCCGCCCCAACCGCACCGCCGCGAACAGCAGCGCAACCCCACCGATCACGACGTACTGGATGTCGGCGAACGTCCCCCGCCCCGCGTCGTCCGTCAGCAGATCCGCCGCCCGGGGCCGGTCCGCCCGCAGCTTCTGCAGCCGCTGTCCGAGCACCCGTACCCCGACGACCCGCCGCACGAGCACCGCGATCGCACACACCACGGCGAGCACGGTCACGACACCCGCGCCCCGCCCCAGGTCAAGGCCGGCGATCAGCGCATCGCGCTCCGCGTGCCCGGACGCCACCGCCAGCTGCCCCACCAGCACGAGCACGGCGTACGCGACGAAGAGCACCCACGCCCCGGCCACCGCACGCGACGTGGACAGCCGGTTGTCCTCACCGATGACGGGCGCCAGCGCCCCGCCCCGCGCCCGGTGGAACCACGACGCGGCGGTGAGCGCCCCGGCCGTCACCAGCGCGGCCAGCAGGCCGGCCGTACGCGCGGCCGTCCACCCCGCGCCGATCGCCGTGAACGCCTGCCCCAGGAGCAACGCCACGACCAGCGCCCAGACCACACACGCCGTACGCGACCACAGCCGCGCCAGCCACGCCTCCCCCTCGGCCCGCCCCCGCTGGGCGACGAGTTCCGCGGACTGCGTCAACTCCTCGGAGACCCACTGCCGGGAGGCGGAGACCGAGTGGGCCACGGCCGCCGGCAGACCCTGCCCGGCCGCGAACTCGTCCCGTTTCAGCAGGAACTCGGCGACCGCACGCCGATGCCCCGCCCGCGCCCCGTGTGGACAGTCCCCGCAGGTGCAGCCACCCCCATGCGCGCCCAGCACCGCGCCCGCCCCCTGCCCAGCCTCCTGCACCGCCACGCCCGACGCCCCGCCTTCCCGACAACCCTCACGAACCTACGAACTCACGAACCTACGAACTCACGACCCACGAATCCACGAACCCACGACCCTCAGAGCCAGCCCTACGCCCTTCGCAGGCCCCGAAAACCCTCATGGCCTTATAGCCCCATGGCCCACCGATCGGCAGCCCGATCTCAGATACCGGCCATCGCCGTCTCCGCACATCGCTGTCTTCGGCCATCTCCGCATCTCCGCACGACCGACAACTCCCGCACGACGACGACGAATTGTCCCGCACCCCGCCCGCTCCCCACCCGGCAGGTCCGGTCGGCGCGGGTGAAGACAGGGCCACCGTGTTGACCCGGCTGCGAGAATTTCTCCATGGCCGAGATCATCCAGCGCGACGGGACCTGGGCCTTCGACGGCACAACGGTCCGGATCACGCCGGGACTCCACCGCTCCGTGCCGCTGTTCCGGCAGACGTACGGAGAGATCGCCGTACCCCTGGAAGCCGTCGCGAGCATCGTGTTCGAGCCCGAGCGCAAGCGCGGACGGCTGCGCATGCGGCTGCGTGAGGGCGCCGACCCGCTCCTCCAGGCGACCGGCGGCCGGCTCCCCGACCCCGCCGACCCCTATCGGCTGACGGTGGACGTCGACCGTGCCGGGGTCGCCGAGTACGTCGCCGAGGAGATCCGCCGCGCGCTGCTGCTGGACCAGATCCCCAAGGAGCCGACCAAGGCCTACCTGCTCCCCGGCCCACCGGTCCCGGTCTCGGTCCGTTCCTCGGACGGCACGGTCTCCTTCGACGGCGTGCAGGTGCGGATCGACTGGTCGGACACCTCGGAGCGGGTCAAGCGGGCGACCGGCCCGCGCATCATCGACGTCGGCGACCTCGTCCAGGTCGAATGGCTGCCCAACTCCGGCTACGAGGACGGCTTCCTGCGCTTCGTGACCAGGGAGACGGTGTTCTCCGAACTGCCGCCGGAGAAGGACCCGTACGCCCTTGACCTGTGGGGCAGCGCCCGCCGTGACCTGCTCACCGCCCTGGTCGCCACCGCGGTCACCGCCCGCCTGCCGCACCCGTCCACCCGTCCCGGCGTCGAGGACCCCACCGACCGCCGGCAGCTCGCGGCCGCCGTGCCGCCCCGAGTCGACCACCACGACGTACTCCTGCGCAGACTGCGGGAGTTGGGCGAGCTGCACCGCGACGGCGTGCTCACCGACGAGGAGTTCGCGATGACGAAGGCGGTCGTCCTGCGGGGCTTCTGACGGCCCGCGCAGCCGGCCGGCCCGCATGGGCCCCCCACAGCGCCCCCGCAAACCGGGAGCCCTCCCCCGAGCCGGAAGCCTCTGGACCCTCAGCTCAACAGGTCCGGCTCACTGCGGCTGATGTCCTGCCACAGCGGCTGATAGTTGATCCACGCCACCAGATCCCCACCCAGCTGCTCCCGCGTGGCCACGGCCTGCCGATGCTCGATGAGGACGGGACGCCCCGCCGCCCGTGCCGTCAGCTGCACCTGGCTGGAGCGTTCCATCGACAGGAACCACCAGGCCGCCGCGTCCACCGAGTCGCCGACGGTCAGAAGGCCGTGGTTGCGCAGCACGAGGGCCTTGCGCGAGCCCAGCGCGGTCGCGATGCGCCGGCCCTCCAGGGCGTCGACGGCCACGCCCGAGTAGGCGTCGTAGAGGGCGTGGTCCTCGTAGAAGGCACAGCTCTCCTGGGTGATCGGGTCGAGGAGTTCACCGAGCGCCGCGAGAGCCCGCCCGTGCACCGAGTGGCAGTGGGCGACCGCGACGACGTCCGGGCGGGCGGCGTGGACCTGGGAGTGGACGGTGAACGCCGCCTGATTGACGTGGTACCGGCCCTCGATCACCTGCCCCTCGGAGTTGGCGAGGACCAGGTCGCTGACGGTGACATGCCTGAACGGCATTCCGAAGGGGTTGACCCAGAAACAGTCGCTGAACTCCGGATCGCGCGCGGTGATGTGCCCGGAGACTCCGTCCTCGAACCCGAGCCGCCCGAAGATCCGCAGCGCGCCCGCGAGCCGCTCCTTGCGGTGCCGGCGCTCGTCCTCGACCGACTCGTGCATGGGCGGCATCGCGAACTGCAGGCGGTCGGTCGGCAGGGGCGAGGGCGGGGTGGACCCGAGGGGCGTCCCGTGCATCTGTCCTCCAGCACTGGGTTGCTTACGGGGCGGAAGTTACCGTCGGTCAGCGCAGGAAAACAGAGTTGTTCTGTAAAGATGACGCACGCAACGCTCGCGGGAGCCGGTTGGGCGCATACCCGACAGCAGATGTCAGGTATCGGCGCCACACTCGCCGTATGACAGCGAACTGGGCAACCTTCACCGCGGCTGAGCCGGACCTCGCCCGCATCGCGGAGGAGCGCTTCGGCGCCTTCACGCACCACGTCCTGGCCACCCTCCGCAAGGACGGCTCCCCGCGCACCACCGGCCTGGAGGTCCGTTTCCTGAACGGCGAGCTGTGGCTCGGCATGATGCCGGACTCGCTCAAGGCCCTCGATCTGCGCCGCGACCCGCGGTTCGCGCTCCAGGCGAACCCCGGGGAGGGGCAGTCCATGGGCGGGGGCGACGTACGGATCGCCGGGCGGGCGATCGAGGTCGAGGACCCCGGGACGAAGGCCGCATACGGCGAAGAGGTGGAACCGCCGGAGCCGTTCCACCTCTTCCGTACCGAGCTCACCGAGGTCGTGAGGACCTACATCGAGGACGACAAGTACCTCGTCGTCAAGATCTGGCAGCCCGGCCGGCCCCTGCGCACGATCAAGCGCACCTAGGGCCTGCCCCACTCAACAAAAGGGGCCTACTCCCACTCGATGGTGCCCGGCGGCTTCGAGGTCACGTCGAGGACGACGCGGTTGACGTCCCGCACCTCGTTGGTGATCCGGGTCGAGATCTTCGCCAGCACGTCGTACGGCAGCCTCGACCAGTCGGCGGTCATGGCGTCCTCGCTCGACACCGGCCGCAGGACGATCGGGTGGCCGTAGGTCCGGCCGTCACCCTGCACGCCCACGCTGCGGACGTCCGCGAGCAGGACCACCGGGCACTGCCAGATGTCACGGTCGAGACCGGCGGCGGTGAGCTCCTCGCGGGCGATGGCGTCGGCCTCGCGCAGGAGGTCGAGACGCTCCTTGGTCACCTCGCCGACGATGCGGATGCCCAGGCCCGGGCCCGGGAACGGCTGGCGCTGGACGATCTCGTCCGGCAGGCCGAGCTCCTGGCCGACCATCCGGACCTCGTCCTTGAACAGCTTGCGCAGCGGCTCGATCAGCTGGAACTCGAGGTCCTCGGGGAGGCCGCCGACGTTGTGGTGGGACTTGATGTTGGCGGTGCCGGTGCCGCCACCGGACTCGACCACGTCCGGGTACAGGGTGCCCTGGACGAGGAACTCCACCGCCGGGCCCTCGTCCGCGATGATCTCGGCCTGCGCCTGCTCGAAGACCCGGATGAACTCGCGGCCGATGATCTTCCGCTTCTCCTCGGGGTCGGACACCCCGGCGAGCGCCTTCAGGAACCGCTCCTCCGCGTCCACGACCTTCAGCTGTACGCCGGTCGCGGCCACGAAGTCCTTCTCGACCTGCTCGGTCTCGCCCTTGCGCATCAGGCCGTGGTCGACATACACGCAGGTCAGCTGGGCGCCGATGGCCTTCTGGACCAGCGCCGCCGCGACGGCGGAGTCCACGCCGCCGGACAGCCCGCAGATGGCGCGCCGGTCGCCGACCTGCTCGCGGATGGCCGCGACCTGCTCCTCGATGACATTGCCGGTGGTCCAGTCCGGCTTCAGGCCCGCGCCGCGGTACAGGAAGTGCTCCAGCACCTGTTGGCCGTGCGTCGAGTGCATGACCTCGGGGTGGTACTGGACGCCGTACAGCTTCAGCTCGTCGTTCTCGAAGGCGGCGACCGGGACCACGTCCGTGGAGGCCGTCACCGAGAAGCCCTCGGGGGCGGCGGAGCAGGCGTCGCCGTGCGACATCCAGACGGCCTGCTCGGCGGGGGTGCCCTCGAAGAGGGTGGAGGACGACTTCGACACGTGGAGATCGGTACGGCCGTACTCGCGCGCACCGGTGTTGTCGACCGTCCCGCCCAGGCTCTGCGCCATCAGCTGGAAGCCGTAGCACATGCCGAAGACGGGGATGCCGGCCTCGAAGAGCGCGCGGTCGAGGCGGGGGGCGCCCTCCTCGTACACGGACGAGGGGCCGCCGGAGAGGATGATCGCCGCCGGGTTCTTGGCGAGCATCTCGGCGACCGGCGTGGTGCTCGGCACGATCTCGCTGTAGACCCGGGCCTCGCGGACGCGACGGGCGATGAGCTGGGCGTACTGCGCACCGAAGTCGACGACCAGGACGGTGTCGGGGGCGGCTGCGGGGTTCGCTGATGACACGGGTTGCCTTCCGGCGGTGAGCGAGGTGTGTGTGGGGCCGAGTCTACCGGGGTCCGCGGGGCCCCTCCCGGGGCAAGCCCCGTCTCAGGATGCGAACCCCTTTGGACTCCCCCGCGCGGCACGGCATACTGGCCCCATGCTCACGCACCCGACCTTCCTCTTTACCTATGGCAACCGGCCCACCGGCTGCCATGGTCGTGCTGCTTGAGCAACTGACAAGCGACTTCCCAGGCGCCCCGGGCCGACAAGGCCCGGGGCGTCTGGCGTTTCCGGGTCCTGCCGCCCCGGGGCGACCCCAGCCCTTACAGGAGCCCCGAATGACTGCCACCGCCGCCGAGAAGACCGGCGCCCGCACCCCCGAGGCCGCCGGCGTGATCACCGGTGCCCGTGAACGCATCAACGCGCTCGACGACCGGATCATCGGTCTGATCCAGGAACGCATGGCCGTCTCCGCGGTGATCCAGGAGGCGCGGATCACCTCGGGCGGCCGGCGCGTGAACCTCTCCCGCGAGATGGAGATCCTCAACCACTACAGCGAGGCGCTGGGCAAGCAGGGCACCTCGCTGGCGATGACGCTTCTGGAGCTGTGCCGCGGTCGGATCTGAATCCACGTTCCGGGGACAGACGTACGCATCCGCCCTCACCCGTCCGGAGCGTGACACCTCTCCGGCCCCTTCGTTGGTACCGGTGTCCGTGCCAGCCAGGGGCGGGCCCGAAAGAACCACGCGTGGCTCGCTGGGGCGATGTGGCGTACGGATCGTCCCGTGCGTCGTGGGACCTCGCTCCAGGAAAGTGACCGGACGGCAGGGGACAGCAGCCCGGTCACCCAAGAGAACGGTCGGCTCCGGGGACGCCCGGGGCCGGCCGGCGGAAGGGGCAGGACGGAGTAACGCCGGGATCGAGCGGTTGCGGTGGCCCCACCCGTCCAGCACGATGCGTAGAAAGCTCCAAGCCCCTCCGTAGGACACCTGCAATTCCCTCGGCCCTGCCGTGCGCTGACGCACTGCCGGCGGCCGCGGCCCCCAGGTCCAGCGGCGCAACCCCCCGGCGCCGCTCCCCAGGCACCGACGCTGCCCTGACGTCGGTGCTGACGAAAGAAGGGCCCCGCGGCTCTGTCCCGCGGGGCCCTTCTCATGCCGCCTCATGCCGCCTCATGCCCGCCATGTGACGCAGGCCACATAAGAAACTTGTTAGTGACGGTGCAACCATTCACAGCCGTCACTGATCAAACCGTGCGTACCAAGGGCCACTCCCGCGCCCCACACGCGGAGGCCTCCCTGTATGCGCGTGCTGCGACATCGCAGCACTCCGGACTTTCGAGGTCTTCATGAAGCTTCGCCGTGCCCTGGCCGCTGCGGCCGCGACGGCAGTCATAGCGCCGATCGCACTGCTGTCCGCGCCGGCTGCGTTTGCCACGGACGACACTGCGACGCCTACGGCGTCGGAGAGCACGCCGGCCGCCGAGGAGAGCACCCCCGCGGCCGAGGAGAGCACGCCGGCCGCCGAGGAGTCGACCCCGGCCGCCGAGGAGAGCACGCCCGCTGCGGAGGAGAGCACCCCCGCCGCGGAGGAGAGCACGCCGGCCGCCGAGGAGTCGACCCCGGCCGCCGAGGAGAGCACGCCGGTCCCGGAGGAGAGCACCCCCGAGGACGACCCGTCCTGGAACCCGTACGAGGACTGCGAGACCTTCGACCTCGACGACAACCTCAAGGCCGAGATCTCGGGCCTGCCGAGCAAGATCGTCGCGGGTTCGGGCTGGCACAACTTCGAGTTCGTCGCCACGAACAACTCCGACAAGGACCTGGAGAACGTCTGGATCGAGGCGTTCACCGAGTACGCGGAGGAGAACGCCGACGAGTCGCTGTACCTGGACATGGCCGAGATCCAGGTCAAGCAGGACGGCAAGTGGACCAGCAGCTACCAGGACTTCTACAAGGACGAGAACGGCGAGGTCGTCTTCACCGGCAGCTTCGTCGCCTCCCTGGACAAGCTGGAGGCGAACTCCTCCTCCACGCTGGACCTGCGTGTGCGCGTGAAGTCGTCCGCCCCGGCCGGTTCGTCCTTCGCGCTGAGCCAGGCGATCTACGCGGGCGACGACGCCGCGTGCTACGGCAACGGTGAGTTCTACGAGTTCACCGTGCTCGCCGCGGGCAGCAACCCGGGTGACGTCGACCCGGCCGACCCGACCGGCGAGAAGCCCTCGGGCATCGACGGCAAGAAGCCGCAGGGCGAGGTCCAGGAAGTCAGCGGCAACCTCGCCGAGACCGGCGCCGACTCCAACCTCCCGGTCATCGGCACGATCGGCGGCGTCGCCATCCTCGCCGGTGCCGGCGTCGTGTTCGCCATGAAGCGCCGCAAGGTCGGTGCGGAGGCCTAAGCCTCACCGAAGCTCTACGCAAGACGGAGAAGGACCTGCGCTCGGAGGGGGGCGCAGGTCCTTCTCCGTTGTCCGCTGTCGCGTCGCCGGCCGCTACTTCTTCGGCGGCACCGCCGGCATCCCGAGGAACGGCAGCTTCAGGGCCCCGAAGGCCTCCGCCGGGACCACCGGGGACTGCGGCTCGACGGGCTTGAGGCGTTCGTACGCCGCTCCCTGCGCCGGGCGCTGATCCGCCTCGCCGTTGTTGGGCCAGTACGACATCGCCCGCTCGGCCTGCGCGGTGATCGTCAGGGAGGGGTTGACCCCGAGGTTGGCGGACACCGCCGCCCCGTCGACGACCGAGATGCCGGGGTGGCCGTACAGACGGTGGTACGGGTCGAGTACGCCGGTCTCGGGCGAGTCACCGATCGGGCAGCCGCCGAGGAAGTGGGCGGTGAGCGGGGTGCCCATCAGCTCGCCGACGTTGGAACCGGCGAAGCCGTTGATGTCGGCCGCGAGCACCGAGGCGGCCTCCGAGGCGGCCTTGATCTGCTTGGGGTTGGGGGCGCCGTGGCCCTGGCGGGCGGTCAGCAGGCCCTTGCCCACGCCGTCCGGCTTCAGGTACGTCGTCAGCGAGTTGTCCAGCGACTGCATCACCAGGCCGATGATGGTCCGTTCCGACCAGCGGCGGTTGGACAGGGAGCGCAGCATGAGAAGGGGGTGGCGGGCCGCGTTCGCCAGCCAGGCGCCGGCCCGCGAACGGCCGTCCACGTAGGGCACCTGAAGGATCGACAGGCCGCCCATCGAGTTGGAGCCCCTGCCGTAGCGGACCGGCTCGATGTGGGTGTTCTCGTCGGGGTGGATCGAGGACGTGATGGCGACTCCGCGCGTGAAGTCGACCTTCGGCTGCCCCGTCGCCTTGCGGTAACGCCGGTTGTCGGTCTGCGCGCCGACCAGGGCCTCCGAGTTGGTGCGGGTCAGCTCGCCCAGCTTCGGCGAGAGGTGCGGCAGTTGGCCGCCCGCCTTCATGCGGTGCAGCAGGGTCTGGGTGCCGTAGGTACCGGCGGCGATGACCACCTTGCGGGCCTTGAACAGCCTGCCCTCGCCCTTCTTCCCACGGTCGGTCGGCAGGGTCGCCACCGCGAAGCCGCCCTGTGAGTCGTCCGTGACCGAGACGACCGTCGTCAGGGGGTGGACCACCGCGCCCGCCTTCTCGGCCAGGTAGAGGTAGTTCTCGTTGAGGGTGTTCTTCGCGCCGTGCCGGCAGCCGGTCATGCACTCACCGCACTCGGTGCACGCCTTGCGGGCCGGGCCCGCCCCGCCGAAGTACGGGTCGGACACCTCCTGGCCGGGCTCGGCCTGCGACTCCCCCGCGGCGTCCTTGCCGTCGCCGAAGAACACGCCGACCGGCGCCATGTGGAAGCTGTCGCCGACGCCCATCCGCTCGGCGGCCGCCTTCAGGTGGACGTCCGACGGGGTCATCGTCGGGTTGATCCGTACGCCGAGCATGCGCTGCGCCTGGTCGTAGTACGGCTTCAACTCCTCCTGCCAGTCGGTGATGTCACGCCACTGGGGGTCGTCGAAGAAGGCCTTTGGCGGTACGTAGAGGGTGTTGGCGTAGTTCAGCGAGCCGCCGCCGACGCCCGCTCCCGCGAGCACCATGACGTTGCCCAGCAGGTGGATGCGCTGGATGCCGTACATGCCGAGCTTGGGGGCCCACAGGTAGTTCTTCAGGTCCCAGGAGTTCTTGGGGAGGGTCTCGCGGGTCCAGCGGCGGCCGGCTTCGAGGACACCGACGCGGTAGCCCTTCTCCGTCAGGCGCAGCGCTGTTACGGACCCGCCGAACCCCGACCCGACGACGATGACGTCATAGTCGTATCCGGAGCCGTCGTCCTGTTTCTGGGCAGAGTTCTCCTGTGACACTTGCTCTCCTCATTGAGGGCGTGAAGCGGCGGTGCGGTCGAGCGGGCTCTAGCGGAAGCGGAACGCCTTCATCAGCCGCAGGCTGCGGCTCATGAACTGGGCGTACTTCTCGTCGTCCATCCCCAGCGAGGGCGCCATCGGCAGCAGCCGCTGCTGGGCGACCGTCTGGGCCTCGGTGTACTTGAGGATGCCCTCGGAGCCGTGGCGGCGGCCGAGGCCGGAGTCCTTCATGCCGCCCATGGGCGACTGGACGCTGCCGTATGCGGGGGCGTAGCCCTCGTTGACGTTGACCGTGCCGGTGCGCAGGCGGGCGGCGACCGCACGGCCGCGGCTGCCGTCCTTCGTCCAGACCGACGAGTTGAGGCCGTACGGCGTGGAGTTGGCGAGTTCGATCGCCTCCTCCTCGGTCTTGAAACGGTAGATGGAGACGACCGGGCCGAAGGTCTCCTCGGAGCAGACGGCCATCGGTGCCTCGACGCCGTCGAGGATCGTCGGCTCGAAGAAGTACGGGCCGATGTCGGGGCGGGCGGTGCCGCCGGCGACGAGCTTCGCGCCCTTGGCGACGGCCTCCTCCACATGCCGGGTGACCGTCTCCAGCTGGCGTTCGCCGACCAGGGAGCCCATGTCGGCGCCGTACGCGAGGGACTTGCCGAGCCGCATCGCCTTGGTGCGCGCGGCGAAGCGCTCCACGAAGGCGTCGGCGACGGACTCGTGGACGTACAGGCGCTCGATGGAGATGCACAGTTGGCCGGCGGAGGAGAAGCAGGCGCGGACGGCGCCGGCGGCGGCCTTCTCCACGTCGGCGTCCTCAAGGACCAGCATCGCGTTCTTGCCGCCGAGTTCGAGCGAGACGCCGACCAGGCGGGCGGCGGCGCCCTGGGCGACCTCGCGGCCGGTGCGGGTGGAGCCGGTGAACGAGACGTAGTCGGCGTGCTTGACGACCTCGGGGCCGATGACCGGGCCCTCGCCGAGGACGACCTGGAAGACGTCGGCGGGGAGCCCCGCCTCGATGAGCAGGTCACGGGCCCACAGGGCGGTCAGGCAGGTCTCGGTGTCGGGCTTCATCACGACCGCGTTGCCCGCGACGAACCCCGGGAGCGCGTCGCCGACGGACAACTCCAGCGGGTAGTTCCAGGGCGCGATCTGGCCGACGACACCGCGCGGGTGGCGCAGTTCGGTGACCTTCGTGAGCGTGGGCATGGCGCCCGCGTGCCGCTTCGGCTTCAGATAGGCGGGAGCCTTACGGCCGTAGTGGCGGGCCGCGACGGCTACGGCCTGCACCTCTTCGTGGGCGTGCAGGCGGGCCTTGCCGGTCTCCAGCTGGATGAGGTCGAGGACCTCGGCCTGGCGTTCGAGCACCAGGTCGTGGAAGCGGAGCAGGACGGCGGCCCGCTGCCGTACGGGGACCTGTGCCCAGACCGCCTGGGCCTTCCGGGCCGCCTCGAACGCCTTCTGCACGTCCTCGGGCGTGGACTCGGGCAGGTCGGCCAGCTTCTCGCCGGTGAACGGCGTGTGGTTCGCGGTACGGCCGGAACCGGCCACGCCCTTGGTGAGCTGGGCGACCAGCTCGGGGGTGACCACGTCGGCGGCGGTACGGGCGCCCTCCGGGGCGGGGGCGAGGGGGTTCGTGCCGGTCTTGGCCGGGGCCTGCGCGTCCGTCATGAGCCGCAGAGTATGCCGCGACGGAGGCTTTGTGTACCCGTCGGTAACGGGGATTCACCGAGTGCTCACATGCTGCCAGTGTCCACTGGCAGTAAACGCGCTGATCAGGGCGTTGCGCGAGGACGAGGAGATGGCGCTCAGTCCGGTCCGATCTCAAGTCGGTCACGGGCACCCTTGAAGACCGCGGTGCCCTTCTTCTCCGTGGGTGTGCCCTTGGGCATGTCGACGCGCAGCTCGTACATGCGCTCGTCACCGGTGACCACGAACAGCTGCATGACGCGGGTCGGCGATTCCTCCTTGTTGTAGGTGATGTCGGACTGGACGGCGTCGAAGCCCTTGAAGGTGGTGCGGGTGGACTGGCCACTGGCGTCGTGGTCGTAGCTGTCCCAGGTGTCGAGCGCGTTCTGCGCCTGGTCCAGCAACGGGCGGGGCGACCTGTCCCACAGGGTGAGGCGGACCTGGACGAGGCCGATGTCGTAGACGACGAGGCGGGGCTGGTCGGTGGTGCTGCCCTCCCGCGCCATCTCCTTGTACTCGGCCGGGAGGGACAGCACGGCGTCCATCTCCTTCTCCCGGTGCGCGATCCAGGCGCCGGAGGTGGGGCTGGGGTTGGAGCTGGGGGTGGTCTCGCCCGGCGCCAGGGGGGCCGAGGTGTGGACGGGGTCCATCTCCTTGGGGCCTTCGTCGGTGTCGACGAGGAAGGAGGAGGTGGTGAACCAGGTGCCGGCCACGAGGAGGACGCCCAGAACGGCGACGGGAAGGGGGCGCAGCCAGGACCGGCCCTTGGGGCTGGAGGGGGCCGGGGCCGGGGTCATGGCTGCGGTCGCCGGTTCGGGCAGCGCTGCCGGGGGCGCGTCCGGGGTTGCTGCGGGCGCCGCTTCAGGGCCCGGCGCCCCCTGGTCACCGGCCGTTTCGGAGGCCGCCGTTTCGGGCGCTGCCCGTTCGGAGGCTGCTCTTTCGGAGGTCGCCCTGTCGGCAGCCGTCGCCCTTTCGGAGGCTGCCCTTTCGGAAGCCGTCGCGCCCGAGAGTCGTATCGTCCCCGCGTCCTCCGTGAACTCCCGCAGCCCCGAGGCGTCCTGAGGCCCCGCCCCCGCCGAGCCCACGGCGGGCTCCGGCACCGGCCACCCCTGCGCGACCGCCTCCAGCACTGCCCCGACATCCTCCGCGTCGGGGCGCAGCTCGGGATCCTTCACCAGCAGCCGCACGATCAGTGACCCCAGCGGCCCCGCCTGTTTCGGCTCGGGCGGATCGGCGGCGAGGATCGCGGCGAGCGTGGACTCCAGGGTCGTACGGCGGAAGGGCGACCAGCCCTCCACGGCGGCGTACAGGAGCACGCCCAGCGACCACAGGTCGGAGGCCGGGCCGGCGCCGCGGCCGGACATCCGCTCGGGCGCGATGAACTCCAGGGAGCCGACGAACTCGCCGCTGACGGTGAGGGATTCCTCGCCCTGGATGTGGGCGATGCCGAAGTCGGTGAGGACCACGCGGCGGTGGGCACCGAGCAGCACGTTGGCCGGCTTGACGTCGCGGTGGACGATGCCGACGGCGTGCGCGGCGCGCAGGGCACCGAGGACGGCGACGCCGATGCGGGCCGCCTCCGGCGCCTCAACGGGGCCGCGCTTGAGGGCCTCGTGCAGAGACTCGCCGCGCACCAGCTCCATGACGATCCAGGGCAGTCCGTCCTCCACGACGACGTCATGAATCGAGACGGCGGCCGGATGGTCGACGCGAGCCGCGGCGCGTGCCTCGCGGTAGAGGCGGTGGGCGGCCCGCTGATGGCCCGCTTCCTCCGGGTCGCCGGGCAACCTCGGCTGTTTGACGGCGACTTCACGGTCCACCAGCTCGTCGAGTGCCCGCCAGACGGTGCCCATCCCGCCGGAGCCGATGCGCTCGACCAGGCGGTAACGCCCGCCGATCACACGCCCCTTGGGGCCGGTGCCGCCCCCGTCGCTACTCATGCACCATGCCTACCCTGCGGGGCGGGCCGTTGGCCAGTTCAGAGCTTGCCGATGTCCAGGTTCGCGATGGTCGCCTGCGCCACCTCACGTCCGCGGTCCGTGAAGTCGCCCTTGCCCGGATAGCTGATCGTCACCTTGTACATGTCGCCCGCCGTGGTCTTGTAGTAGAAGATCTTCAGTTCGCGGGGGCGGGGGTTCTGGGTGTCGTCGGTCGTGTACTTGACCGTGTTCTCGGCGGACTGTTTGCCCTGGTACGTGGTCTGCCTCGTGTCGGTCTGAGGACCGTCGGGCATGGAGAGTTCGTAGTTGCCCTGCTCCTTGAACTGCTCGTTGTCGGCGTACATCTCGGCCGCCGCGGAGTTCTTGATCTGGTTCGAGGTGTCCTCGGACTTCCGGGCCAGCCTCACGCCGACCCAGATGCTGCCGCTCCAGTCGGAGTAGGTGAGCCAGTTCTTGTCCGTGTCGTCGGCGTCCGGCTTGGTGAGCTGGTAGGCCGCGGGAACCTTCAGGGTCACACCCAGCTTCGGGTGCGCCCGCTGCGTCCAGCCGTCCGGCGTGGACCCCGCGAACGGATCCGCGATCACCAGATACGCCGCCAGCGCACCGGCGACGACCGCCGCCCCGATTCCGAGCAGCGCCTTGCGCCCGAGCAGGATGCCTCCCTTGGCGCCCTCCGCGACCCGCACGATCTGCGTCGTCGGGGCCGGCGCCGGCGGGTTGGCCGTCTGCTCCAGCAGCGCACGCGTCTGCGCGGCGTTCGGGCGGCGGGCCGGGTCCTTCTGGAGGAGGCCGTTGATGGCCTCGGCGAGCGGGCCCTGCGCGGAGGCGGGCGGCGCGGGCGTGGCGTTGAGGACCGACTGGAGGGTCGCCGGGGTGTTGCTGCGGCGGAACGGCGAGACCCCCTCCGTCGCCGCGTACAGGACGACGCCCAGGGACCACAGGTCGCTCGCCGGTCCCGGCCGCTGGCCCAGCACCCGCTCCGGCGCGATGTACTCGGGCGAGCCGACGAAGCCGCCGGTGTCGGTCAGGTTGGTCTCGCCCTCGATCTGGGCGATGCCGAAGTCGGTGAGGACGACGCGGTCATGGCGGCCGAGGAGGACGTTGTCCGGCTTCACGTCGCGGTGCAGGATGCCCGCCGCGTGCGCGGCCTCCAGCGCGCCGAGCACTTCGAGGCCGATTCTCGCCGCGTCCCGGGCGCCGAGCGTGCCTTCCTGCAGCGCGTCGCCCAGCGTGCGGCCCTGCACCAGCTCCATCACGATCCATGGCTGGCCGTCCACGACCGCGACGTCATGCACGTTCACGACCGCCGGATGGTCGAGCCGGGCCGCGGCGCGGGCCTCGCGACGCATCCGCTCGAAGGCGTTGGCACGTTCGCGATCGGGAAGGTGATCCGGTACGCGGGGCTCCTTGACGGCGACTTCGCGGTCCACCGTCTCGTCCTTGGCCCGCCAGACGGTACCCATCCCGCCGTGCCCGAGCTTGGCGAGCAGCCGGTAGCGGCCGGCTATCAGACGTCCGGTGCCGGGGTCCGGGTCGGACCCTGCGGGTGCGGGCCGGGGAGGCCCGGGCTGGTGGGGCGCAGCCTGCTGCTGCACGGCCGACTGCGGTACGGCTGACTGCGGTACGGCCTGAGTGGGCGACGCATACGGGTTGTCCGGGTGCGGAACGGGGCCCGGCGGGTTCGGCTGCGGCGGTTGCAGTTCAAAACTCGTCGGCTCGTCGGACCGGTAAGGGGCGCCCCCGTTGCTGCTCATGCGTCCATCCATATCGCGGTAAGCGCCCCCGTATCCAGCGGGAATGCTTTCCGGTCACAGAGCCGTGACTCAGCTCGCAACTTATCTCCGCTTTATCCGAGGTTGGTCGGCGCGAGGGGTCACGGGGTGGAGGTGGACGTGGAGGTGGCGCTGGGCGAGAGGGGGGTGGTGGGAGTGCTGGAGGGGGTGACCGTGCCGGGCTTGGTGGCGGGGCTTGCCGTACTGGGTCTGCCGGACGGGCTCGCCGTGCCGGCTCTGCCGGAGGCACTCGGCGTTCCGGGGCGGCTGGAGGCGCTCGGGGTCCCGGTCGGCCCGGCCGACGTCCCCGGGGCCGAGCTGGGCGGCACCACACCCCCGTCCCCGCCCCGACTCACCAGCAGGGCCGCCGCCGACACCCCTGCGACCGCCATCGCGGCGACCAGCACGACGGTGACCAGTTTGCTGCGCGTCGAGTACGGGCCTTCCGCGCCGCCGACCGCGCGCACGGCGGACCTGCCGAACCGTTTCTCCGCAGGCACGCGCCCCGTGTCCAGGAACTCCCTCAGCATCCGCTCGGCAGCCTCCGCGTCCAGCCGCAGGGCCGGGTCCCGCTCCAGCAGCCCCTGCACGACCGGCAGGATCGGTGCCGCCTGCGCGGGCGGGCAGATCTCGTCGGACACGACGGCGAGCACGATGCCGCTCAACGAGTCGCGCCGGAAGGGCGATTCACCGCTCAGGGCCGCGCACAGCAGCGCGCCCACCGACCACAGGTCGGATGCGGGGCCGGTCCTGGAGTCGGACATCCGCTCCGGTGCGGTGTACTCCGGCGAGCCGACGAAGGACCCGGACTCGGTGAGCGTGGTCGCGCCGGCCACCTGGGCGATGCCGAAGTCGGTGAGAACGACGCGGTCGGTGCCGTTCTCGATGAGCACGTTGGCCGGGGTGATGTCGCGATGCAGGACGCCGGCCGCGTGGGCCGTCTGCAAGGCGCTCAGCAGATCGGCGCCGATCCGGGCGGCCTCCGGCGCGTCCACGGGGCCGTGCGCCGCCATTCGGTCGGCGAGGGAGTCGCCGTCCACCAACTCCATCACGATGTACGGGCGTTCGTCGTCCTCCAGGATGTCGTGGACGACGATGACGTGCGGGTGGCTCAGCTGCGCCACCGCCTGAGCCTCGCGCAAGGTGCGCTCACGCGCTCGCCGGGCCTCGGCCGCGGAGAGCGTCTCGTCGAGGGGGAGCTCTTTCACGGCCACCCTTCGTCCGAGCAACTGATCGGTCGCCTGCCAAACGACACCCATGCCGCCGCGACCGAGCCTGGCCTCGAGACGGTAACGCCCCGCGATCACACGGAAGTTGGCTCCCTCGGTCCCCATGCGCCCCATCATGCAGCACCGGACGGATCGACTCCGGGGCGGCGATCGGCCAACTATGCAAAGCAGCAAAGGGTTTCAAAAGCCGCGGGACGCTCGCCGCCGGGGCGCTCGCCCGGGGCACCGGGAGGCTTGGCTGCCCGACCGGGGTTCAGTGCGGGGTGCCGGGCTTCGAGAGCCGGGGAGGGCTTCGGGCGCATGTGCCGGGAGGGTTTCGGGGACGGTCGCCGGCGACAGCGCTTCGGAAGCCAATCGCCGCGAGGAACCTCGCGAGCGGGGCGCCCCGAAGACCTCGGCACCCCGCACACCGACCTCGGGACCCCGCACACCAAGCCGCGAGCCCCGTAAACGCCGTGGCGCACCGGGCCGTCATGGCCTCGGCGGCTCAGGAGCCTCCGGCACCGCTCGCCTGCCAGCCCTGCAGCACCGCCGTGAACTGCTTGCGTGCGGTTGCCCAGTCCGGCTCGGGTGAGGACATGTAGATCGCGTACTCCGTGCCGTCCCGGTCGATGTACGCCTGGTCGATGGCGCGGCGCGGGCCGGGGAAGGGCGTGTCCTTGGCCTGCGCTTCCCACGTGTACTCCCACAGGGAGCCGTCGCGGTCGCGGTAGAGGTTCCTCTTCAGGAACTCCTTCTCGTACGCCACCAACCGCTGCGACACCTGCTGATCCAGGTCGACCATGTGGTCGTAGGCGTTCGCGAAGTCGGGCGAGGTGTCGACGGCGATGCGGACGAAGTGCTCGCCGCCGTCGGGCGTGTAGTCGACCTGCTGGAGGCCGTCGACCTCCTTGCCGACCACCTCCCGCTCCCAACCCGCGGGCAGATAGAGGCTGAAGCCGAGGGGATCCTCGTAGCGCTTCCAGGACGACGGAACGCCGGCCTCCGGGCGCTGCGACTCGCTCGACGTGGAGCCGGGCGAGATAGCAGCGGGCGTGCCACCGCTCCCCGGGCCCCACTTGTGCAGCACCACAGCGGTGCCCCCGCCGATGATCGCGGCGATCGCGATGACGAGGGCGAGCGTGCGCAGCCGACGGCGCCTGCGCGACGGCCGGGCGGGGCCGGCACCCGTGCCGAGGCCGGAGATGTCGTACAGCGGGCCGCTCGTCGTGGGCCCGGTCATCGGCGGGTACGGCGTACCGGTCGCCGCCGTCTGTGCCCCGGTGGGCACGTGCGCCCCGGCGTGCCCGGACTCCGTGCGCGCCTCCGGCTCGTACCGCGTGTGCTGTGTGGGGACGTACACCTGCGCCGCGCTCGGCCGTCGTCCCTCCGCCGCCTCGGCCAGCATCTGCTCCGCCTCGGCGGCGCCGGGCCGGGTGGCCGGATCCTTGCGCAGCAGGGCGCTGATCACGGGTGCGAGCGCGCCTGCGTGCTGCGGATCGGCGGCTTCCTCCTCGACCACCGCCTGCATGGTGCCCAGCGGCGAGGTACGGCGGAAGGGCGAGCGGCCCTCCACGGCCGTGTAGAGCGTCGCGGCGAGCGCCCACAGGTCGGAGGAGGGGCCCGGGTCGTGGCCGCGGACCCGCTCGGGGGCGAGGTAGTCGACGGAGCCGACGACCTCTCCGGTGCGCGTGATGGTGGAGTCGCCCTCGATCTGGGCGATGCCGAAGTCGGTCAGCAGGACACGGCCGTCCTCGGAGAGCAGGACGTTGCCGGGCTTGACGTCGCGGTGCAGGACCCCCGCGGAGTGCGCGGCGCGCAGCGCCCGCAGCACCCACAGGCCGATGCGGGCGGCCTCGGCCGGCTCGACGCGTCCGTTCTCCTTGACCGCGTCGGCCAGGGAGTGCCCCTCGACCAGTTCCATCACGATCCACGGCCGGCCGTCGTGCTCCAGCACGTCGTGCACGGTGACGACGGCGGAGTGGTTGATGCGCGCGGCGGCGCGCGCCTCGGCGCGGGTGCGGGCGAGGAGCCGCTCCTGGTCGCTCTCGGAGACGTAGAGCGCGGCGGTCAGCTCCTTGATCGCCACGGCCCGATGCAGCACCTCGTCATGCGCACGCCACACCCGGCCCATGCCGCCGCTGCCGATCGCGTCGGCGAGCCGGTAGCGGCCCGAAATGAGCTGGCCCTGCATCTGATTCACGTTGCCCCGCAATGCTCTTGACAGGGTCAGGTTAAGGACAGGTCGACTCGACCGGAACCACGGGGGTGCCAAGGAGACCCCACTGTGATGGTTGTCGCTTTCCCCGCGGCGAAGCAACCATCAAGCCTTTGTCACACAGGGTTTGCGCGAGAAATCAGCCGGTGACCTGATAGGTCGCCGACGCCTGCTCGAACAACCGCGTCACCTCGTCCCGCTCGGCCTCCGGCCCGCGGACCTGCACGACGTGGTACTTCCCCTCGATCAGGATCGCGACATTGCGCACGAAAATCTCGCGCCCCTGGTCGTTGGTCCAGGTGAACTGCCCCTCGGCCATGGTCCGCTCCCCGACCTGAATGGTCTTCAGACCACTGGAGGAAGCCCAGCTGGAGTCGCGGTACGGCTGCAACTCCCGCTCGTGCTCCCGCTGGTAGACCATGGGGTCGCTGCCGTACTGCGCCGTGGTGTCCCGCCCCGGTACGACGATGAGGTCGAAGTCACCGTGCGCGTACACCACCTGCCCACGTCCGTTCTCCGGCGTGCGGTCCCAGCCGTTGGCCACGGCGATCTGGAACCCGGCCGTGTCCTTGCGCAGGGTGAAGCCGTCAGGGACTTCGGGCCCGTTGGTCTGCGTCTCGGTCGAACCGGCCGACTCCGAAGGGCTGTTGTCGGTCGCCGGGGAGGTCTGGTCGGGCCGCGGCTCGCTGCTCGCGTCGGCGGACTGGTCGGGCGCCTCGCTCGCCTGCCCCGCCGCGCCGGTGCGATCGGCGTCCGCCGAGGCGCCGTCGCCCTGGTCGGCCTTCGGCATGAACAGCATGGCGTACGCGATCGCCGTGGCCATGCCGAGCAGGACGAGCACCAGCAACGTACCTCCCAGCTTGCGCGGCGAGGACGCCGGCTCCTGCTTGGCCCGCTTGTGCCGCCCGTGATGCGCGGGCAGCCCGGCCCGCCGCCTGCGCACGAGCTCGCCCCGGCGCCGCACGATCGGCAGCCGGTTCGGGTCGGCCGGCGGGGCGGCGACGACATGCGCGCCGGCCTCCGGCTCGGGCGCGGACCGCACGAGCGAGCGCAGCCAGCCGCGCACTTCCTCGAAGTCGAGGCGCTCGGTGGGGTCCTGACGCAGCAACGACTCCACGACCGGCCTGAGCGGCCCGCACTCCTCGGCATAGGCGGGCGGCTCCGCGCACACCATCTGCACCAACTCGGCCGTCGACTCCTCCGGATACGGCGCATGCCCCTGCACGGCCCGGAAGAGCAGCGCCCCCAGCGCCCACAGGTCGGTCGCGGGCCCGATCGGCGCCGCCAGCTGCCAGTTCTCGTGCACGGGCCCGGCCTGCTCCGGCGCCCAGCGCTCGGTCACGGGCCCGACCACAGCCATCCGCGCCTGCCGTGCCCGCTCGGCGGCGAGCGCAGTGGTGGGCCCTCGGTGGGCGGGAGTACCGGCCACGAGGTCGCCCCAGCGGGTCGCGGGGTGGTCGGAGTCGCCGCCGGGGGGCGCGGTGGAGGCGCCGGAGGTGACGGGCACGCCGCGCGCGGCCGAGCCCGGGGTGCCGGGAGCAGGAGCGCCCTGTGCGGGAAACCCGCCGACGCCGGGCGTGGGCACGCCCCGCGCGGGATGGCCGTTGCCGCCGAGAGCCGGAGCGGTGGCACCCGCGGCAGGGGACGCCTCACGCCCCGGAGCCGGCCTGCCGCCCGTGGCGTACCCACCGACGCCCGGCGCGGGCACACCTGTGCCGTACGGGGCGTCAGGGGTCCCGGGCTGCGCGCCCGGCCCGGCCGGCGGAAGTGCCGTACGGCCCCGGCCCTCGTCCGGCGCGGCCGCACCGGCCCCGGTCCGCGGTGCGGCCCCGTGCCAGGGCGTGGCCTGCGTGCCGTACGGGTCGCCGATCTGGCCCGGAGGCGTGGTGATGCCGTTGCCGGAGTGGTACGGCTGCTGCGCCGAGCCGTTGGCCTGGGCGGCGCGGTCGTCTTCGGACGCCGGGCGCCCCGCGGGCAACGCCGCCCGTCCGTTCTGCGCCTCCTGCACCCGGGCCGCCGCACGGGCGCCCGCCCGATACGCGGCGATGGCTCCGGCTCGCGCAGCCCTGATGTCCCCACCGGCTTCGAGAGCGCCACCCGGTGCGCCGCCCGAGGCTCCCGTCGCGGGGCCCGTCTCGGCCGCCGGCAGCGGCAGCCCTTCGGTGGCACGCGCCTCTATGGCGGCACGCCGGGCCGCCTCGGGGTCCACGCCGGCCCCGGTCCCGCCGGCGTGTCGGCCGGGTGCCCCGGGATCACCCGGGCCGCCGAACTCTCCGCCCGAAGCCGCCCCGCCGCCGAATGTCCCGGCCCCGCCGTCCCCGGCACCGTCCTCGACCGGCACCGGGTCATATCCGCACAGCGCCTCCTCCGCGGCCCCGACCGCGAGCCCGGTCAGCATCACCCGGCCGTCGTCGCAGACGAGCACCGTGCGGGCGGTGATGTTCCGGTGGACCCAGCCGTGCGCGTGCAAGACCCGCAGCGCCATGAGCACGTCGGAGGCGACCTCGGCCGCCCGGTACGGCGTCAGCGGCTTCTCGGCGAGCAGCGCGGCCAGCGGGCGCGCGCCCACCAACTCACTCACTATCCACAGCGAGCCGCCCTCGGCGAACACGTCGAAGACCTGGTCCAGCCGCGGATGGTCGGGGATCCGGGCCGCGGCCTGCGCCGCCTCGACCGCCCGCCGCACGGCGGGATCGCTGGGCCGCCGCGTGCTCGAACGCGCCGAGGGCCGTCGCCCCGACCCGCGCTCGCGCGTGTCGCGCGCCGTGAAACCGTCGGGCAACCCCTCGGCGTCGAGCACCTCCGCCTCGACGACCTCCGGCAACGGCACCTGCCGGACCAGGACCTCCTGCCCGCTGTAGGTGTCGAAGGCGCGCGACTCGGTGAGTTCGTACTCGTCGGACGGCGGCAGCGGCAGGCGGTAGCGGTCGGCCAGTACCCGACCCGCATAGTCGTCCACGTTGCCTCCCCCGGCCGCCCGGTTGGTCAATTCCGCTCGACTTGCGTCTCGTTCCGGACGCACGACTGGATGCGTACGGTCCGCAAGCACTCACGATACGTGCCGGAGACAACTCGCAAATGACGGTTGCCGGATCTCACGGCCCAATCGCGCCCTTGGCGAGCCCAAACCGAATTTCGCTCACTTCACGACTTCGGCTTGAACGAGTCCGTCAGCGTTTGCCACGTGTCCTTACGCAGCTCGCTGTCCCAGTTGGCGGCTTTCGCGGTGTACATCAGCGCATATCCGAGTTGCTCGTTCACCACGAACCCTCGGTCGATCGTCCGGTACTTCGTCCCGCCCTCGGAATAGGTGAACTCCCAGTCGGCCGTGTTCCAACCGCGGTAGTCCACCTCCTCTATCCGGATCTTCTTGTACTCGGAGCGCTGCATGTACTGCTCCTGGTCCTTCCAGTCCGCCACCGGGTCGCCCTTCGGCGTGGACGTCCAGGCGACCAGCAGCTTCTGCCCGTCGGGCCCGGTGAACCGGTCGCCGGCCGACCCCGTGGACTGGAACTTCCATCCGTCGGGCAGCCCGAGCGAGTACCCCTGGCTCCCCTTGTGCGTCGACGCGGCCCCGCTCTCGCTCCCGGACCCCGCCTCGGCACCGCTCCCGGCGGTCGCACCCGTCCCGGCACTCGGCGTAGTCCCGCTCTCCGAACCGGAACCCGACCCCGACCCGGCCGACGCGGACTTCTCCCCGTCCGTACGGGTCTTGTCCTTGTCGTCCTTCTTGGTGTCGCCGCTCGTGCTCGCCTTGGCGGAGGCCTTGGCACCGCCGCCACTCGCCGCCCCGGTCGAGTCGTCGTCGCCGAGCGTGAGGGCGAGCACCACGCCGATCACGGCAACCACCACGGCCACCGCGATGATCGCCAACGTCCGCTTCGGCACCACATCGGTGAGCGGCGCCCTCGGCACGGGCCGCGACGGCAGATCCGGCGGCGTCATCTTTGGCCACCCCGAACTGCTCCCCGCACCCTGCCCGTTCGCCGCCTGCCCGTCCCGCTCACCGGCACTGTCACCGGCACCGGCCCGGTCACCGGCATCAGCACCGGCACCCACACCGGCGGCCCCGGCAGCTGAAGCCCCAGCACCGGAGGTCCGGCCGGAACTCCCGGCCTTCGACGACGCCCCGGCCCCGCCCACTCCCGTGGACGACCCACCGGCCGCGGCCCCGTCGGCCCCCGCCGTCTCGCTCCCGGACTTGGTACGAGCGGCAGCAGCCCCGGCCGCCCCCGCACTCACCGCGGCCTTGCGCACGGAACGCAGCGCCCCGCGCAACCGCTCCCCGGCCTCCTCGCCCCGCTTACCGGCACCCGAACGGCCCTTGTTCTCCGGCGCGTCGGGCTGCGGCGGCAGCGGCACGACCTTCGTCGCGTCCGCCGGCTCCGGCTCGGACTTGGCCGCCGGCGCATGAATGACGGCGTTGAGCATGGCCCGCGCACCGGCGTCGTCGAGCCGCTTGGCGGGGTCCTTGGTGAGCAGGCCGTAGATGACGTCCTTCAGCGGTCCCGCGTTCTTCGGCTCCTCCAGCGGCTCCGTCATCACCGCCGTGAGCGTCGCGATCGCGGAGCCCTTGTCGTACGGCGGCGCACCCTCGA